>NZ_CP118480.1:2729250-3032500 GCF_030450055.1 Gallaecimonas kandeliae
ACAAATTACCTTGTTGACGGCGAAAATCCTGGGGTAGACTGGCGCCACTTCGTAATTGAGCAAACATTTGTTCCCCCCAACGAAGTGCTGTTGTGAACAGCAAGTCTTTATTCCTGTTGTGTCACCTTTCCTGTGTCTTTTTTATGCCCGGCCTTATGGTCGGGCTTTTTTTATGCGCACCCGCAAGCCGCCCAGGGGGCTGTCTTCCAGGCTTAAGGCCAGGCCGTGGCGGCGCACCACTTCCACCACTATGGCCAGGCCCAGGCCTGCTCCTTCCTTCTGGTTGCTGGTGGCCAGGCGATGGAAGCGGGCCAGGCAGGCCTCCCTGTCCTGTGGCGCTATGCCGGGGCCACTGTCGTCCACCATCAGACCACCGGCGTCCAGGCTGATGCTGACCTCGGTGCCTTCCGGGCTGTAGCGCAGGGCGTTGTCGAGCAGGTTGCGCACCATCACTGCCAGCAGGGCCTTGTCGCCATCGAGTTGCCAATCCGCCGCTTCGTGAAGGGACAGTTGCTGCTCCTTGCGGGCCGCCAGGGGATACATCTCCACCAGCAGCGCCTTGGTCAGCTGGGCCATGGACACCTGCTCTATCTTGGGCAGCAGCTTGCCCCCTTCGAGGCGGGCCAGGGTCAGCAACTGATCCACCAGGTGGCTCAGGCGGGCAATGCCGGTACGGGCGGCCTTCAGGGAATCCTGGCGCTCCTGCTCCGTCTCGGCAGCCATGGCATTGTCCAGGTGCAACTGGGCTCCGGCCAGGGGAGTGCGCAGCTCATGGGCGGCATCGTCGGTGAAACGCCGTTCCCTGATCAAGGTTTCCTCCAGGGCCTGGAGCAGATCGTTCAGGGCCTGGACCAATGGCTTGACCTCGTTGGGGGTGCGTTCCAGTTTCAGCGGCGAGAGCTGGCTTGGGGTGCGTTTGGCCACTTGGGACGAGAGGGTCCGCAAGGGCTTGAGGCCCCGGGTGATCAGCAGGCCCGACATCAACATCACCAGCACTATCATCATCGCCGACTGAATGAGGTTGGGCTTGAGCACCGCCTCTTCGGTGATCTCCTCCCGCACTTCGGCCAACTGGCCGGTCTGCAGCCAGAAGTTGTCCTCGTCGTCGAAGACGGTAAAGAGCCGCCAGCGTTCCCCGTCAGCGGTCTGTACCCAGTGGTAGCCGGGGGATTTGAGGTCGATGGGCTTGTCGAGGCTGGAAAAGAGCAAATCGCCGTCCAGGCCGAACACCTGGAACACCAGCTTCTTCTCGTAATGGTGGCCGAACAAGGTCTGGTCGTGCTCGTCTTCTCCCATCACCAGGGGCTGGCGGCTGGCGGTGGCCAGGGCCTTGCGGATGGCCTCCAGCCCGGCGGTGTCCAGTGGCCGCTGCACCAGGCCCATGATGATGCGGGCCGACTGGGCCAGCTCGGCGTCGTAGAGTTCCTCCGCCTCGTGGGCCGCCCTGTTGTAACCGAAGAGGCTGACCCCGGCCTGGACCAGGATGAACAGCAACAGGAAGCGCAGGGCAAAGTAACGGCGGATCGAGGTCATGACAGCTTGGGCATCACGTAACCCACGCCGCGCAGCGTCTTGATCACCTCGCTGCCCAGCTTCTTGCGCAGGTGGTGGACATGGACCTCGAGGGCATTGGATTCCAGCTCTTCACCCCAGCTGTAGAGCCGCTCCACCAGTTGCTCCCGGGTCAGCACCCGATCCGGTTGGCGGATCAGTTCCTGGAGCAGGGCGAATTCGCGCCGGGACAGGGCAACGGGCTCGCCGCCGAGCGTCACTTGGTGGCGGGCGGGATCCAGGCACAAGGGGCCATTGCTGAACACCGGCTCCACCTGGGCCAGTTGGCGCCTGGACAAGGCCCGCAGCCTTGCCAGCATTTCCCGGGATTCGAAGGGCTTGACCAGGTAATCGTCGGCGCCACTGTCGAGGCCTGTGATACGGTCGTCCAGGGCGTCGCGGGCGGTCAGCATCAAGACGGGGGCCGCCAGGCCTTCACGGCGCCACCCCTTGAGCAGCTCGATGCCGGTACCGTCCGGCAGCTGCCAGTCCAGTACCAGTATATCGGGGTGGGTCACCGCCACCGCCCGCCGGGCGTCCAGGGCGCTCTGCAACCAATCCACGGCATAGCCTTCACGAGTCAGGGCCGTCACCAGGCCCTGGCCCAGCAGTACATCGTCTTCAACCAGCAGTAATCGCATCGGCTTCGCTACTTGTTCCTTTTTCCGAGTTTGGCATTGATCTTGTCCAACCGCTCCTGGATCTCGCCGCGGCGGCCGGCATCGGCCACTTCCCTGCCCTGCCTCGGTTTGGCGGCCAGGGCCTTCTCCAGGTAGGTCTTGGCCTCCTGATAATGCCTGTCTTCGAGCAGGAAGTCCCCGTAGAAGAAGTTGGGATCTATGCCGTCTGGGTTGATGGCCAGGGCCTTCTTCAGGTTCGCCTCGGCCTTGTCGTCGTCGCCAAAGCCGATGGGCCAGCCCGGCACCTGGTAGTAGAGGGAGCCGAGTGAAGTATAAGCGGAGCCTTGCAAGGCGTTGGGATCCAGCTTGATGGCCTGCTCCAGTTCCTTCTTGGCCTCCTTGACGTACTTCAGGGCCCCCAGGCCGCCTCTGGCCCCGGCATAGCTGGCGTTGATGATACCACCCCAGATGAGGTAGTCGGCATTGTCGGGGTGGGCCTGGATCTCGGCCAGCACCTCGTCACGCAGGGAAGCGAAGGCCTTTTCCTGTTGCTTCTTGGCCATCTGGTATTTGATCTGGGCCCAGCTGTCCTGGTAGTGGCTGAGCGGTGCCGCCAGCAACATGGGGCTCAGCAGCAGGCTGACGGCGGCTAACAGGGACTTATTCATAAGGTCTCCTTGGCATGGCGTTTGATGACGGCCAGTTGTTTGTCGACGGCCCCGTCCACCAGGACCGGCAGCAGGGCGTTGATACGGGTAAAGAGTTTTTCGGGAAAGCCCAGCACCATGTTGGCCTTGGGCCTTTTGATCAGCAGACTGACGGCCTTGGCCACCACCTCAGGTTTGTCCACCTTGTTACCCAGCGCCTGGTTGAGGGCCACGACGTTGGGGCTGTTGAGGGGGGTGTCTGTGGAGCGGGGGGCCAGGTAGCTGACGGCGATGTTCCTATCCTTGAGCTCCCGGCCCAGGGCTTCTGAAAAGCGCTTGAGGCCGCCCTTGGCGGCGCCATAGGCGACGTAGCCGGGATAGCCGATCTCCCCCAGCACCGAGCCGATGTTGATGATCTGCGCCTCCGGCTCCAGGCCCGGCAGCAGGCCGTGGACCAGCGCCATGGGCGCCAGCAGGTTGAGGCGCAGCTGCGCTTCCACACTTTGCCAGTCGCTGTCTTCGAAGGTGCGCAGCTCGTTGCTGCCGGCGTTGTTGATGAGGATCTGCGGGTGCAGATCCCGGGCCGCCAGCGCCTGGGCCAAGGCCGAACTCAGGTCTGGGCGGGTCAGATCCATGCCCAGCCACTGGTGCTGCCCCGGCAGGCTGTCGGCCAGGGCCTGGAGCTGCTCTTCATTCCTTGCCACCAGCACCAGGCTGTGGCCTTCGCCTGCCAGTTGCCGGGCTATGGCCTGGCCTATACCGCCTGTAGCGCCGGTAAGGAGTATCTGCTTCATGCCGCCTCCATGGGCAGGCTGCGGAACATGTCGCCGTAGAGCCGATACATGCGGTTGGCCATGTGGATGATGGCGTCCTGGTCGGCCGGGTCATCGACGCGGTTCATCAGGCCCTCGAAGAAGCCTATGTGCTGCTGGTCCAGGCTGCCGTGGGAATAGAGGTAGCGGCAGGCGGACTTGCTCAGGCCCAGCTTGGCGCGGATGAGATCCGCCATGGGGGTGGCCAGGTTCACAGAGGTGCCTTCCAGCACCCAGACCATGCCGAAGAAGCTGATCGGGTTGCCCCTTTGCACGCTGTCGTAGGCATAGGACACCATCAGCTCGGTTTCGAAATTGGGCTTGGAGAGGCGGGCTGCCTCCCTGTCGCCCCCGGCGGCTTGGATGTCATCGAGGATCCACTCGTGGTGGCCGTATTCTTCCTCTATGTATTCGGCGATGGCCTCGCGCAGCCATTCTTTGTCGTCCCCCAGGCGGGCGCCGCAGGCCATCAGCAGCGGCACCGTATGCTTGACGTGGTGGTAGGCGTTATTGAGGAAGGCCTGGTAGCGGGGCAATGTCACATCCCCCTGCTGGCAGGCGAGGATGGCAGGCGCGGCCAGCAGGTATTGCTGGGCGGCCTGGGTCTCGGCCTTGAGCCGTTCGAAAAATCCCATGGATGACTCCTTGACCCTTTTCGCCAGTTCGGCGCGGCGCAGGCGACCATTGGCGGTCAGCTCCTGGCGCTCGGTGCTGAAGGGTTCGCTCGTAGCGATAAGCCGCGCCAGCCTGGCGTAATCGGGTAACTGCTGATTGAAATGGGTTAGCAGGGCGTCCAGGTCCTGGCGGTCCGTGACCACCAGGGCGGCGAGCTCGCTCTGCTCGTCGCCATACACATAGGCCTGGCGGATGCCGGCTAAGGCGCAGAGTTCGGCCTCCAGCCATTCGGGGGAAACATTGCGGCCCATGGCGGTGACTATGGTGTCTTTCTTGCGGCCCTTGATAGTGAGAAAACCGCCCTGGTCCAGCTCGCCGAGGTCGCCGGTGGCCAGCCAGTCACTGCCGGTTTGGGGCGCCTGGCCCAGGTAACCGAGAAAGCTGTTGCCGCGGACCAGCACTTCGCCGTCTTCCGCCAGCCGCACCGTCACATGGGGCAGCACCTTGCCGACAGTGCCCAGGCGGTTGGTGCCGGGGCCATTCAGGGCCACCACCGAACAGGCTTCGGACAGGCCATAGCCCTCGAAGAGCGGCAGGCCCAAGTCTTTGGCCTGCTCCAGTTGGGCCAGGGCCGTCTTGCCGCCGCCAAGGGCCAGGAAGAGGTAGCTGTCAGGCAGGCCCTTGGCCTTGCCGGCCAGGATCACCGGCAGCAGCGCCGGCACCAGGATCAGGCTGTTGGGCTGGTAACGGCTCAGGGTTTCCAGCATCTGGCCGGGCTCCAGGCCGCTGGAACCTGTCATGCCCAGAGCCTGCATGGGCAGGGCTGTGACGCAGGCTCCGGCCAGCCAGGGCACATAGAGCCCGGCCAGGTTTTCGAGGAGCACCGCCAGGGGCAGCAGGCAGAGATGTCGCTGCACCCCCAGCTCGTCGGTAACGCCCAGCAGCGCCTGGCAAACCGCCAGCATGTTGGCTTCGGACAGGCAGACCCCCTTGGGCTTGCCTGTGGTGCCAGAGGTATAGGTTATCTTGGCGGTGCCGGCCGGCAGGGGTTGCACCTCATCCGGGCTCAGCAGGCTCAAAGTCCCCTGCCCTATCTGCACCGACGTCTTGGCCAGGGGCAAGGGCACGGGAGCCAGCACGGCATCAAGGCCGGCATCCTTGAGCAGGTGCAGTTGCTGCTCACGGCTGAAGAAGGTGGGGATGGGCACCAACACCAGGCCGGCCTTGAGGGCGGCCAGATCGGCGATGGCCCAGTCCGGGCCGTTGTCCATCAGGAGGCCAAGGCGCCTGACCCCGAGCGCCTTGAGCCGAGCAGCAAGGGTCCCGGCCGCGGCCAGCAGTTCCTGGCCGGACAGGGTGCTATCGCTCCCTTGCAGGGCCTTGGGGCTTTGCGCCAAGGCCTGTGCCAGGTGTTCATACAACATCGGTAACCTCATTGCTGATGTTCGCCAGCACCCGCATCAGCAGTGGCTGGCGCTGTATGGCTTCCCAGCCGAGCCGTACCGAGCCGGAAAAGACGGCCGGCTTGTTCTGGTAATAGCGGCCCCAATCCTGGGCACCTTCGTTCAGGCGCTCGGCACTGGCGTCGGCCAGGAACCAGGGTTCAAGCCCCAGCCGGGCGAAGGCCGACTGCAACTCGCGGGTCGCGGTGAAAACCACATAGTCGACACCGCACTGGGCCAGGTGACGGGTCAGAGCCAAGATCATCAAGCGGGCGCCGCCGGCCTCACCGGCCAGGTTACCCACTTCGACCACCTGGGCCCGGGCGACCGGCCTGCCGACCTTGGCCGCCAGCAGCCGCTCTATGGGTTCGTCCAGGTATTGTTCCAGGTAGAGAGACTGCCCCTCGGCATTGCGCAGGCCACAACTGGCCAGCCACTGCTGGTTTTTCGACAGCAGGTACTGCAGAGGCAGGAAATGACGGAGCCTGGCCTGGTGCACGTCCGCGTAGCGGGCGCAGGCAAAATGCTTGATACGATCATAAGTTTCCGTTCCCTCTCGGCTCAGATGAACCTGCACATCCGCCTCTGCATATTTGGCTAGCATGGAAAAAACCTCTTGGTCAGCCGCCATTTAAGGCTGGTTGGCGCAACTTAAGGCAACCTTAGGGCCCACCTCCATCTATTGAGACAATCCGTTCGAGAAAAATTCGGGAACAAAAAAAGGCGGCCTGAAGGCCGCCAAGTGCTTAGGAACTGTGTTGTTTCAGTGGAACTGATCTTCCTCGGTGGAGCCCTTGAGAGCCGTGACCGAAGAATGACCGCCTTGGATGACGGTGGTCATATCGTCGAAGTAGCCGGTACCCACTTCCTGCTGGTGGGCGACGAAGCTGTAGCCCCGGTCGGCGGCGGCAAACTCTTCTTCCTGCATCTTGACGTAGGCCGCCATGTCATTGCGGGCGTAGTCGTAGGCCAGGTTGAACATGCTGAACCACATGTTGTGGATGCCGGCCAGGGTAATGAACTGGAACTTGTAGCCCATGGCCGACAGTTCGCGCTGGAACTTGGCGATGGTGGCGTCGTCCAGGTTCTTCTTCCAGTTGAAGGACGGCGAGCAGTTGTAGGCCAGCAGTTTGCCGGGGTACTTAGCATGGATGGCCTCGGCGAAGCGGCGCGCCTCTTCCAGGTCCGGCTTGGCGGTCTCGCACCACAGCAGGTCGGCGTAGGGGGCATAGGCCAGGCCGCGGGCTATGGCCTGCTCGATGCCGGCGCGGACCCGGTAGAAGCCTTCGCTGGTACGTTCACCGGTAACGAAGGGCTTGTCGTAATCGTCGCAGTCGCTGGTGATGAGATCGGCAGCGTTGGCGTCGGTGCGGGCCAGCACTATGGTGGGCACGCCGGCGACGTCGGCGGCCAGGCGGGCTGAGATCAGCTTCTGGATAGCTTCCTGAGTAGGCACCAGCACCTTGCCGCCCATGTGGCCACATTTCTTGACCGAGGCCAGCTGGTCCTCGAAGTGCACGCCGGCGGCGCCCGCTTCGATCATGGACTTCATCAGCTCGTAGGCGTTGAGCACGCCACCAAAGCCGGCTTCGGCGTCGGCGACTATGGGAGCAAAGTAGTCGATATAGCCGGCATCACCCGGGTTCTTGCCCTTATGCCACTGGATCTGGTCGGCGCGGCGGAAGGCATTGTTGATGCGCTTGACCACGGCCGGCACCGAGTCCACCGGGTACAGGGACTGATCGGGGTACATGGACTGGTAGCTGTTGTTGTCGGCGGCCACCTGCCAGCCGGACAGGTAAATAGCCTGGATACCGGCCTTGACCTGCTGCACGGCCTGGCCGCCGGTCAGGGCGCCCATGGCGTTGACGAAGTCCTTGTCGGGCCTGAAGCTGGGGCGGGCCCCTTCGTTGACCAGCTGCCAGAGCTTTTCGGCACCGAGACGAGCCAGGGTATGCTCGGGCTGGACTGAGCCGCGAAGGCGCACCACGTCCTCGGCGCTGTAGGTGCGCTCTATGCCTTTCCAGCGGGGGTTTTCAGCCCAGTCCTGTTTCAGGGTGTCGATTTGCTGTTGCCTGTTCATCAGTTGGTCCTTCCTTCAGTCGATTAGGGTGTAGCCGGGTTCGGTCAAAAAGGGCACGAAGCTGTCGGATACGGTGATCCGGGTCAGCAGCTCCGCAGCCTCACGGAAACGGCCATTGTCGAAACGCTCGGCACCCAGTTCCTCGCGAACCTGTGCCATTTCCTCTTTCAAACAACGCCCGAACAGCTCGGCCGTAACCTTCAGGCCGTTGCTCAGCGCCTTGCCGTGGCGCAGCCATTGCCAGATGGAGGCGCGGCAGATCTCGGCGGTGGCGGCGTCTTCCATCAGGCCGTAGATGGGCACGCAGCCGTTGCCCCCTATCCAGGCCTCGATGTACTGCAGCGCCACCCGGATGTTGGTGCGCATGCCGGCCTCGGTACGCTCCCCTTCGCAGGGAGCCAGCAGCTCGGTGGCGGTGATGGGGGCGTCCCCTTCGCGGCTAAGGTGCAGCTGGTTGGGCTTGTCCCCCAGCGCGGCGTCGAACACCGCCATGGCCGTGCCTACCAGGCCGGGATGGGCCACCCAGGTGCCGTCATGGCCGTTGTGGGCTTCCAGCTCTTTGTCCTGGCGGACCTTGTTCAGCACCCACTGGTTGCGCTCTGGCTCCTTGGCGGGGATGAAGGCGGCCATGCCGCCCATGGCCAGGGCACCGCGCCTGTGGCAGGTGCGGATCAGCAACCGCGAGTAAGCGCTGAGGAAGGGCTGGTCCATGGTCACCTGTTGGCGGTCCGGCAGCACCCGGTCAGGGTGGTTACCCAACGTCTTGATGTAGCTGAAGATGTAATCCCAGCGGCCGCAATTGAGGGCCACTATGTGGTCCTTGAGTTCGAACAGGATCTCGTCCATCTCGAACACCGCCGGCAAGGTCTCGATCAGCACTGTGGCCTTGATGGTGCCCCGCGGCAGGCCGAACCTGTCTTCGGTGAAGCAGAACACCTGGCTCCAGAAACGCGCCTCAAGATGGCTCTGCAGCTTGGGCAGGTAGAAATAGGGGCCAGAGCCGTTTTCCAGCAGCCGCTTGTGGTTGTGGAAGAAATAGAGGGCAAAGTCCCAAAGGCAACCGGGCACCACCTGGCCGTTGAAGGTCACATGCTTCTCCGGCAGGTGCAGGCCCCGAACCCGGCAGATCAGCACCGCCGGCTTGCCGCACAGGCTGTAGTACTTGCCGGAAGCGGGATCGGTGTAGCTGATGGTCCCGTCCACGGCGTCGCGCAGGTTGACCTGGCCCTGCATCACCGCAGGCCAGGTAGGTGACAGGGAATCTTCGAAGTCGGCCATGAAGACGCGGGTGCCGGCGTTCAAGGCATTGATCACCATCTTGCGATCGGTGGGGCCGGTGATCTCCACCCGCCTGTCCTGCAGATCGGCAGGGATACCGCGGATCTGCCAGTGGCCGCCGCGGATAGCCTCGGTCTCTGGCAGGAAGTCCGGCAAGGCGCCGGCATCAAAGGCTTGCTGCCGTCTGTCCCTGGTCGTCAGCAACTGGGGCACCTGGCCGGCGAAGGCCGACAGTAATTCCTGTATCCACCCCTGGGCCGCTTCTCCCAGCAGCGCTTTCTGCTCCAGGGTCAGCCCGTTCTGCACCTTCAGCATTCGGCCTCCAAAAACTTTCATATGTAACCTTGTAACCACCAAACAAGTTTCCCAAAAGCACCTTGCCTGGCTCACTCCGATGCCATTAACCCTGAAGCACCTTGCCAGAATGTTCAACAACAAAATTTAAACAACACCAAATTTACTTTTTAACTTACTGTTTTATATAAATATTTTTGGATTTACCAATTAGAGTCAAAACTCTTATTGGTAATACCATTTGTCAGCACGCGTCATGAACATCAGTTTCAGGATAGAAAGCCAAAGTGAAAGTTTTTTGTATTTATATTACAAATATACAATCTGCAAAGACTGGCTTTGTGTTTTAAACAAAGTGATATCAAAGAGTTGGCGCCATCGGCTGGCCAGGGTGGCTGGAGAGCCAACCCTAAGGCAGTGAGAAAATGGAAAGCTAAGGCGTTGAAAGGAAAGTGAGTTACTGAGGCAAGGGGAAACCGCTGGTCAGCAGGTTCTGAAGGGAAAGAAAGCGGGGTTGGGGTATGGCGCCCCAGCTGAACCAATGCCAGCCAGTGCATTTTTCCGGCTCCAGCAAGGCCGGCTCCAGGTCACCGGCGACTGTGCCGCTGACAAAGAGGGTCAGGTACTGGGGGCCTTCTGGATAAAGGTCATGAGTCACGGCAAAAAGGCGGGGCTCAAGGAGCTCAAGGCCCGTTTCTTCCTTGAGCTCACGGGCGGCACATTGCAGGGGAGACTCACCCTCTTCCAAATGGCCACCAGGAAAGGCCCAGTGCCCGGCCCCGTGGCTGCCTAGGCGCTGGCCCAGCAGTACCCGCCCCTCCCTGACGACGGCCACACCGACGCCGATACGCAACCCTTTCACAGCAGCGGCTCGGGCAAGGACTTGGCGACCAGCTCTCCCAGGCTGCGGTAGGTGCGGATACGGCTGGAAGTCTGGCGCCACACCAGGCCTATTTCCCGGTAGGCGTTGTCGTCGTGGAGGCGGCTGGCCACCAGTTCGGTGCCGGTCAGTATGCCGGCATCGATGGCCAGCTGCGGCAGGAAGGTGGTGCCCAGCTTGGCGTTGACCATCTGCACCAGCGTATGAAGGCTGGTGGCGGCGAAGGGATTGATCTTGGTGGAATCGGTGAGGTGGCAGGCACTGACGGCATGCTCGGTCAGGCAATGCTCCTTCTCCAGCAGGAAGACGCTGCGTTCCGGCAGTTTCTTCAAGTCCGGCTCCTGGCCCCATTTTGCGGCCAGCTCCTTGTGCATCACTTGGCTGAAGGGGTCCTTACCCAGGCGCATGGTATGGAAGCCCTTGGTATCCACCGGCAGGGCCAGCAGCACCAGATCCAGCTCCCCTTTTTCCAGCATGTCCATCAGGTTCTGGGTGGTGTCTTCCCTGAGCAGCAGCTTGAGCTCCGGATAAACGGTATTGACCTGGGTCACCACCTTGGACAACAGAAAGGGCGCTATGGTGGGGATGCAGCCCAGGCGCACTTCACCGCTCATGGGCGAGGCCTGGTGTTGGACGAACTCCACCAGGTCCCGGGTATGATTGACGATGTCCCTGGCCCGGCTGACCGCTTCCAGGCCAGTGGCGGTAAAGAGGAAGGACTTGTTGTCCCGCTCGATGAGCTGGCAGCCCAACTGCTCTTCCAGGTTCTGGATCCCAGCAGAGAGGGTGGACTGGGAAACATTGCAGGCGCGGGCGGCCCTGTTGAAATTTTGGTGCTCTTCCAGCGCGAGCAGGTAAGTGAGGTTCTTGATGCTGGGCAGTCTCATTATAGGCAGTTCCGATTAAACACCTCTATATCCTTCGCCATAATGATAGTTCATCCCCACTCCACGCTGTAGTGATTTATAAGCAAGGCCAGGTTGCATCCATGATTAATTAAGGTTAATCCTTTAAATGACAACAGGTTAAAGGATTGACCATGACAGCTTCCCTCCTTGTCCTCGCCATGGGCCTTGGCAATTGCCAGTTGACGCCAGAAGAGCTAGAGCTGGCCAAAGCCCTGATCTCGGACAAGCACCATATTCAGAAGCCGCTGAATTGCGATCAGGACCTGACCTGGATTGCCAGGGCAAGGGCGGCCATGGTGGCGCAGCGGGGCAAGCTCAGCCATATGATCACGTCCAGCCTCGGCGTCAATGACTTCGTCCGCTTGGCCGGTTACCCCCTGCCCGACAATTTTCCCAGCAAGACCGTCAACAATCTGGAGGTGTTGGCCGGCGGCATGGAAAATGGCCGGGATGCCTGGAATGCCCTCACCCAGTCCGTCGGCCACGCCAACCTGCTGCTGCGGGAAGATCCGTCTTACCAAGAATTTGACCGCTTTGGTGTCGGTCATTTTTATAAGTGGTTTTCACCCTATGTGGATTATTGGGTGATCATTTATGCCACCCGGAAAGCCCCCTCACCACAGCCCCATAAAAAAACAAGTGACTGATGTCACTTGCATAAAAGAGGGCGTTGTTAATGGGAGTCTATTGTCGGGCGGGCTAGTCTTCGCACTCCCACATCATGCGCTCATCCAGCAGCAGGCCTGGGTCCAGCTGTGAGATATGGGCGACTGTGGTGTGGCTATGATCCAGATCCCTGATGGTGACCAGATCATCGGTTTCGTCAATGGCGACGATACGACCAATGCCGTTAAGGCTTTTGTAAAACATCCCTACCGACAACTTCTCCATACTGACCATGGAAGCTCCTCCTTTGTCTTGCTAGGCTGCCAATTAAAAATATGGCACAGGGAAAAAGAAGATGACCTACTGGTTGATGAAAACAGAACCAGATGTCTTTTCCATTAAGGATTTACTCAGCCAAGATGTCAGCCCTTGGGAAGGAGTCCGAAATTACCAGGCCCGCAACTTCATGAAGGAGATGAAAGAAGGGGATCTCGCCTTTATCTACCACTCCAGTTGCAAGGACGTGGGCATAGCGGGCGTGGCCAAGGTGGTGCGGGAAAACTACGTGGACGCCACCCAGTTCGACCCAGACAGCCCCTACTTCGACGCCAAGTCCGACCCCGCCAAGCCCCGCTGGATAAGAGTGGACGTGGCTTTTGTGGAGGCCTGGCCCAGGGTGCTGAGCCTCTCCCGTCTCAAGGCCGACGAGGCCCTGGCTGAAATGCCCTTGGTGCAAAAGGGCAACAGGCTGTCGGTAATGCCGGTCACCGAGGCCCAGTGGCAGCACATTCAGGGGATGAAAGCATGAAAAAGGACAAGTACCTGGAAGCCCTGGAAAAACTGCATCTGGAGCTGGTGCAGCTCCAGCAGTGGGTGCAGCGTCAAGGGCTGCGGGTGGTGGTGCTCTTCGAAGGCAGGGACGCCGCCGGTAAGGGCGGCATCATCAAGACCATCACAGAGCACCTCAACCCCCGCCACGTCAAAGTGGTGGCCCTGGGGGTACCGACAGAGCGGGAGACCAGCCAGTGGTATTTCCAGCGCTACGTGGCGCACCTGCCGGCGGCGGGGGAAATAGCCCTCTTCGACCGCTCTTGGTACAACAGGGCCGGGGTGGAAAAGGTGATGGGCTTTTGCAGTCACGAACAGTACGAGGCCTTCCTGGCGGCCTGCCCCCAGTTCGAGAAACTGCTGGTGGATGACGGCATCATCCTGATCAAGTACTGGCTGAACGTGTCCCCCGAAGAGCAGGAGCGGCGCTTCCAGTCGCGCCTGGACGACCCCCTGAAGCGCTGGAAGTTTTCGGAGATGGACCTCAAGGGCCGGGAGCGCTGGCAGGAGTACGCCAAGGCCCGCGACCGCCTGCTGGACGTCACCGACCATCCCCATTGCCCCTGGTTCATCGTCGAGGCCAACGACAAGAAAAAGGCCCGCCTCAACTGCATCAGCCATCTACTCAGCCAGATCCCCTACCACAGGACCCAATATCCCAAGGTCCATCTGGAGGACGTGCGGGGCAAGGAACTGCCGCCGGGCAAGGAGCGCAGCTGGGTGCCGGAACGCTATTGAAAAAGGCGCCTTGCGGCGCCTTTTTTATCCCTTGATGTCCTTCTCGAAATCGGCGCGGGCCAGGTGCCGCACGTCCTTGCCCTTGACGAAGTAGATGATGTACTCGCAGATGTTCTGGCAGCGGTCGCCGATGCGCTCCAAGGCCCTGGCCGCCCACATCACTTCCAGGATCTTGGGGATGGAGCGGGGATCTTCCATCATGTAGGTCATCAGTTCCCGGAACAAAGACTCGTACTCCCGGTCGACCCTGGCGTCCTCGGCATGCAGGGACAGGGCGGCGTCCACGTCCATGCGGGCAAAGGCGTCCAGGGTGTCGCGCACCATCTTCAGCACGTGGTGGGCCATGGATTCGAGGCTCACCAGCAGGGTGATCTGCTGGCCGGAATAGCTGGCCAGGGCGATCTTGGCGATGCGCTCGGCCGTATCGCCGATGCGCTCCAAGTCGGCGATGGTCTTGATGATGGCGACCACCAGGCGCAGGTCCGAGGCCGCCGGCTGGCGCCGGGCTATGATGCGGGTGCACTCCTCGTCGATGGCCACCTCCATGGCGTTGACCTGACGATCCCCTTCGATCACCTTCTCGGCCAGGACGGCGTCCCTGTCGTGGACGGCGCGGATGGCGTCGTCCAGCTGTTTTTCCACCAGGCCGCCCATGGTCAGCACCATGTTGCGCACATGCTCCAGTTCCTGGTTGAACTGGCCGGAGATGTGCTTGGAAAGATTCAGGTTATCCATGGCGGCTCCTTAACCGTAACGGCCTGTGATGTAGTCTTCGGTCTTCTTCTTCATCGGCTTGGTGAAGATGCTGTTGGTGTCGGCATACTCAATCAGTTCCCCCATGTACATGAAGGCGGTCTGGTCCGAGACCCGGGCCGCCTGCTGCATGTTGTGGGTGACGATGACCACGGTGAAGCGCTTCTTGAGGTCGTTGATCAGCTCTTCGATGGTCAGGGTCGAGATGGGGTCCAGGGCCGAGGTGGGCTCGTCCAGCAGCAATACCTCCGGCTCTATGGCGATGGCGCGGGCGATCACCAGGCGCTGCTGCTGGCCGCCGGAGAGGCCAAAGGCGTTTTCATTGAGCCTGTCCTTCACCTCGCCCCAGAGGGCCGCGCCCTTGAGGGATCTTTCCACCGCCTCGTCCAGCACCCGCCTGTCGTTGATGCCCTGCAGCCGCAGGCCATAGACCACGTTCTCGTAGATGGACTTGGGGAAGGGGTTCGGGCGCTGGAATACCATGCCGACCCGGCGCCGCAGGGCCGCCACGTCCACGCTCTTGTCGTAGATGTTGTTGCCGTGCAGCCCTATCTCCCCCTCCACCCGGCAGCCGTCTACCAGGTCGTTCATGCGGTTGATGCAGCGCAGCAAGGTGGACTTGCCGCAGCCTGAGGGGCCTATGAAGGCGGTCACCTGCCCCTTGGGGATGGCCATGGAGATGTCGAACAAGACCTGGGTCTGGCCATAGAAGAGGTTGAGATCCTTGATGGTGAGGGCGGTCTGTTCCGGCGGCAGGTTGGCCAGATCCAGCTTCACCTCGTCAGGGGTCATGTCGGGTCGGATGGAGATCACGTATCGCAGCCTCTTAATGGTCCAGCGCCCGGAATTTTTCCCGCAGGTGGTTGCGGATCCCGATGGCGGTCAGGTTCAGGGTCATGATAACAGCCACCAGCAGGAAAGCGGTGGCATAGACCAGCGGCCGGGCCGCCTCGACGTTGGGGCTCTGGAAACCCACGTCATAGATGTGGAAGCCCAGGTGCATGAACTTGCGGTCCAGGTGCACGAAGGGGAAGTTGCCGTCCACCGGCAGGCTGGGGGCCAATTTTACCACCCCCACCAGCATCAGCGGCGCCACCTCGCCGGCGGCCCTGGCCACGGCCAGGATAAGGCCTGTCATGATGGCAGGGCTGGCCATGGGGATGACGATACGCCACAGGGTCTCGGCCTTGGTGGCCCCCAGGGCCAGGGAGCCCTGGCGCAGGCTCGACGGGATGCGGGACAGGCCTTCCTCGGTGGAGACGATGACCACAGGCAACGTCAGTATGGCCAACGTCAGGGCCGACCAGAGCACCCCAGGGCTGCCGAAGGTGGGGGTGGGCAGGGCCTCGGGGAAGAACAGCTTGTCGATGTTGCTGCCAAGGAAATAGACGAAAAAGCCCAGGCCGAAGACGCCGTAGACGATGGAGGGCACCCCGGCCAGGTTGATGACGGCGATGCGGATCACCTTGGTGATGTTGTTGCGGCCCGCGTACTCATGGAGGTAGATGGCGGCGATGACCCCGAAAGGGGTCACGATCACCGACATCAAGAGCACCATGAAGACGGTGCCGAAGATGGCCGGGAAGACGCCGCCCTCGGTATTGGCCTCGCGGGGTGAATCCGACAGGAAATGGCCCAGCTTGACGAAGTAGCGCCCCAGCTTCTGCCAGAGGCTCATGTCGTTGGGGTAGCTGACGTCCAGCACCTTGGCCAGCGGCAACGGGATATCCTTGCCACCCATCTCCTTTACGGTGACGAAGGCACCATCCATGGCCCCGCGCAGGGCGAACAGCTGCTTCTCCAGCACCTGGTACTGCTGATGTAGCTGCTGGCGCCCGGCGGCGATATCGGCCTTGGCCTTGGCTGTCAGCTGGCCGTCCATCTGCAGGCGCTTCTCCTTGAGGCGCAGCTTTTCCAACTGGTAATTGACACGGCCTATGTCGTCCTTCTGCAGGCTTTCGGCCTGGGCCCGCAGCCGCGTAAAGTCTGCCGCTTCCTTGGCCAGGGCCGCTTTCAGGCCCTCACCAGAAATGGTCTGACCTTTTAACTGAAGGGACTGGATAAAACCGTAGAAGTTGCCGTTCTCTTCCCGCTCCAGCACCGCCAGCCCCTTGGGGGCAGTCCTGGACAGGATGTCCGGCGCCAGCAGGGTGCGAAAATCCAGCCCCAAAATGTCCCTGTTGCCGGTCTTAACCAGATAGCGGGTGACGAAGGCGTCATCGGCCAGGCCGGGCAGCTTGCGGCCGTTGGCCCTCAGCCGCGCCACCGGCACCTCTTCTCCGTCATGCAGCTCCCCTATCACCACCTGGGTGGCGCCGCCGGGCTGGGCTACCTCGAAACGGTAGACATCCGCCGGCCAGAAGTAGGTGAGGCCGCGCCAGGCGATGAGCAGCAAGAGGCCCAGCACGGCGATAAGGCTCAAGCTGACGGCGCCGGCCGTCATCCAGATCCAGGGGTTGCCCGATTTGAACCAGTTCTTCATCTCAGGCCTCAGAGTGAGCTGTATTTTTCACGCAGCCGCTGGCGAACGAATTCGGCGACTGTGTTGAACAGGAAGGTGAACAAGAAGAGTACGAAGGCCGCCAGGAACAGTACCCGGTAATGGGAGCTGGCCACTTCGGACTCCCCCATTTCCACGGCGATGTTGGCCGCCAGGGTGCGCATACCCTCGAAGATGTTCCAGTCCATGATGGGGGTGTTGCCGGTGGCCATCAGCACTATCATGGTTTCCCCCACGGCCCTGCCCACGCCCATCATCACCGCCGAGAAGATGCCGGGGCTGGCGGTGAGCAGCACCACCCGGGTCAGGGTCTGCCAGGACGTGGCCCCTAACGCCAGGGAGCCTTGGGACAGGTGCTTGGGCACAGAGTAGATCGCGTCTTCGGCGATGGTGAAGATGGTGGGGATCACCGCAAAGCCCATGGCGATACCCACCACCAGGGAATTGCGCTGGTCAAAGTTGATGCCCAGCACATTGGTGAAGTAGAGGCGGGTGTCACCACCAAACCACCACTGCTCCAGCAGCGGGCTCAAGGCCATGGTGCCGTAGCCCACCAGCAACAGCGGCAGCACCAGCAGCAGCGCCTGCCAGCCATCGGGCACCTTGTGGCGGACCGGCTCCGGCAGTTGGTGCCAGCCGAAGGCCGCCAACAGCATGGTCAGGGGCAGCACCAGCAGCAGCGCCACTATCCCCGGCAGGTGGTCCTCCACCAGCGGTGCCAGCCAGAGCCCGGCCAGGAAGCCCAGAATGACGGTGGGCAGGGCCTCCATGATCTCCACCGTCGGCTTGATAAAGCGGCGCATGCCATCCGACATGAAGTAAGCGGTGTAGATGGCACCGGCCAGGGCCAGAGGCGTGGCAAAGAGCATGGCGTAGAAGGCGGCTTTGAGGGTGCCGAAGGCCAGGGGCATCAGGCTCAGCTTGGGCTCGAAGTCGTCGGAACCGGAGCTGGACTGCCAGACGTAATCCGGCTTGGCATAGCCTTCGTACCAGACCTTTTCCCAAAGGGCCTTCCAGCTCACCTCGGGATGGGGATTGACCACCTTGTAGAAATGCAGCTGCTGGGCGTCCACCGCCAGCAGGCCGTTGGCGCGGGGGGCGTAGGCCAGCATCTGTATCGGCCTTTGGCCGTCGAAGCTGGCCAGCCTCGCTTCGGAGGTGGCATGGAAGAGGGTGACGTTCCCCCGGCTGCCGGCGGCCACGAAGCCCTTGCGATTGTATTCGGCCGCCAGGGCCGCCACCGGCTGGCCCAGGTCGAAATCGCGGATATGGGCAAAATGCCTACCCTCGTCACCCACCACTTCGAACCACTGGCTGATCTTGCCCTGGTCGCTGCCCAGCAGCAGCGAGCTGGAGCCGGACAGCAGGGTAAAGGCTGTGATCTTTTCCCCAGATCCTGCCACCGTCAGCACCTGGGCGAGCTTGGGGTCGTCCGGCTGGGACAGGTCGTAGACCAGCAGTTTGTCCCCGACCAGGGCATAAGCCTGGCGCAGGTTGGCGTTGACCTTGAGCAGGCTGGGCTTGTGGCCGTCGGTGGGCAGCTCCACTTGGCTCTGCTGCCAGTCGGTTTCCCCGGTCAGGAAGTTTTCCTGGGCATCCAGGCGGTTAAGCCAAAGCTTGCCGGCGTCATCCAGGGCCAGGATCAGGGCGCCGTCCTTGCCGTATTCGAACCCCAGGGCCTGGACGCCGTGGCCGGCCGGCACCACGGCCCGCAGCGCCTCCCCCAGGGGGTAGCTCAGGGCCGGCACCACCTTACGGCCCTGATCGCCGTAGATCACCTTGAAGTCGGGTTTGATGATCACGACGCTGTCGCCGCCTTGGACCAGGGCATAGCTCTGCTGCGCCGGCAGGGCAGCGGCCAGGGCGCTGATGGGGCCATCCAGCTTGATGTCGGCCAGGGCCTTGCCGGCGTCCTTGCCCTGCACGGCAAAGAAATGGACCTGGCCATCGGCGCTGATGCGATAGCCCACGGCATTCTGCTCGTCCAGCCCCAGGGCCAGGCTGGCCCCCTGCCCTGCCGGCCAGTTGGCTTTTTCTTCCACCTTGGCGCCCTTGAACAGGGGAGCGACCACGTAGAGCAGGTAGAAGAAAATCAGCAGCAAGGCCACCAGCACCATCACGCCGCCCAAAGTCACGCCATACTGGGTAAGGCGGTCTTTCACAAGACGACGGCGGTTAGCGGCCAGGTGCAGGGATTGCGCTTGAGCCATGGAGACCTCGGGAGGGGAATTCAGCGGGAATTATATGGAAGTTTTATGACAGTTAAGTTACAGACCCTTTGCTTTACAGCCTGCCAAAGGGGTGTTAATTCTTTAAATAACAGCAAGATAAGGAATCCTTATGCGCCACTTGGCTTTATGTGTTTTTGGCCCCGACAAGCCCGGCATCGTCGAGAAACTGTCCAGGTTGGTATTCGAGCACCAAGGTAGCTGGTACGGTGCCAGTTTGGCCCACCTGGCCGGCCGCTTCGCCGGCATAGTGGACGTCAAGATCCCCGAGGAACACTTCATCGCCTTCGAGGCCGCCACCAAGGACCTGACCGATCTGGATATCCGCATCGCCGAGGGCAACCTGATGCCCGGCAGCGGCGAGTCCAGGGAAGTCAACCTCAGCCTGGTGGCCAACGACCGCACCGGCATAGTCCATGAATTCACCAGCACCCTGTCGAGGCTGGGGGTCAACATCGAGGAGATGACCACCGGTTGCCGCCCGGCCCACAACTACGGCGAGCTCTTCTTCGCCAAGGCCAGGATGCGGGTGCCCAAGGAGGTTCCCCTGGACGAGATCCGCCAACAGTTGGAAGCCTGCGGTGACGACTGGATGCTGGAGCTGGACGAACCGACTGTAACATAAATGTCATCTTCGCCGCCTGCCGCTTCCCTAGAATGAGGACTCCTCCGACTTATGGATGTACGGTCGATGAGCCAAGTCTCGCCTTTTTTCGATAAAGAACTGTCCTGGTTGTCCTTCAACGAGCGGGTGCTGCAGGAAGCAGCCGACAAGACGGTCCCCATCATTGAACGGATCCGCTTCCTCGGGATCTTCTCCAATAACATGGACGAGTTCTTCCGGGTACGGGTGGCCGACGTGCGCCGCCGCGCCCAACAGCACGAGGAAGACGGCTCCGACCCTGAGGCCATGGAGCTGCTGGGCAAGATCCAGCAGAAAGTGATGAGCCTGCAGGCCCGCTTCGACGAGCTGCACCACGAATGCATGCTGGCCCTGGCCCGCTACCACATAGTGCTGGTCAATGAGCAGCAATTGAGCGACAGCCAGAAAGCCTGGGTGGACGACTACTTCCAGCAGAAGATACTGCGCCATGTGGCCCCCATCATCATCCGCAAGGGCGTGGATCTGGTGGTCAGCCTCAAGGACGACGCCACTTACCTGGTGGTGGAGATCAAAAAAGGCGATACCGTGCAATACGCCATGGTGGAGGTGCCGGCCAGCTCGGTGCCCCGCTTCGTCAAGGTGCCTGACGACAGGCCGCGCCAGCGCAAGACCCTGATCTTGCTCGACAATATCCTGCGCCTATGCCTCAACCAGATCTTCCGCGGCTTCTTCGATTTCGACAGCCTGGCGGCCTATTCGATGAAGATGACCCGGGACGCCGACTATGAGCTGGAAGAGGAGATCTCCCTGAGCCTGCTGGAACAGACCAGCCTGGGGCTAAAGCAACGCCTCACCGCAGAGCCGGTGCGGCTGGTCTATGACCGCGACATGCCCCAACCTATGCTGGACATGCTGGTCAAGGAACTGGGGATCTCCA
Source organism: Gallaecimonas kandeliae (assembly GCF_030450055.1). Taxonomy (NCBI): domain Bacteria; kingdom Pseudomonadati; phylum Pseudomonadota; class Gammaproteobacteria; order Enterobacterales; family Gallaecimonadaceae; genus Gallaecimonas; species Gallaecimonas kandeliae. The sequence goes on from NZ_CP118480.1 coordinate 2,749,575, forward strand.
ACTTGGACGCCATGGTACCGGGCGGCCGCTACCACAATTTCAAGGACTTCATCGCCTTCCCCAACGTGGGCCGCAAGTACTTGGAAAACCCCAAGCTGCCCCCCATCACCAGCCGCGCTTTCCGCGACCACGACACCGTCTTCGACGCCATAGCTGCCGGCGACGTGCTGGTGCACTACCCCTACTACAAGTTCCGCCACTTCACCGAGTTCGTGCGCCAGGCCGCCTTCGATCCCAAGGTCAAGACCATCAAGATCAACTTCTACCGCCTGGCCAGGGACTCCCGGGTGGTGCAGTCGCTGATCGACGCCGTCCACAACGGCAAACAGGTGCTGGCCGTCATCGAACTGCGGGCCCGCTTCGACGAGGCGGCCAACATCGAGTGGGCCAGGAAGATGACCGAGGCCGGCATTAGGGTGGCCTTCGGTATCCCCAGCCTCAAGGTGCATTGCAAGCTGTGCGTGGTGACCCGCGAGGAAGAAGCGGGCCTCAAGCGCTACGCCCATATCGGCACCGGCAACTTCCACGAGAAGACCGCCAAGGTCTATACCGACTTCAGCCTCTTCACCACCCATGACGAACTGGCGGCAGAAGCGGACAACGTCTTCGACTTCATCATCAACTCCTACAAGCGTTTCAAGTTCAACCACCTGCTGGTCTCCCCCGTCAACGCCCGCCGCAAGCTGCTGGCCCTGGTGGACCAGGAGATAGACAACGCCAAGAAGGGCCTGCCGGCCGCCATCACCTTCAAGGTCAACAACCTGGTGGACAAAGAGCTGAACCAGCGCCTCTACCACGCCAGCCAGAACGGGGTGAAGGTCAGGCTGATCATCCGCGGCATGTGTTCCCTGCGCCCCGGGGTGCCGGGATTGTCGGAGAACATCCGCGCCATCAGCATAGTGGACCGCCTGCTGGAGCACCCCAGGGTGATGGTGTTCCATGCCGGCGGCCAGGATCTCGTCTATATCAGCTCCGCCGATCTCATGACCCGCAACCTGGATCTGAGGGTGGAGGTGGGCACCCCCATACTTGACCCGACGCTAAAGCGCCGTATTCTCGATATCCTGGCCTTGCATTTCAGCGACACCACCAAGGCCAGGATCCTCGACATGGATCAACAGAATAAATACGTCCGGCGCGGCAACAGGCGCAAGCTTCGCTCCCAGCTCGCCATCTACGACTACCTCTGCCAGCTGGAGCAAGGAGACAAGCTTGACGGATGATTTTGAAGCCCCCCTGGTCTGCGTCGACCTGGGCTCCAACTCCTTTCACCTGCTGAAGGCCTCTTACTGCAAAGGGGCCTTTCGCATCCTCACCAAGGTCAAGGAAAGGGTACGCCTTGCCGAGGGGCTGAGCGAAGACCATCAGTTGGACGAGGCCGCCATGGCCCGCGGCCTGGACTGCCTGGCCCGCTTCCGGGAGATCGTCGGCGACATCCCCAAGGAGCGGGTGCGCACAGTCGCTACCTACACCTTGCGCCGCGCCGCCAACGGCGACGCCTTCATCAAGGCCGCCCGCGCCGTCTATCCCTACCCAATAGAAGTCATCTCCGGTGCCGAAGAGGCCCGCCTCATCTATCAGGGGGTAGCCCAAACCCAGCCCGGCAGCGACAACCGCCTGGTGCTGGACATCGGCGGTGGCAGCACCGAGTTCATCATTGGCCGCGGCCTGGAGACGCGGCGCCTGGCCAGCCTGTCCATGGGCTGTGTCAGCTACCAGCAGCGCTTCTTCAAAGACGACAAGCTCACCGACGCCGGTTTTCACGCCGCCGAAACAGCCGCGGCCCAGGAACTGGAGACCATAGAGCAAAGCTACAGGGACGAAGGCTGGCAACAGGCCATCGGCTGTTCCGGCACCGTCAAGGCAGTGCTGGGCTGCATCCAGGCCCGCTGGCCGGAAGAGAGTGCCATCACCCTCAAGCGCCTCAAGGCGCTGCGCAAGCTCTGCATACAGGCGGGGGAAGTGAACAAGCTCAAGCTGCAGGCGGTGAACGACGAGCGCCGCCAGGTGTTCCCGGCGGGCCTGGCCATACTGACCGCAAGTTTCAAGGCCCTGGGGCTGGAACAGCTGGAGTTTTCGGACGCCGCCCTGCGCGAAGGCCTGATGTTCCAGATGGAACCAGGCCTTGGTCACCAGGATGCCAGGGAGCGCACCGCCGCCGCCCTGGCCGCCCAGTACCATGTGGACAGGGCCCAGGCGGTGCGGGTGCGCAATACCGCCTTGATGCTGTTCCGCCAACTGAGTGGCGACAGGGAGTTGGCCCTGCTGCTGGGCTGGGCCGCCGAGCTGCACGAGGTGGGGCTGCAGATCAATTTCCACGGGGTGCAGCGCCACTCGGCCTACATACTGGAGAACAGCGATCTGGTGGGCTTCAACCAGGAACAGCAACTGGTGCTGGCCTGCCTGGCCCGCTATTCCCGCAAGGGCCTCAAGCAGTTCGCCCTGCCCCGCCTCAACCTCTTCCAGGAAGAGGATGTGCAGCTGATGGTGCGGGTGCTGCGCCTGGCGGTGGTGCTGAACCGGCGCCGCCAGAGCCTGCGCCTGCCGGCGCTCAGGCTGAGCCGCCAGGAGGCCGAACTGCAGCTCAACATCCCGGCCCTGTGGCTGCTGCGCCAGGAGCTGATCGCCGCCGATCTCGCCCAGGAGGCCCAGCACCAGGCCCAGGCCAACTGGCCCTTGCAGCTGCTAGCCAGGGACGACTAGGCGGCAGCAGGGGCGTTGCGGGTGGACTCGAACCGGTTGAGGGTCTTGTCCAGCAGGTAGGAGACCATCATCAAAACCAGCAGGGCCACCGCCACCGAAGTGATCCGGTAGGCACCGCCATAGAGCATGTCCTTGTTGGGCAGCAGGTACTGGCCGAAGAGGATGCCGACGGTGGTCATGGCCCCGAAGCCGGCGCCGGAGCCGGCCCGCTCCATAAAGTGCAGCCGGGCTGTTACCAGCAGGCAGACGACGAGGGCCGCCAGCACCAGCAGGAAGTGGTTGATGAGGTCGTACATCAGCACCTGCATCCCCAGCGCCAGGGCGCAGCCCACCACCACGCCGTTCAACCTCTTCCAAGACGCCGTCATGGCCCCCTGGTAGGTCATGGGGAAGAGCACCAGCACAGTCGCCACCTGGGCCGACAGCGAGTCGCGCAGATCCAGCACCTGGAAGACGATGAAGGACAGGGTGCCGATACCGGCCCCCATCAGCATCCGATGGTTTATCTCGGCACCGGACAGGGCCTGGCGCGGCGGCAAGGCCACCGGCTCCGTCTCGGGAATGAGCCAGTACAGCAGGGCGGCGCTGATAACGGAGAGCAGCGACGCCAGGCTGACCGAGGTGATCATGTCGATGGGGGAAGTGTCCGGGTAGCTGGAGAAATGCAGCAGGGTGGACAATGTCACCAGGCCAATGGCGCCGAACACGAAGTAAGGGGTGCTGGCCATCAGCCGGAAGCGCCAGCAATAAAGGGCGAAGACCCCCAGGGTCATCGGCAGCGGATGGTGCTGGAACAGGGCGTAGAGCAGCCAGACCTCCACCAGGTTGACGGCGGCGGCCGCCAGCATCTGAAAAGCCACCAGGCGGTTGAACACCGGCACCAGCCCCAGCAGCAGCATGGGGTAGACGGTGAAGAAGAGGCCGTAGGGCCAGTTCATCAGCTTGGCGATGGTGAATCCGAGGGCGCTGCCGAGGGTGACCCTCAGCAGTCGCCGCAGTTCCTGGTGGCTCAGCTTAGTAGACATAATGCAGCAGGCTCACGACGCGCATCTGTTGCTTGCCCAGCCAGGCGATAAGGCCGTTGTGGCTGCCGGCCAGCATGACGGTGGCGCGGGAGCCTGAGACCAGGTCGCCAGGCAGGGGCTCTTCCAGGGACAGGTAGACCCGCACCCTCTGGGCATCGCGGACCCAGCGGTCGTTGTCTTCCGGCTTGGCCAACTGGCCGTTGGGGGACAGCTGACCCTGGGCCACGCCCTGGTCCCGGCTCTTGAGATCGGCCGGGAAAACCTGGCCCGGCAGGGCGTCGAACACCACCCAGGCCTTGGCGCCCTGCTGCACCCGGCTCAGGCTCTTCTCCCGAAAGTCCGCCGAGATCTGTTCCTTGCCGCTGACCACCAAAGTCATCAACGATTGCTTGGCCTGGGCCTGGATACCGGGCACCAGTTGCAGGTTGGAAATCACCCCAGATTCCGGTGCCAGCACCTGGGTGCGGGACAGGTTGAGCCTGGCCTGCTCCAACTGGTTCTGGGCCTGGCGGATCCGCAGGTTCTGATCGCCCTTGTCACCCAGCTGCACCTTGACCGCCTCGCGCTTCTGGCGGGCCGCCATCACCATGGCCTCGGCGGCCTGGACGGCAGTGTCGGCCTGGTCCAGCTGTTGCTGGCTGACCAGGTTATTGGCCTTGAGGGCCTGCAGGCGCTTGCGCTCCCGGACCTTCTCCTCGGCGTTGACCTGGGCCTGGCGCAGATCGGCTTCGCTCAGGGCCAACTGGGCGCTCAGGTTGTCGTTGGCCTGCTGGGCCACCTTGAGGGCCAGCTCGGCCTTTTCCACCGCCAACTGGTAGTCGCGGGGATCGATGCGGAACAGCAGGTCCCCTGCCTTGACGGCCTGGTTGTTGCTCACCGCCACCTGCACCACCTCGCCGGGCACCTGGGGGGCTATGGCCAGCACGGGGCGCTGCACCATGGCGTGGGGGGTCATGGGGATGGCCACGTCTGCGACCAGCACGTAGGCCAGGATCACCAGGAAGGCCACCAGGGAGCGGCGCATCCAACGGTTGAAGACATGATCGGCTGTCATTTCGACTCCTCCGACAACAGGGCCTGGGCGTTGCTGATCACCTGCTCAAGCACATCGTGTAAGACCTGGCGCCGCTCGGGGCTGATCCCCTGGAGCAGCAGTTCCCGCCCCTCCTTGGCCACCGCCTCCATTTCCTTGATGAGCTTGCGGCCCTCGGGGCTGAACCAGAGGGTCCGGCAACGGGCATCGGATTCGCTGGCGCGGCGTTCGATGAGACCGGCCTCTTCCAGTTGGCTGAGGGTGCGGACCATGGAGGGTTGTTCTACCCCCACGTTGGCCGCCAACGCACTCTGGGTACAGCCCTCCCCTATCCGGTCCAGCACCAGCAAGGCGACCCAACGGGTCTGGGTCAGGCCCAGCTTCGCCATGTACTTGTCGACGACGTGGCGCCAGCTCAGGCCGGCCCTGTTCATCAACCAACCCAGATTGCTTTCCATGGGGCACCTCATTTACTTAGCTTGCTAAGTATAATAGCGCATGGTTAGCAGGCTAAGCAAATAGCAAAAAAAGACCGGGCAGGGCCCGGTCGTCAAAGGGAGTGGTGTTGATGTTGGAAACTAGTCGAGGCCCAGACTGGCCAGCTCGCGCTTGGCCACCATGGCTGGCAGCGGCACATAGCCGTCCTTTTCCACCACCTGCTGGCCTGCCTTGGACAGCACCATCTTGATGAATTCGGCCTGCATGGGGTCCAGGGGCTTGTTGGGCTGCTTGTTGACGTAGATATAGAGGAAGCGGGACAGCGGATAGGCGCCGGTCACGGCGCTGCTCGGGGTAGCGTCGATATAGGTCTTGCCGCCGTCCTTGGACAGGGGCACCGTCTTGACCCCTGAGGTCTTGTAGCCGATACCGGAATAGCCGATGGCGTTCAGGGAGGTGCTCACCGACTGCACCACGGACGCCGAGCCCGGCTGTTCGTTGACGCTGTTCTTGAAGTCACCCTTGCACAGGGCCTCTTCCTTGAAATAGCCGTAGGTGCCGGACACAGAGTTGCGGCCGTAGAGCTGGATGTCCTTGGCCGCCCAGTCGCCGGTCAGGCCCAGCTGGCCCCAGGTCTCGATGGGCTTGAGCCCACACTTGAGGGTAGCGGAGAAGACGGCGTCCACCTGGGCCAGGGTCATGCCCTTGATGGGGTTGTCCTTGTGCACGTAGACAGCCAGGGCGTCGATGGCGACCCGCACCATGGTGGGCTTGTAGCCGTAGCGCTTCTCGAAGGCCTCAATCTCGCCTGACTTCATCTTGCGGCTCATGGGCCCGAACTGGGCCGTGCCCTCGGTCAGGGCAGGCGGCGCCGTGGAAGAGCCGGCGGCCTGGATCTGGATGTTGACGTTGGGATACTGGCGTTTGAATTCCTCGGCCCAGAAGGTCATCAGGTTGGCCAGGGTATCCGAGCCCACAGACGAGAGGTTGCCGGCGATGCCGGTGGTCTTGTGGTAGTCAGGCAGGCCCTTGTCGATGGTCGCCAGGACCGGCAACGCCAGGCTACAGGCGGCGAGGCCGAACGCACCAAGCCAAACTTTCAACTTCATTGCATCGCTCCTCGTTGGTGCCGGCCCTGGGGGGAATGGCGCGCAGTATCTGACAGGGTGGTGACAGCGACATTACTCATTGATGACACTTTTATTTCTCACCACCAGATCCTTGGGGATCACGAAGGAGAAAGTGCTGCCCTTGCCCAGGGTGGACTCGATGTCGAGCCGGGAGCGGTGGCGGCTCAGCACATGCTTGACGATGGACAGCCCCAGCCCCGAACCGCCGGTGTTGCGGCTGCGGGCCTTGTCCACCCGGTAGAAGCGCTCTGTGATGCGCAGCACGTGCTCGGGGGCTATGCCGTCGCCGGTGTCGGTGACACTGAAGCGGGCCCGGCCGTCCGGCAAGGCCTGCCAGCGCACGTCTATCTGGCCACCAGCCGGGGTGTAGTGGATGGCGTTGGCCACCAGGTTGCTGAAGGCCGACATCATCTGCTCGCCGTCGCCGCGCATGGACAGCTCGTCCACGTGGAAGCGGATCTGGTGCTGCTTATGGCTGTTCAGGGCCTGGCTGTCGGCTTCCAGCTTGGTCATCAACGCCGGCACCGGCACCACCTTGAGGTTGTCCACTTCGCTCTTGGCTTCCAGGCGCGACAAGGCCAGCAGCTGCTCGACCAGGCTGTACATGCGGCTGACCTGGTCGGTCATCATCTTGTGGGGCTTGCCCCAGGGGCCCTGCTCCAGGCGGGGATCTTCGCCGATCATCTCCAGGTAGCCGCGCAGCACCGTCAGCGGCGTGCGCAGCTCGTGGGAGACGTTGGCCACGAAGTCGCGGCGCATCTGCTCCAGCTGCTGCAGCCGGGTGACGTCCCGCGCCACCAGCAATGTCTCGTTGGCGGTGTAGGGGATCACCCGCAGCTCTATGCTGGCCATGGACTGCACCGGCGAGGGGATGATCAAAGGTTCCTGGTATTGCTCGCGCTTGATGTAGGAAATGAACTCGGGGCGGCGCAGCAGGTTGTCCACCCTCTGGCCGTTATCTTCAGGCCAACGGATACCGAGGATGTTGGTGGCCAGCTTGTTGCACCAGACGATCTCCCGCTCTTCGTTCATCACCACCACGGCGTCGGGCAGGGCTTCGGTGCCCTCGCGGAAGCGCTTGAGCAGGCGGCCCAGCTCCTTGCGGCGCTTGAGGTTCTTACGCTGCAGGAAGTAGATGCCGTCGAAGGCGTGTTGCCAGGCCCCGGAGCCCCGGGGCGGCGTGAACTGGCGACCGTCCCAGAGCCAACGGCTCAAAAGGTGCAGCTGCCAATAGTGCCAGAGCACCAGGCCCAGGGCACCCAGCAACAAAACCAGCAAGGGGGCGCCGAGCAAAAGCCCCACGCCCCCCAGTACCAAGCCATAGGCCAGAAGAGTCCAGCCCAGGCGCCACCAGGAAAAGTTGTGCATCAATCAGACCCGGCTGGAAAAGCGGTAGCCGGCGCCGCGTACCGTTTGTACGAGGCGGTCGTGACCATGGCCTTCCAGGGCCTTGCGCAGGCGACGGATATGAACGTCGACGGTGCGGTCTTCCACATAGACGTTGGTGCCCCAGACGTTGTCCAGCAGCTGTTCACGGCTGTAGACCCGCTCGGGGTGGGTCATGAAGAAGTGCAGCAGCTTGAACTCGGTGGGTCCCATGTCCAGGGAGTCCTCGAAAGCGGTGACCCTGTGGGAGACCGGATCCAGGCGCAGTCCCTGTACCTCGATGATGTCATCGACGTTGGTGGGGGAAGCGCGGCGCATCACCGCCTTGATGCGGGCCATCAGCTCCTTGGGAGAGAACGGCTTGGTGATGTAGTCGTCGGCCCCCACTTCCAGGCCGCGGACCTTGTCCTCTTCCTCACCGCGGGCGGTGATCATGATGATGGGGATCTGGCGGGTGTATTCGCTCTGCTTCATGGTCTTGGCCAATTGCAGACCTGAGCCTCCGGGCAGCATCCAGTCCAGCAGTACCAGATCGGGGAAAGGTTCCTGCAGCTTGGCCTGGGCAGAGGCAATGTCCTCCGCTTCGACCGGCTGGTAACCGTTCTGGTCCAGGATGAAGGCCAACATCTCCCTGATGGGGGCTTCGTCCTCAACGATCAATACGCGTCTTGCCATGGGCTTTACTCTGTTCATTGCAACCGGCTGACATTATTGTGATCCATTGTGACATTTTTATGACTCAATGGCACAAAAAGCCGCCAATTGTTTATTTAAGTTTTTGATATCAAAGAAAAAGGGAGCCGAAGCTCCCTTTCTCGTCAAGCTGGGTTCTTAGAACTTGTGCTCAAGACCCAGGCCCAGGTAGTTGGCGTCGTGCTTGCCTTCCATACCGGAGAAGGTGCTGTAGAAGCCGAAGACCTTGGTAGCGTCGCCCAGTTTGTAGTCAACGCCGGCAGACCAGGTGCTCTTGTAGTTGGAGCCGCCGATCTTGTACAGGTCGGAATCCTGGTACTGGAGCTTCAGGGTAGTAGCGCCAACCTTGTAGGCACCGCTGACCATGAAGCCGGAGTAGGTGTCTTTACCCATGGTGACGTCTTTCTTCTTGCCGTGCTGGTACATGCCGCCCAGTACGAAGTCACCCATCTTGCCCTGAACGGTGGCGCGGGTGTTGTCGTAGCCTTTGACGTCGTTGTCATAGGCAACGGAGGCGAAGAAAGGCGCTTTCTTCAGCTTGGCATCACCGTACATGGCAGCCAGGGACACACCGCTCTTGTATTTAAGAGCCTTGCCGTTGGCATCAACCTTGTCTACGCGCTGGGCGCTGTTGGACTCGGAGATGTAGGACAGGCCGGCAGAGAAGAGGCCGAAGGAAGGCGTCATATAGGTGATGGAATCACCCAGGCGGTTTTCGCCGGTGAACAGGTGCTTGATATCGCCGTCCAGGTCGTTGAACTGGTCAACGTTGCCTTGGGACTGCTTCAGCAGGGTGTCGTTACGGCCCAGCAGGGCGGTACCGAAGCTGCCTTTGAGGCCCACGAACTGGTTACGGGCGCTGAAGTTGTTGGTGGAACCTTTGGAGGCGGACTCGTCGGTGGCGTTCACTTCCCACTCAACCTGGTAAACGGCTTCCAGGCCGTCGGTCAGCCCAACAGCACCTTTCACGCCCAGGCGGGAAGCGTTGCTGACCAGGTCGTTCCTGGAGCCACCGTCAGCAGGACCTTTGTCGATGCTTTCAACGGAGACGTTCAGTTTGCCATAGACGGTGGCGGTGTCGGCGGCAGCAGCAGTGCCGGCAAAACCCATCATCAGAGCAGCAGCGAGAGCAGACTTTGCAAATGTCATTTTTATTACCCCGGAAATTAAGTGCTTATGGATTCACACAAAGGCCTTGCGGCGAACGTGGCGCATCTTGGCAAAGCTTTATGACATTTTTATTGCCTGCTCCAACATTCCTTCATAAAAAACGCAAACGTTTTCTCATAAGCTTGATGGAGTTCATAAAAAAGTAATGGAGATCAGCATGTTGCGCTATAGCTGCTAGCGAAGGAAAAGATCCACTCAGATTGCAAGGGCCTGCTGCCAGAGCCGGCACTGCGCCTCGTCGAAGCCCACCAGCCAGACCTGCTTGGACAAATGGCACTCCTCAAACGCCTGGCGAAGGGCAGCCACAGCCACCTTGGACGCCTGATCTGCCGGATAGCCGTAAACGCCGCAACTGATGGCAGGAAAGGCCAGGCTCACTATGCCTTCGGCATCCGCCAGCAACAGGCTCTGGCGGTAACAGCTGGCCAGCGCCTCTGCCTCCCCCTGGCCGCCACCGTGCCAGACAGGCCCCACCGTATGGATGACGTATTGGCTGGGCAGGCCAAATCCCGGGCTCAGCTTGGCCTGGCCCGTCTCGCAACCGCCGAGGCCGGCGCAATAGAGCTTGAGTTCGGGCCCCGCCGCCCTGTGGATGGCACCGTCCACGCCCCCTCCTCCCAAGAGGCTGGGATTGGCGGCATTGACGATGGCGTCCAAGGGTAAGGTGGTGATATCCCCCTGCCAGACACGCAGATCCAAGGTGATGTTGCTGCTTTTCATTTATTCTGATCCGACCAGTTGGGACTGAAAGCGTTTTCGCCATTTTTGTTAGCTGAAATTATTTTCCGCCCTGGCTAAGCTGACTTTTCCAGTTGCATAGACTGGCATTTTGTAAGTAATTTTCATACATCCACACAAGAGGGAACCATGGCCAACCAACTTTCCCAGCTGGGCGCCTTCACTACCATCGTAGCGGATACCGGTGAGATCGATGCCATCCGCCGCTACCGCCCCCAGGACGCGACCACCAACCCGTCGCTGATCCTCAAGGCCGCCACGCTGGAGCAATACCAGGGCCTGGTAGATGACGCCCTTGCCTACGCCCGCCAAAATGGCGGCAGCCAAGAGGCGCAGCTGGACAACGCCATGGACAAGCTGGCCGTCAACTTCGGCCTGGCCATACTGGACCTGATCCCAGGCCGCATCTCCACCGAAGTGGACGCCCGCCTGTCTTTCGATACCCAAGCCACCATCGCCAAGGCCCACAAACTGATCGGCCTCTACAAGGAAGCGGGTATCGAAAAAGATCGCATCCTGATCAAAATCGCCGCCACCTGGGAAGGGATCCGCGCCGCCGAGGTGCTGGAGCGCGAAGGCATCAACTGCAACCTGACCCTGCTGTTCTCCTTCGCCCAGGCCCGCGCCTGTGCCGAAGCCGGCGTCTACCTGATCTCCCCCTTTGTAGGGCGCATCCTCGACTGGTATAAAGCCAGCACCGGCAAGGACTACAGCCCGGCCGAAGATCCCGGCGTCCAGTCCGTGACCCGGATCTACGACTATTTCAAGGCCCACGGCTACGGCACTGTGGTGATGGGCGCCTCCTTCCGCAACGTCGGGGAGATCCTGGAGCTGGCCGGTTGCGACCGCCTCACCATAGGCCCTTCCCTGCTGGCGGAACTGGAAGCGATGGAAGGTACCGTCAAGGCCAAACTGGGGCCGGCCCAGGAACTCAAGGCCAGGCCTGAGCCCCTGAACGAGGCCCAGTATCGTTGGCAGCACAACCAGGACCCCATGGCCGTGGAGAAACTGGCCGAGGGGATCCGCAAGTTCGCCGAGGACCAGGAAAAACTGGCCGCCATGTTGGCGGAAAAACTCTAAGCACCGGGGGCCTAGGCCCCCTTTTGTTATGTCCAGAGGAAGATGATGACCGGATTGACCCGCTACCCAAGCAACGACGCACTGGCACAACACCTGGCCGCCCTGCCCGACCTCAAGACCCTGTTCGCCCAGGATCCCAAGCGCGGCGAGCGTTTCAGCCTGGATGCCGCCGGCCTGACTCTGGATTACAGCAAGAACCACCTGACCGAAGAAACCCTGGCCCTGTTGGCCAAACTGGCCAGGGAAGCCCAATTGGACGAGAAGGTCGCCGCCATGTTTGCCGGCCAGCCCATCAACCACACCGAGGGCAGGGCCGTACTGCACACGGCACTGCGGGGCAGCGTCGCCGAAAGCGTATCTGTAGATGGCGCCAAGGTCCGGGACGAAGTCCAGGCCACCTTGGCGCGGATGGAAGCCTTCGTAGCCAGCCTCTTCAAGGGCGAGTGGCAAGGTTTTGGCGGTGAGGCCATCACAGACGTGGTCAGCATCGGTATCGGCGGCTCTTTCCTCGGCCCCAAGATCGTCACCGAAGCCCTGAAGCCCTACTGGCAGCACAAGGTCAATGTCCATTTCGTGGCCAACATCGACGGCGCCGCCTTGGGTGAGAAGCTGGCCAAGCTCAACCCCGGCACCACCCTCTTCATTACCGCCTCCAAGTCCTTCGGCACCCAGGAAACCCTGACCAACAGCGAAAGCGCCCGGGATTGGCTCAAGGCGGCCGGTGCCAGCTTCGCCGATCTGGCCAAGCATTTCGTGGCGGTCACCGCCAACGTGGCCAAGGCCGAGGCCTTCGGCATTCACGCCGACAACTGCTTCCCCATGTGGGATTGGGTCGGCGGCCGTTACTCGCTCTGGTCCGCCATAGGCCTGCCCATCGCCCTGGCCGTCGGCATGGACAACTTCCGTGCCCTGCTGGCCGGCGCCCATGAGATGGACAAGCACTTCCAGAGCGCCCCTTTTGCCGCCAACATGCCCAAGCTGCTGGCGCTGATCGGTATCTGCTACATCAACTACAAGGGCGCCACCTCCCATGCCCTGCTGCCCTATGACCATGGTTTGCGCGCCCTGCCCGGCTATGTACAGCAGCTGGACATGGAGTCCAACGGCAAGGGCTGCCACCAGGACGGCAGCGCCATCGATCACCTCACAGGCCCTGTTATCTGGGGCGCCGAGGGCACCAACGGCCAGCACGCCTTCCACCAGTTGCTGCACCAGGGCAAGCAGCTGATCCCGGCCGATTTCATCCTGCCTCTGGAAAGCCACTACAAGCTTGGTCGCCACCACGCCATGCTGGCCTCCAACTGCTTCGCCCAGAGCCAGGCCCTGATGCAGGGCAAGAGCCTGGCCGAGGCCAAAATGGAATTGGCCGGCCTGGACCAGGACGTCATCGACGCTCTGGCGCCTCACAAGGTGATGCCGGGCAACAGGCCCTCCAATACCCTGCTGATGGACAAGGTCAGCCCACAAACCTTGGGCGCCCTTATCGCTCTCTACGAACACAAGGTGCTGGTGCAGGGCATCCTCTGGGATCTCAACTCCTTCGATCAGTGGGGTGTGGAGCTGGGCAAGGTGCTGGGTAACGCCGTTTTGGCCAGGCTGGAAGACGCCGATCAGCCCCTGGATCTGGACGCTTCCACCAATGCGTTGGTGGCGCGCTATCGCCGTCATCAGAAGAACATCAACGCGTAACACCCTTGCAACAAAGATGTTTTATTTTCCAGCCTCGCGTGGTAATTAATTGTTCGACAACAATTCCTACAGCGGGGAGGTTCCATGGACGATATTCTGGATCTGCAATCTGTACTGGCCGGCGACAAACGCGACGGTAAAGGAAGAGGCGCGAAGAAGAGAAAGTGGCGTGAAATCGAGAACCTGAAAGACAGGTATCGCTTGAAGCGCGAACTCGAGGACATCGACTGGAACCACGATTACTCGCTGGAGACCCTGGAAATTTAAGAAAAGCCCGGCAAATGCCGGGCTTTTTTTCATTCTTCGGCTTCCTCGTTTAGCCGTTCCCACAAGGCCCTGTGATCGGCCCTGACTTCGGCCCCGAACAGGGGGTCCTTCTCGGCCTTTTCCTCCAGACGTGCCCTGACCTTTTGCCAGTCGGCCTCGGTCAGGCGCTCCTGCAGCACGGGGAATAGCTTTTCTTCTTCGAAGGCCAGGTGCGCCCTCTGCTCGCAGATGAACTCTTCCAAGGAGCGCAGCATCTCGTCATGGGGCACCACGGCATCCATCAGCACCATCTCCACCCGCTGGGCCAGGCACTGGGTGGCATCGTCCAGCTTGTGGTGCTGCTTGCTGATGGCCTCTTTGAGGTTGTCATCGTCCAAGGCCGCCAGCAACTCGTTTTCCTCGCTGTGGTGGACCCCGTCGACATAGTGGTGCAGGTAGTCCAGCACGGCTTTGAGCAGATCATACTGGACCTCCTGCTCAGCGCGGATCGCCGCCGCCTTGGCGTCCAGAAGTGCCAACAGGCGGCGAATACGGTGGTGGTCTTGACGCAACAGATCCAGCATAGGGGCTCCTCCTCGACTCAATTTTAAGGATAGACCCGGGCAGCTGGCCTTGTGTTCCGCTCAGCACTGCCAGTCGATGGGTTCCAGCCCCTGGCGCATCAGTATGGCGTTGGCCTGGGAGAAGTGCCGGCAGCCAAGAAACCCCCTATGGGCCGACAACGGCGAGGGGTGGGGGGCCGTCAGCACATGGTGGCGCTGGCGGTCGATGATGGCGCCTTTCTTCTGGGCATGGCTGCCCCAGAGCAGGAACACCAGCCCCTGGCGGTGCTCGTTGAGGCTGGCGATCACCTGGTCGGTAAAGGTCTCCCAGCCCCAGCCGGCATGGGAGTGAGCCTGGCCCTGGGCCACCGTCAGCACTGTATTGAGCAGCAGGACCCCTTGGCGGGCCCAGGCCTCCAGGTTGCCGTGGCCGGGGTGCTGGAAGCCGGAGATATCGCTGGCCAGTTCCTTGAACATGTTCTGCAGCGAAGGGGGTGGCGGCACTTCCCCTTTGACCGAAAAACACAGGCCATGGGCCTGGTCCGGACCGTGGTAGGGATCCTGGCCCAGGATCACCACCTTGACGTCACCGAATTCGGTGAAGCGGAAGGCATTGAACACCTCGTCCTTGGGGGGATAAATGACTTGGCCCGCGTCCCTGGCTGCCTGTACCCTGCTGATGACGGCCTGGAAGTAGGTTTTTTGTTTTTCGCCGCCCAAGATGTCGGCCCATTGTGTGGTCATGGAAACTGTCCTCGATCGCATTGGCGCCCATGCTGCCCAAGGCCAGTCGCAGGTGCAAGAAAAGGATGCCCATGGACCCCATCAGCCAGACCTTTACCGCCTACTGGCGCGACTTCCAGCACCTGACAGCCAAGGCCGGGGCCTGCTTCGCCGCCGGCGACTGGCTCGCCATGCAGCAGTTGGCCCTGGCCCGCTTCGAGCGCCACGATCAGGTAGTGGACGAACTGGCCGCCAGCCTCCATGGCAGCCTGCTGGACTGGCCTGCGCTAGAGGCCCGCTACTTCGCCGACCTGGCCGGCCACCCGGCCAGGGAGCTGGCCCTGACCTTCTTCAACTCTGTCCATGCCCGGCTGGCCGGCGATACCGCTCGCCCCTTCAGCGGCCGCGAATACGAGCCCCTGGGCAGGGCCCCTTACCTGCGCCTGCCCATGAAAGGGGAGCTGGCCGACACCCTGGCCTCGGTGCTGGCCTGCGCCAACCTGCCGCTCCCCTTGCGCTACCCCGGCAACACCGCCACCCAGTTGGCAGGGGCCCTGGCACCCGTGCTGGAGAGCCACGATTATCCGCTGCACCTGGATCTGCTGACCGAGCCCTTTTACCGCAACAAGGGCTGCTACCTGGTAGGAAGGCTCAACACCGACAACCTGGCCATTCCCTTTGCCATAGCCCTCTTGAACAGGGACGGCTACCTCAAGGCCGACGCCCTGCTCTACCGCCAGGAGCACCTGTCGGTGCTGTTCGGCTTCGCCCGTTCCGACTTCCTGGCCCTGAGCCCCATCCCCTCGGCACAGGTAGCCTTCCTCCATTCGCTGATGCCCAACAAGCCGCGCTCCGAACTCTACAACGCCCTCGGCTACTACAAGCACGGCAAGAGCCTGCTGGTCAGCGAACTGGAGGACGCCCTGGCCGAAGGCGGGCGCTTCAAACGGGCCCCCGGCATCGCCGGGTTGGTGATGATGGTGTTCACCCTGGAAGGCCAGGATCTGGTGTTCAAGGTGATCCGCGACCACTTCGGTGACTCCAAGACGGTGGATGCCGCCCAGGTCATAGCGCGCTACCACCTGGTGCAGCGCCACGACAGGGTCGGTCGCATGGCCGATACCCAGGAGTTCCTGGACCTGCGCCTGCCCCTGGCAAGGGTCGACGATGAGGTAGTGGCGGAGCTGCTGCAAAGCTGTTCCCAGCGGGCCTTTGTGGAAGGGGACTGGTTGCACCTCGGCCACTGCTTTACCGAGCGGCGCATGGAGCCCATGAACCTGGCCCTGCGCAGCAGGCCGGGCGAGCGTCGGGCGATACTGCGGGACTACGGCCAGGCCCTCAAGGAGATCGCCACCGCAGGCCTCTTCCCCGGCGACATGTTCTACAAGAACTTCGGGGTGACCCGCCACGGCCGGGTGATCTTCTACGACTATGACGAGCTCTGCCCCCTGGGCGAGCTCCACTTCAGGGCCATTCCCCGCTCGGGCTACGACCAGGACCAGTTGGCCAGCGGCTACAGCGCCGCGGCCGGCGACGTCTTTCCCGAGGAGTTCCGCCATTTTCTCTGCCTGGGCCAGGACGCCACCGAAGTTCTGGGCGGCGAATTTGCCGAGTTGTTCAGCCCCGATTTCTGGCTGACGGCCCAGCGCCAGGCCGTTGAGGGCCAACTGGGGGATTTCTTTCCCTACCCCCAATCCCTTCGCTTCTGAACCGGCCTTGCTGCTAGACTGGCCCTATAAAAACGCTATGAGACAATAAGATGCGCAAGTATCTGCTGATCGTCCTGGCCTTGGCCTGCGCCGCCGCCCAGGCCGGCGAGCCCAAGAACATCATACTGATGATCGGGGACGGCATGGGCCCGGCCTATACCACGGGTTACCGCTACTTCGCCGACGATCCCCTGACCCCCAAGGTGGAAAGCACCGTCTTCGACCAGATGCTGACCGGCATGTCCAGCACCTACCCCGACGAGCCCGACACCCTGGTCACCGACTCAGCCGCAGCCGCCACGGCCCTGGCCACAGGCCACAAGACCTACAATGGTGCCATCGCCGTCGACCGCCAGAAGGTGGCCTTGGCTTCCATCATGGAACTGGCCAAGCGCCTCGGCAAAAGCACCGGCATCGCCGTCACCTCGCAGATCAACCACGCCACCCCGGCCGCCTTCCTGGCCCACAACGAGAGCCGCTCCAACTACAACGCCATCGCCGACGCCTACTTCGACGACCGCGTCGGCGGCCAATTCAGGGCCGATGTGCTCTTCGGCGGCGGCGTCCAGTACTTCAAACGCCAGGACAGGGATCTGGTGGCCGAATTCCAGCAAAGCGGCTACCAGTACGTCACCGACGCCACCGGCCTCGCCGCCCTCACTAAGGGGCCGGCCTTGGGGCTCTTCGCCGACGTGGCCCTGCCGGCCGCCATCGACGACAGCCAGGGTCCGCGGCTGGTGGACATGACGGCCAAGGCCGCCACCCTGCTGGCCCAGAACCCCAAAGGCTTCGTGCTGATGGTGGAAGGCAGCCAGATCGACTGGGCCGGGCACGACAATGACGTGGTCACGGCCATGCACGAGGTGGACGATTTCGCCAAGGCGGTACGCTGGGCCAAGGACTTTGCCGACGGTAGGAACGACACCCTGGTGGTGGTGACGGCCGATCACAGCACCGGCGGGCTGACCCTGGGGGCGGGCGGCAAATACCAGTGGCGTGCCGACTTCCTGCGCAAGATCCCCCACTCACCCGGCGTCATCGCCAGCAAGCTGAACCAGGAAACCGAGCCGGAACAGGCCCTGCCTGCCCTGCTGGGCTTCCAGCCCACCAAGGACGAAGTGGAGAGACTGATGAAGGCCAAGGGCGACGGTGACGACGCCCTGGTCAAGGCCATCAAGCGCCTTATCGACAGGCGCAGCCTGACCGGCTGGACCACCTCTGGCCATACGGCGGTGGACGTGCCCCTCTATGCCGACGGTGCCGGCAGCGAGGCCTTCCGAGGCCTGCTGGACGACGCCGAGGTGGGCAGGCGCCTCATAGCCCTGCTGCAACCCGGCAGCCTGGGCTCAGCCAAGCTTGTTGAGGATAAAAAGCAGTAGTTTCAGATCCCGCTCCCCTGCCCGGCTGAGACTCTCCAAGGCCCACTGGGCGGGGATCTCTTCTTCCCCTATGGCCGCCTTGGCCAGCACCGCCTTGAGCCGCTCCCTGGCCGTGGTCATCAGGCCTTCAGCAATAGTGTCGTCGGCCGGCACCGATTCGAGGCCGCTCAAGGCATAGGCGTAGAGCATCACCGCCTGGCCCAGGTTCAAGGACGGATAAGGCTGGGCCAACGGCAGGTAAGAGCGCAGTTGGCAAAGGGCCAGCTCCTCGTTGGCGAGACCCGACTCCTCACAGCCAAAAACGATAGCCAGCCTGGCCACGGCCCCCTGCTGGGCCTTGGCCTGGACTGCCAGTTCGGCCGGGGTCAGGTACTGGTGCTTGCCGCTGCGGCTCCGGGCCGTGGTGCCCACCGCCAGGTCGCAGTCGGCCAGGGCCGAGGCCAGGTCGTCGAAGGCCGCTATGCCTTCCAGTACATCCTGGGCACCGTGGGCCACCCACTGGGCCTGGGGTTCCAAGTGAGCCTGGGAGCCCACCACCCGCAGTGCCGTGAAGCCCATGGTCTTGATGGCGCGGGCAGCAGCGCCGATATTCTCGGCCCTGGCCGGGCGCACCAGCACGAAACAGATCTCCATGGCGACTCCTCAAGAAAAAGGCCCACAAGCTTAATGATTTAGAGCGGTCTACACTAGAGTGGAATTTTGGCAGGAGGACGGCTTATGCACCTGAGCGACGATATTCACAACCTGGTCGAAGGCATGCTGCTGGACGAGCTCAACACCCATCCCCCCGAACTGCCCAGCCAGGAATGGGCCGATCTCTGCTGCCTGGTCCTGAACAAGGTGCCACCCCGTTATGTCCGCCACGACGTGGATGCCGTCTATTACATGTCAGACGACGAATGGGACCACATCCAGCGCAAGCTAAGGGCTGCCATCAAGGAATCCATCGAGTTCCTGCGCGGCCAGGATGCCCGTCACCCTGAGGAATGAAGGGCCTTGAGGCCCTTGTTGAGGATGGCCTGCCAACGGCGGCCTTCCTCTGAACGGCGGAAATTGAGGAAAAGTCCCTTGTCCGCCAGCAACTGGGGCCCCATGGTCAATTCATCCTTATGGGCTTTCAGTTTCTTGTCATGGCCCAGCCAATAGTCCAGGACGGCGCTGTCCACCACCACCCCATCCACGCGGCCAAAAACCAGCTTCAGGAGGTTCTGGCGGTCCGAGTCCGCAAGATCCACCTTCTGCAGGCCGGCCGCCACGGCGTCATCGAAGGCCGGGGTATTGACGTAGTCCCGCACCACCCCGATATGAAAGGCATAGAGATCAGACAATTGGCGCCAAAACAGGGGGCTGGCCTTGCGGTAGGCGATGCCCAGGGGCCCGTGGCCGACCCGATCAGAGACGTAGAACAGCTTGTCCCGCTTGGGGTCACTGTATTCTGGCCCGTAGGCGAGATAGCCTGTCCCCTGTTTGACCAGCAGCACTGTGCGCTGCCAGGGCAGGAAGGTCACTTCCAGCTGATGCCCCTGGGTCTTGAGGGCGGCCCGGACTGTACTGATGAAGGTCCCCTGGCCAGGCAACTCGGCGCCAGCGTAAGGCGGCCATTCCAGGCTGGCCATCTTCAGCACCTCGGCCATCACCAGGCTGGGCCAGAGCAGCAATAGGGCGATCAGGGCACGCATAGGGACACTCCAGGGATCTTGTCCCTAGCCTACCCCAGGACCAGAAGTAAATTAAGTGTTAATGACACGAGCGAGAGGCACAAAAAAACCTGCTTCGCAGGTTTGATTGTGGTGCCTAGGGCCGGACTCGAACCGGCACGGTTTTACCCGGCTGATTTTGAATCAGCTGCGTCTACCTATTTCGCCACCCAGGCAGGTGCAGCGCATTATACCCATTTGCCCTGGCCATGCAAGCCTTTGCCAGATGGCGAAATTTGCTACACTGGCCAGGACTTAGGCAGCGGAGCACCCCATGGCAGAGGCCTTCCCCCCCGCCCCCTTCTGGCGCCGTCTGACGGCCCTCTTGTACGACTACCTGGTCGGGGCCTCAGTCTTCGCTCTGGCCCATTTTGCCGGCTTCGCCGCCGTGCTGCTGGCCAGCCACTTCTACCCGCCCCTCACCGACGGTTACCCGGACCTGGCCAGCTTCCTCAATGCGAGCCTGCTCTACAAGGGCTACCTGCTGGCCTGCGTGCTGGGCTGCTTCCTCTGGTTCTGGACCCATGGCGGCCAGACCCTCGGCATGCGCGCCTGGCGCCTCAAACTCCAGAACGCCGACGGCACCCCGGTCCGCCTGGGCCAGGCCCTGGTGCGGGCCCTGACCGGCCTGCTGGGGCTGGGACTCTTGTGGATGCTGCTGAGGCCCAAGACACGACAGGCGCTACAGGATGGGCTCTCCGGCAGCCAGGTGGTGTTGCTGACAGTGGAGGCCAACCGCCTCAACCGCCTGCAGGGGATAGGATAAAGGCGCCGTCAGGCGCCTTTTTTGTCGGCCTGGTCAGGCCGGCTTTCTCAGCAGGTGTATCGACAGGCCCACGAAGATGAGCCCCGGCAGCAAGGCCCCCAATACCGGCGGTATCTGGTAGACCAGGCTCAGAGGGCCGAAGATCTCGCTGACCAGGAAGAAGCTGAACCCCGCCACTATCCCCATCAGGATGCGGGCGCCCATGGCCACGGAACGCAGCGGCCCGAAGATGGAAGAACAGGCCAGCAGCAACATCACCGCCAGGTTGAAAGGCGCCGACAACTTGCGCCAGAAGGCCAGCTGGTAACGGGAGCCGTCCTGCTTGTTGGCCTCGAGGTAGTCGATGTACTGGCTCAGGCCGTGCAAGGACAGGGACTCGGGGTTGATGGTCACCACCCCCAGCTTGTCCGGCGTCAGTTCGGACGGCATCGTCATCATGGGGCTGTGCTTGGTCTGGGTGTGGTCATCGAAGACCCGGGTCTCGCTGACCTGCTCCAACCGCCAGCTGCCCTTCTGCCAGGTGGCGTGGTCGGCATGGACCAGGCGCTTGAGCTCCAGGCCGTCAAATTCGTAGAGGGTGACGTCACCCAGTTCATTGGCCTCGATCAGCTGCTGGATGTGCACGAACCTGTGCCCGTCCCTGGCCCAGAGGCCGTTGGCGTCCGACATCAGGGTTCCCCCCGACATGGCCTGGGCCCGCATGTCGCGGGCGTAGCGCTCTGCCCCCGGCGCCACGAATTCGCCCAAGGCGACGATGAACACCATCAACAGCAGCATGGTCTTCATGGCCGAGAGGATGATGTCGAGCTTGGACATGCCGGAGGCCTGCATCACCGTCAACTCGCTGTTGCTGGCCAGCATGCCAAGGCCGATAAGGGCCCCCAACAGCACCCCCATGGGGAAGAAGGTGGTCAGATCCCGGGGCACAGAGAAGAGCACGAAGAGGGCCGCGTCCACAGTGTCATAGCTGCCGCGGCCCACGAACTTGAGCTGATCCAGGAACTTGATGAGGCCGGACAGCCCCAGCAGCACGGCCAGGCACAGGGAGATGGTGGTCAGGATCACCCGGCCTATGTAGAGGTCGATAATACGCATCATGCTCCCTTCCTCACCAGGCTGCGGATCTTGGCGCCGAAGGAACGGCCCTTGACGATCAGGGCCACGCCGATGAAAAGGGCGCTGCCGTGTATCCACCAGAGGCCAAGGGCCATGGGGATCTTGCCGTTTTCCAGGGATCTGTTACCCACCAGCAGCAGCATCAGGTAGCCAAGGAAGAGCCCCAGGGCCGGCAACAGCTTGGAAAACTTGCCCTGGCGCGGCCCTGTCTGGGCCATGGGTACGGCGATCAGCGCCAGCAGCACCATGGCGATGGGCATGGCCATACGCCAGTGCAACTCCGCCTTGGCGTCGCGGGAATCGTCCGCCAACAGCTTGGCCAGGGGCAGCGCCGCCAGCCGGCGCCGGCGCTTCTGCACTTCCTGGTCACCTATCTGCATCTTGTAACGGCCAAAACGCACTTCCTGCAGTGCTGCCTGGCCGGCCTGGCCTTCATAGCGGTAACCCTGGCTCAGCTCCAGGGTGTCGTTGCCCTTGTCGCTCTTGTTGACCTGGCCTCCCTTGGCCATCAGCACCGAGGTGGCCTGGCCGTCACCGGGCAACTGGGCCACGAACACCGAATCGAGTTGGTTGTCCTCGATGTTCTCCACGAACACCACCGCCTTGTTGTTGGCGGTGCGCTGGAAGCGCCCTTCCTGCAAGGCGGCCAGGCCGCTGCCGGCACTG
Source organism: Gallaecimonas kandeliae (assembly GCF_030450055.1). Lineage (NCBI taxonomy): Bacteria > Pseudomonadati > Pseudomonadota > Gammaproteobacteria > Enterobacterales > Gallaecimonadaceae > Gallaecimonas > Gallaecimonas kandeliae. Next base: position 2,771,525 of record NZ_CP118480.1, read on the forward strand.
GCCTTTTCCAGCAGCTGGTATTCCTGTTCCTGAGCCCAGGGACCGAACCAAAGGGTGATGCTGCCGGCGATGACCGAGAACAGCAACGCCACCACCAGGGTCACCCTGGCCACATACCATTCGGAGATGCCGCAGGCGTGGAAGACGGTCATTTCATGGTCGCCGTACATGCGGCTGTGGGCGAGGATAACGCCCATGAAGAGGCCCAAAGGCAGCACCATCACCAGCAGGGACGGCAGGTGCAGGCCGATGATCTGGGCCACCAGGGTGCCGGGGATATCGCCGTCGGCGGCGTCGGAGAGGACCGAGACGAATTCCCTGCTGACGAAGATGGCCATCAGCACCAGGGTCACGGCCAAAGTGGACTTGAATGCCTCACCGAAGAGGTAGCGGAAAACTATCAAGAGAATGCCCTGTTTTCACGAAAATTTGCCGTTTCATTAAAATCCGGCCGTTCTCCGGACCTAGCACTTGTTTTTGCAACTTTAAGTAGCTTTAATCGACCTATCAGGCCTTGTGACAAGTCCAGGCGGAAAAAATTTCAGGCGGTTTTGGGGCCGCTTACCCCATCTAATCAATTGCCTGCATTATCCACGAATCCGCCGCCCTTGTCTTTATGACTCAAAGGAGAGTGCATGGAATTCAGCGTAAAAAGTGGCAGCCCGGAAAAGCAGCGTAGCGCCTGCATCGTCGTCGGCGTCTACGAACCCCGCCGCCTGTCCCCGGTAGCCGAGCAACTGGACAAGATCAGCGACGGTTACATCTCCAACCTGCTGCGCCGCGGCGACCTTGAAGGAAAGGTAGGCCAGACCCTGCTGCTGCACCATGTTCCCGGCGTGCTGTCCGAGCGGGTCCTGCTGATCGGCTGCGGCAAGGAGCGTGAGCTGGACGAGCGCCAGTACCGCCAGATCATCCAAAAAACCATCGCCACCCTCAACGACACCGGCTCCATGGAAGCGGTCTGCTTCCTCACCGAGCTGCACGTCAAGGGCCGCGACACCTACTGGAAGGTGCGCCAGGCGGTGGAAGCCACAGACGCCGGCCTCTACAGCTTCACCCAGCTCAAATCCAAGAAGGAAGAGCCCCGCCGCCCGCTGCGCAAGCTGACCTTCAACGTGCCCACCCGCCGTGAGCTGGCCCTGGGCGAAAAGGCCATCCGCCACGGCCTCGGCGTCACCAAGGGCATGAACCTGTGCCGCAACGTGGCCAACATGCCGCCCAACATCTGCAACGCCGCCTACCTGGCCCAATCCGCCACCGAGCTGGCCGCAAACTTCAGCAAGCTCAGCATCGAAGTGGTGGGCGAAGCCCAGATGCAGGAACTGGGCATGACCTCCTACCTGGCGGTCGGCCGCGGCTCCGAAAACGAGTCCATGATGACCATCATGCGCTATAACGGCGCTGCTGACGCCAACGCCAAGCCCATAGTGCTGGTGGGCAAGGGCCTGACCTTCGATGCCGGCGGCATCTCCATCAAGCCTTCCGAAGGCATGGACGAGATGAAGTACGACATGGGCGGCGCCGCCGGCGTGTTGGGTACCATGGCGGCCCTGGCCGAACTGGACCTGCCCCTCAACGTCATCGGCGTGCTGGCCGGCTGTGAAAACATGCCCGACGGCAACGCCTACCGCCCCGGCGACATCCTCACCACCATGTCCGGCCAGACCGTCGAAGTGCTGAACACCGACGCCGAAGGCCGCCTGGTGCTGTGCGACGTGCTGACCTATGTCGAGCGCTTCGAGCCCGACTGCGTCATCGACGTGGCTACCCTCACCGGCGCCTGCGTCATCGCCCTCGGCAAGGTGGCTTCCGGCCTGCTGTCCACCCACAACCCCCTGGCCCACGAGCTGACCAACGCCGCCGACCAGTCCGGCGACAAGGCCTGGCGCCTGCCCCTGTACGACGAGTACCAGGAGATGCTGGACAGCCCCTTCGCGGACATGGCCAACATCGGTGGTCGCCCGGCCGGCACCATCACCGCCGCCGCCTTCCTGAGCCGCTTCACCAAGAAGTACAACTGGGCTCACCTGGACGTGGCCGGCACCGCCTGGAACTCCGGCAAGAACAAGGGTTCCACCGGCCGCCCCGTGCCGCTGTTGACCCAGTTCCTGCTCAACCGCGCCGGCGAGAAGCCCGAAGATTAAGCCGCTAAGGGCAACCACAAGGGCAGTGCAAACTGCCCTTTTTCCTTTTAACCGGGAGCCAACATGAACACTGTCACCTTCTGTTCCCTGACCGACGACGACCGGGTGGCCTTCGCCTGCGCCGTCGCCGCCAAGGCCTATGGCCAGCAGCAAGCTGTGCTGGTCTATTGCCAGGACAGGGCCCAGGCCGAGGCGGTGGACGAGGCCCTCTGGACCCGCGACCCCGCCTCCTTCATCCCCCACAACCTGGCGGACGAAGGCCCCAAGAGCGGCTCGCCCGTGGCCATCTTCTGGCCGGAGGCCGGCCAGCCCAGGGGCAGGGCGGTTTTAATCAATCTCCATGAAGCCATACCCCATGTTGCGGTACAATGCGGCCACATTTTTGAGGCAGTGCCAGCCAGCGAGCCGCTCAAGATAGCGGCCAGGGCGCGTTTTCGCGCCTACCAGCAACAGGGCGTCGCACCCAAGCACATGACGCTGGCGGACTTTTTGGCGCAATCCCACTGAGACAAGACATGGACAAGACATACAATCCTTCCGCCATCGAAGAGGCCCTCTACCAGGCCTGGGAAGAAAAGGGCTACTTCAAGCCGGCCGGCGACCAGGGCCAGGGCAGCTACTGCATCATGATCCCGCCGCCCAACGTCACCGGCAGCCTGCACATGGGTCATGCCTTCCAGCAGACCATCATGGACGCCCTGACCCGCTACCAGCGCATGCAGGGCAAGAATGCCCTCTGGCAGGTGGGCACCGACCACGCCGGTATCGCCACCCAGATGGTGGTGGAGCGCAAGCTGGCCGCCGAAGGCCAGCCGGATCGCCACGCCCTGGGCCGTGACGCCTTTATCGACAAGATCTGGGAATGGAAGGAAGAGTCCGGCGGCACCATCACCCGCCAGATGCGTCGCCTCGGCAACTCGGTGGACTGGGACCGCGAGCGCTTCACCATGGACGAAGGCCTGTCCAATGCCGTGCTGGAAGTCTTCGTGCGCCTTTATGAAGACGATCTCATCTACCGCGGCAAGCGCCTGGTGAACTGGGATCCCAAGCTCCACACCGCCATCTCCGACCTGGAAGTGGAGAACAGGGAGCAGAAGGGCCACATGTGGCAGCTGCGCTACCCGCTCGCCGACGGCGCCAAGACCCGGGACGGCAAGGATTATCTGGTGGTGGCCACCACCCGCCCCGAGACCATGCTCGGCGACACCGGCGTGGCCGTGAACCCCGACGATCCCCGCTACCAAGACCTGATTGGCAAGTTCATCGAGCTGCCCCTGGTGGGCCGCCGCATCCCCATCGTCGGTGACGAACACGCCGACATGGAAAAGGGCACCGGCTGTGTGAAGATCACCCCGGCCCACGACTTCAACGACTACGAAGTGGGCAAGCGCCACAACCTGCCCATGGTCAACATCCTGACTCTGGACGCCCATATCCGCAGCGTGGCCGAGTGCGTCAATTCCGACGGCACCGCCAACTCCGAGATGGATGGCAGCCTGCCGGCCGAATTCCAGGGCCTGGAGCGCTTCGCCGCCCGTAAGGCCATAGTCCAGAAATTCACCGAGCTGGGTCTCCTGGAGAAGATCGACGACCACACCTTGTCCGTGCCTTACGGCGACCGCGGTGGCGTTGTCATCGAGCCCATGCTCACCGACCAGTGGTACGTGCGGGTGGCCCCCTTGGCCAAGCCCGCCATCGAAGCGGTGGAAGACGGCCGCATCCAGTTCGTGCCCAAGCAGTACGAGAACATGTACTTCGCCTGGATGCGCGATATCCAGGACTGGTGTATCAGCCGCCAGCTGTGGTGGGGCCACCGTATCCCCGCCTGGTATGACGAGGCAGGCTCCGTCTATGTGGGCCGCACCGAAGAAGAAGTGCGCGCCAAGCACAACCTGGGCGCGGACGTCGTCCTCAAGCAGGACAACGACGTGCTGGACACCTGGTTCAGCTCGGCGCTCTGGACCTTCTCCACCCTGGGCTGGCCCGAGAAGGTCGAAGACCTCAAGGTCTTCCACCCCACCGACGTGCTGGTCACCGGCTTCGACATCATCTTCTTCTGGGTGGCGCGCATGATCATGATGACCATGCACTTCATCAAGAACGAAGACGGCAGCCCCCAGGTCCCCTTCAAGACCGTCTACGTCACCGGCCTTATCCGTGACGAGGAAGGCCAGAAGATGTCCAAATCTAAGGGCAACGTCATAGACCCCTTGGACATGATCGACGGCATCAGCCTGCCCGAGCTGCTCGAGAAGCGCACCGGCAACATGATGCAGCCGCAGCTGGCCGAGAAAATCGCCAAGCGCACCCAGGCCCAGTTCCCTGAGGGCATCGTCGCCCACGGCACCGACGCCCTGCGCTTCACCTTGGCGGCGCTGGCCAGCACTGGCCGTGACATCAACTGGGACATGCGCCGCCTGGAAGGCTACCGCAACTTCTGCAACAAGCTGTGGAACGCCAGCCGCTTCGTGCTGATGAACACCGAAGAGAAGGATTGCGGCTTTAACGGCGGCGAGCTGGAGCTGAGCCTGGCCGACCGCTGGATCCTCGGCCAGTTCCAGGAGACCGTCAAAGCGGTGCGCCACGCCATGGACAGCTACCGCTTCGACCAGGCCGCCAATTTCCTCTACGAGTTCACCTGGAACCAGTTCTGTGACTGGTACCTGGAGCTGACCAAGCCGGTACTGTTCAAAGGCAGCGAGGCCCAGCAGCGCGGCACCCGCCACACCCTGGTGACGGTGCTGGAAGCCCTGCTGCGCCTGATGCACCCCGTGATGCCCTTCATCACCGAGACCATCTGGCAGAGGGTCAAGCTGCTGGCCGGCATCGATGCCGACACCATCATGCTCCAGCCCTACCCGGAGTTCGACGAAGCGGCTGTGGACGCCACCGCCATGGCGGACCTGGAGTGGGTCAAGCAGTTCATCGTCGCCATCCGCAACGTGCGCGCCGAGATGGATATAGCCCCCTCCAAGCTGCTGGAAGTGCTGCTGGTCAACGTCAGTGAGACCGACCAGCGCCGCCTGGAAGAAAACCTGAGCTTCCTGACCAACATGGCCAAGCTCGAGTCCATCACCGTCGCCGACGGCGAACTGCCCCCCACCGTCACCCAACTGGTGGGCGCCATGGAAGTGCGTATTCCCATGGCCGGCCTTATCGACAAGGACGCCGAGCTGGCCCGCCTTGGCAAGCAGCTGGAGAAGGTGGTCCAGGAGCTGGGCCGGGTGGAAGCCAAGCTGGGCAACGAAGGTTTCGTGGCCAAGGCCCCGGAAGCGGTGATCGCCAAGGAACGTGAGCGGATGGCGGAATTGCAGGATACCCAGGCCAAACTCCAGGCCCAGTACGCCAGCATCGAGGCCCTCTAAGCAAATAAAGGCCCGGCCAGATTGACCGGGCCTTTTTCTTGGCCGCCAATAGTGGCTACAGTAATGACAGCATAACGATATTGAGGACTGCCGTGGCAAGCACGGATACCTTGCTTCAACACCTGCCCTGTCCCTTGGCCTGGCTGGCGCCCGACGGCGGCCTGCTGGGCTTCAACCAGGCTTTCGCCGAATTGCTGGGCGAGCCCCAGGCCTTCTTCGAGAGCGAGATGGGCACGGCCTGGCTGAGCCATTGCCGGGAGCTGCCCGCCGCCTGGCAGGAAAGCTTGCCGGGCAAGAGCCTGGTGCGGGTTCAGGCCAGCCAGTTGCCGGATGCCGGTCCCGTGCTGATCCATGTCCAGCCGGTGGTGGATCTGCACGGCTCTGTGCTGGATTTGCTGGCCCACCCTGTCTTCCTGCAATGCCCGGACGGCAGCCTGCTGGCCTGCAACCAGGGCTTTGCCGATTTCATAGGCAAGGCCAGGCAGGATCTCCTGGGGCAGGCGAAAGGCAAGCTCTTCGCCGCTAACTGGCAGCAGGGCCTGGACAACGGCCGCCAGGAACTGTTGGCCGGCACCGAAGGGCCATCCAGCAAGGTCACCAGCCCAGATGGCAAGCTGTGGTGGGTGCAGAAGCGGCTGCTCCGGCAAGGGAATATCCCCATCGCCATCATCAGCGAGATGTGGGACATGACCCGCCAGCTGCAGATGGAAGCCGAACTCAGCGCCGGCCAAGGCGACAAACTGACCGGCCTGCTGTCCCGTGACGAGTTCCTGCACCAGTTGGAAGAGCAGGTCAGGGTCGCCAACCGCATCAAGATGAAGCTGGGCTTGATCCTCCTGGATCTCAAGAACTTCCAACAGATCAACGACGACTTCGGGCAGCAAGTGGGGGACGCCCTGCTGCTGGCCGCAGGGCAACGCATCCACCAGACATTGCGGGAGACCGACATACTGGCCCGCCTCGACGGCGACCGCTTCGCCATACTGGCCGTGCACCTCAACAACAGCCAGGCCATGGCCCAGGTCCACCACAAGCTGGCCATGGCCTTCGAGCGCCCCTTCGAACTGGACGGCAAGCCGGTGCCCCTGAGCTTCAGGGCCGGGGTGGCCATCTATCCCGACGACACCGACGAAGCCGGTCCATTGTTCAACAACGCCGAGCTGGCCCTGCACCAGCTGAAGAAAGACGGTGGCGAGGTGCGCTTCTATGACGAGCGCATCGACGCCATGGTGCGGCTGACCCGGGAGCTGGGCAAGGATCTGCGCGGCGCCGCCGGGCGTGGCGAATTCATGCTGCGCTTCCAGCCCATCGTCAGCGCTTACGGCAACAAGCTGCTGGGGGTGGAAACCCTGGTGCGCTGGCAACACCCCAAGCATGGCACCCTGGTCCCCCAGGAGTTCATCTACATCGCCGAGCACGAGGGCCTGATCAACGAGCTGGGTGCCCATGTGCTGGATCTGCTCACCGAGCAGCTCAGGCGCTGGCTGGACTACGGCATCTATGACCTCTGCCTGACGGTGAACATCTCGCCCCAGCAGCTAAAGGGCCCGGAACTCTTCGAAAAGACCCGGCTGCTGTTGGCCGAGCTCGGCGGCACCGATCAATTCAGCCTGGAGCTGGAGTTGAACGAGGCCGCCATCCACAACGACGGCCAGCGCTATGCCCAGCAACTGCATGACCTCAAGAAGCTGGGGGTGCGGCTGTCCATCGACGAGTTCGGCTCCATCAACGGCGCCCTGAACAACCTCACCAAGCTGCCCATCGACACCATCAAGATAGACAGGCACTACGTCACCAAGCTGGGCCGGGACTTGGAGGCCCAGACCATGGTCAGGGCCATACTGCGCCTGGGCAAGGATCTTGGGATCCGCACCAGCGCCGTGGGGGTGGAGGAACTGGAGCAGCTCAACTTCCTGCGCGCCGAAAAGTGTGACCAGGTCCAGGGCTTTGCCGTTTCCGAACCCATGAGCGGCGAGGACTTCATCACCTGGTACCACAACTTCAATCTGGTCAGGGGCGGTATCCAACCTTGAAAAGGCGCCGGCAGGCGCCTTTTTATTGACCTAAGGCATCCAAGCCCCCTCTTCTAATTTGAGGCCTGATGCCTAAGATCCTGAACCGTAACTAAAATGTCACATAATCGTCATATTAGAACGCACTAAAGCCTTCACAATGTGCCCGCGTCGCACAGGCCAAGGACAGCCGCTCCCGGCCTGATGCCCCAGCGGTAACCTTATGAGGAGTATCAAGGCCCATGGCGTTCAAGCTGTCCGTCCTCACCTTGCCGTTCAGGCGCCTCTTTCGCCTGCAGCTCTCCATCACCCAGAAGGTGATGCTGGGTTTCCTGCTGCTGGTGCTCTGCCTGCTTGGCGGCAGCCTTACCACCCTCTTCTCCGGCTACCAGATCCGCAGCCAAATAGACAACATGACGGGCCGCACCACCCCCCTGGTGCTCCAGACCAGCAAGATCTCGGTGGTGCTGCTCAACGCCGACCGCCAATTGCGCAGCGTCCCCGGCAGCCAGGACAGCCACCCTGCCATCACCACCATGAACAACTTCACCGATCTGCAGGGTGACTTCGACCAGGCCCTGACCGAGCTCAAACGGCTGGCCCAGGGCTCCGAGGACCTGTTGTCCCTGATCGATCCCCTCAATACCCTGGATACGGACTACTTCGACCAGGGCAAGGAGCTGGGCAAGCAGCAGCTGGCACTGCTGGACACCCGCGACAAGATCAAGGCAATCCGCAGCCAGTGGCGTGCCCAACTCAGCCAGTTGCAGGCCAAGGAAGGCGCCGACAGCGCCGCCCTGGACAGCCTCGACAAGGCCACCCTGGCGCTGCTGGACGCCAGCGACAGCTTCGAACTGAGCAAGCTGGCCGGCGATCAGCAACAGGCCCTGGCCTCAGTCAACGATGACCCGCTCAAGGCCAGCAGCCAGCAGTTGGCCCAGCTCAAGGGCCGGCAGCTGGAGCTGGCCGATGCCGTGCAGCAGTTGGCGGAGCAGACCGTCAGCACCATCGACTACGCCACCGCCGTGCTGGGCACCGTCGACCAGACGGCCCACGACCGTATGGGCCAGGGCGCCGAGCACATAGGCCAGGCCCTGACCCTCAGCCGTTGGCTGTCCCTGGGCAGCCTCGGGATCTCCCTGCTGCTGGCGGCGGTGGTGGCCGTCAGCATCTACCGCAGCATCAAGAAGCCCTTGGCCGAACTGCTGGCGGTGCAACACGCCGCCGTCCAAGGCGACATGACCCGGGAAGTGGGCTACCGCAGCCACAACGAGTTCGGTCTGCTGTCCTCCAGCACCAACCAGCTGTTGGGTCATATCCGCCAGTTGCTGGAAGAGATCAGCCAAGGGGCCGGCCGACTGACCTCAGTAGTGGAGACCAACCGCGAACAGTCCACCGCCACCCACCAGGCATTGAACCAGCAGCGCCAGCAGACCCAGCAGGTCAATGTCGCCATGGGCGAAATGGAAAAGGCGGTACAGGAGGTGGCCCAGAGCGCCGCCCAGACCCTGACCCGCATCCAGGACATGGCAAAGGCGGTGGCCTCGGGCCAACAGCGCATGAGCGCCAATATCGACGCCACCCAGGCCCTGGCCGACAAGCTGGAGAGCTCAGGCAAGGCCATAGACGAGGTGGAGGACTACTCCATGCGCATCGGCGGTGTGCTGGACGTCATCCAGGGCGTGGCGGAGCAGACCAACCTGCTGGCCCTCAACGCCGCCATAGAGGCGGCCAGGGCCGGTGAACATGGCCGCGGCTTCGCGGTGGTGGCCAGCGAGGTACGCAACCTGGCCCAGCAGACGGCGGAATCGGCCAAGACCATCCACCAGATGATCGACAACCTGCAGCGCAGCACCCAGGGCGCCGTCAAGCTGGTGGCCGAGTGCCGCCAGGAGATGGACAGGGGCCTGGAGCAGAGCGCCAAGGCGGCGGACGCCATGGGCGAGGTGCAGGGCATGTTGCGGGAAGTGAGCGGTAACTCGGAGCAGATCGCCACCGCCGCCGCCCAGCAGCAGGCCACCACAGAAGACATCGCCAGGAGCCTGGTGCAGATCGCCGAGATCACCGAGCACAATCACCAGGGGGTCTCGGCCTTCACCGAGTCGAGCCGCCAGATGGAATCCCTGGTGCAGGCCCAGGATCAGCTGCTGCGCCGCTTCCAGCGCTGAGGATATTAAGCACCAAGGCGATGGCCTGGGGGTTGCGGTAAGAGTCGTGGTGCCCCTCGACGATCAGCTCCGGGGCATAGTCCTGGTGGGCACTTTGGTATTTCACAACGCCATCGTCACTGCAATGGGCCGCAACGCTATAGCAGCCCGGCACCTGGTTACCCAACACCGACCAGGCCCTGATCCCCTGCGCCGGGTGCATCTCGGCCAAGGCCTTGATCAGCGGATGATCGGCCCTTAGCACCTCGATACTCGACGGCCGCCTGCCCTGCAAATAGGGCCGCATCTGCGGTTTCACCAGGCCTTGGTACTGGTCGACGAAGGAAAAGGCCGACGACAGCCGCTTGGGCAGGGACACGAAAAAGGCGGCGATACGGGCCAGCAGGGAGCGCGATAACGGTGCCCCCCTGTGAGGCGTATCCATGAACACCACCTTGTCCACCTCGGGTACATGCTGGAAATGGAAGATCCGCCTGGCCCCCTCCACCTTCTCCCCCAGTTGCTGGCGCATCTGGGGGTAGCTCTTGATGAAAGTGGCGTTCCACAGCACCTCCCCCGAGTCGGTGGCCAAGGCCTTGGCGATAATGCCGCCCAGGCTGTGCCCGACCAGGGTGATGTGGGGATGCAGCCCCTGGGCATGGAAAGGCGCCAGCCTTTCCTCCAGCAGTCGGCGGACTCGGTCGCTGTTGTAAAGAGGCGGTCCTCCCGTCTCGTAGAAGAGATGCCAGATCTGGTAGCGGGCCACCAGTCCCGGGTCACGCAGTATGGCCAGGCTCAGCTCCCGCCAGATCAGGGGGCTGGAATCCAGGCCATGGAGCATCAGCACTATGTCCTTGTGCAGATCCAAGGGTTGCAGCTGGTAGATGCCGAAGCTCTTGGTGTCATCGGCGTTGAACAACCCCGGGTTCTCATAACGCCCTATGTAGGCCACCGACAGCAGGGCCTGGTAGGGCATGGCGTAGTCCAGGCGCAGCGGCTGCCCATCCAGGCGGTAGCCGGCCGGCAGGCCATAGAGGAAGAGGGGTTTGACCACCAGGGACTGACTGTGGATCTCGGTCACGAAGGTAAGGGGTTCGAAAAGCCCTTCGAAGGGATAGAAAGGTTCCGTCTTGGGGTTACGCGGCCGGTAGTGGTAGCCGGAGACGCCGAGGGCCTTGCCGTCTACCATGGTGTCCTTGGGCACCACCAGGGCGCTGCAGGGCCCGCCGCAGGCGAAACTGGCCCCTTGGCAGGCCTTGTTGCCATGCTCATAGAGGCACTGGCCCAACAGCTCCCGTAGCAGTTGGTTGTAGAGGCGGAGATCCTGGCCGGGCTCTGCTCCCAGTAGAGCCAAGGCCATCCAGTTGGCCCTGCCCTTGTCCTGCTCTGCCAGCCACCCCAGGCCCTGGGCCTGCTCCTGCCAGAGCGCCAGCTCCCGGTTCTGGCGCTCTTTTGTGATGGAACAGGCCGCCAGCAGCAGCGTCAGCAACAACAGCAGTGAACGCATCCTCATTTCCCCGGCATGTCTCTACTCAACTGTAGTTCGCCGGTCCCGGTTGGCGCTTTGGCCCCCCTTGTACTAAAGATCCTCAGCAGGGTATCGCTGGCTTGGGATGCCCTTTTAGATCCGATGCTTAGGGGCCGCCCCGACTGCCACTGCATGGACCCTCCCCTGCCGCAAAGGAGTTGCAACCATGGTCAATGCCAGCCTCGCCAACCAGGTCGAACAGCTCACCGCCATCATCAACGCCGTGCCCACCGCCGTCATAGTAGTGGCGCCGGGCGGCACCATGACCCTGGTCAACCACCAGGCGCAGCAGCTGTTCGGCTACGGCAGCGAAGAGCTGCTGGGCCAATCGGTGGACATGCTGCTGCCACAGCGCTATCGCCAGGCTCATCCGGCCCTGCGGGACAGCTTCCAAACCCAGCCCAGTGCCAGGCCCATGGGGGCGGGCCGGGATCTCTTCGGCCTGCGCAAGGACGGCACCGAGTTTCCCGTGGAGATAGGCCTGACCCCGCTGGAAACGGAAGAAGGTACCCTGGTGGTCAGTTCCATCAATGACATCTCGGAACGCAAGCGCTTGGAAAGGCGTTTTCGCGCCACCATAGAGTCGGCCCCCACCGCCATGGTGATGATCGACGCCCAGGGCACCATGGTGCTGATCAACAAGGAGCTGGAACGCTTGTTCGGATACCAAAGGGACGAGCTGTTGCATCACAAGGTGGAGATGTTGCTGCCGCCCCGCTACCAGGCCGAGCACCCCTCGTTGCGGAGCGGTTTCTTTGCCGCTCCCCAGGCCAGGCGCATGGGGGTCGGACGGGATCTCTTCGCCCAGCACAAGGACGGAGAAGAGTTCCCGGTGGAGATAGGCCTCAGCCCGGTGCAGACGGACGAAGGCACCTTCGTGCTGGCGGCCATAGTCGACATCACAGAGCGCAAACAGATCCAGGACGCGGTCAAGGAAAGCGAAGAAAACTTCCGGCTGATGGTGGAAGGCATCCAGGACTACGCCCTCTTCATGTTGGACCCAAAAGGGCGGGTGGCCAGCTGGAACTCGGGCGCCCACCGCCTCAAAGGCTACGATGAGGCCGAGATACTGGGCCGGCATTTCTCCTGTTTTTATACCCCCGAGGACATCCAGGCCGGCAAGCCGCAAAAGGAACTGGAAATAGCCAAGACCCAGGGCCGCTGTGAGGAAGAGAGCTGGCGGATCCGCAAGGACGGCAGCCGCTTCTGGGCCAACGTCATCATCAGTGCCCTGCGCGACAAGCAGGGCAAACTGCGCGGCTTTGCCAAGGTCACCCGCGACTTCACCGAACGCAAGCGCCTGGAAAGCCTTTTCCGCGCCACAGTCGAATCGGCGCCCATCGCCATGGTGATGATAGGCGGCGATGGGGCCATCCAACTGGTCAACGCCGAGACGGAAAGGTTGTTCGGCTACCAGCGGGCGGAGCTGCTGGACAAGCCCATAGAGCAGTTGCTCCCGGAGCGTTATCGCCCTGGCCATCCGGCCATGCGCACCGGCTTCTTCGCCACCCCCCAGGCCAGGCGCATGGGGGGTGGTCGGGATCTCTTCGCCCTGCGTAAGGACGGCAGCGAATTCCCGGTGGAGATCGGCCTCAACCCGGTAAGTACCGAAGCGGGCACCCTGGTGTTGGCAGCCATAGTGGATCTCACCGAACGCAAGCGCACCGCCGACGCCACCTTGCAACAACTCAACGACGAGCTGGGTCGCAGCAATGTGGAGCTGCAGCGCTTCGCCTACGTGGCCTCCCATGACCTGCAGACCCCGCTGCGCAACGTCGCCAGTTTCGTGGAGCTGCTGAACGCCACCTATGGCCAACTACTGGACGACCAGGGCAAGGACTGGATACGGCGCATCACCCAGTCGGTCAAACAGCAACAGTTGCTGGTCAAGGATCTGCTGGAGTTTTCCAGGGTCAATGCCCAGTCCCATCCCTTCGAGCGATTGCCGGCACGGCAGCTGGTGGATATCGCCGTCACCCTGCTGGAATCCTCGTTGCGCGAATCCCACGCCGAGATCCAATGTGGGGAATTGCCCGATGTCACAGGGGACAGGTCCCAACTGGTGCAGCTCCTGGCCAACCTCATCGGCAATGCCATCAAGTATCGGAGCGACGCTCCGCCCCTGGTGCAGATCAGCGCCAGCCACCAGGACGGGGAATGGTGCTTCGCCATCAAGGACAACGGCATCGGCATGGAGCAGCGCTACCTGGAACGGATCTTCGAGATCTTCGAACGCCTGCATGACCAACGCGCCTACCCGGGCAGCGGTATTGGCCTGGCCATCTGTCGCCGGGTCATACAACGCCACGGTGGCCGCATCTGGGTGGAGTCCAGCCCAGGCCAGGGCAGTACCTTCTACTTCACCCTTCCAGAACAACCAGAGGACAAGGCATGAACGACATGTTAAACCGCGGACGGCCAGCAGAGATCCTGCTGGTGGAAGACAACGACAACGACGTAGAGCTGACCAAGATAGGCTTCCAGCGCACCCGCCTGGCGGTCAACCTGCACCATGTGCCGGACGGCGAAGAATGCATGGCTTTCCTGCGCCGCCAGGGCCAGTATGCCGAAGTCCCGACCCCGGACCTGATACTGCTGGATCTCAACATGCCACGCATGAACGGCCGGGAGGTGCTGCAAGCCATCAGCGAAGATCCCGAACTGCGCCACCTGCCGGTGGTGGTGCTCACCACCTCCGATGCCGAAAAGGACGTCTTGACCTCCTACCGGTTGCGCTGCAGTTCCTACATCGTCAAGCCGGTGGATTTCGAAAACTTCGCCAAGGTGGTGCAGTCCCTCACCGACTACTGGTTCACCCTGGTGGTGCTGCCGCCGGGCAAAGGGCAATGATGAGCGAGGAAAAGCCGGCAGACGCCGGCTTTCTTCATCAAAGGCCCAAAGAACCCGGCGGGTGCCAAGGCCCAAGGCCACTGCGGCTCTAGACATTCCCCCACAGACATGATGTTGTGATTTTTTGACATGCTGTCGGATAACCGAGAATGGATGCATTACTGGCGCTGTTGCTGCTCATCGCGGTGGTGGCCCTCATTTCAACACACCAGAGCCTGCGCCAGCTGCGGACGGCGCTGCTTGCCCTGCAGGCCAGGGTCGAGCAGCAGGGAAGGCAGCTGCAACAGCTGCTGGGCCAACAGGACGCGCCCGCCAAGCCGGCGGCACAACCCAGCCCCGGGCCCACCAACCAACAGGCCAGGCCCCAACCAGACGCCCAGCCCCTACCCCAGGCTTCACTTCCCTCAGCAGGCGCCCCTGCAGGTGCCCCGGCGGGCGCCCCCGGCTTCAGCCAGGCCCTGGGCCGGCACATCAAGGCCAACGGGCTGCTCTGGCTGGGCGGCATAGTACTGTCCATCGGCGGGCTCTTCCTGGCGCGCTACGCCATAGACGCCGGACTGCTGCCTCCGGCGGTGCGGATCATCGGCGGCGCCCTGTTCGGTGTGGCATTGACCCTGGGGGCCGATCACCTGGCCCGCCACGCCGCCCGTTTCGACATCCATAGCCCCCATGTGCCGGCTGCCCTGGCCAGCGGCGGCCTTATCACCTGCTTTGCCATGGTACTGGTGGCCTTCGAAGGCTACGGCTACCTGTCGCCGCAGCTGACCTTCCTGCTGCTGGCCCTGGTCTCCCTTGCCGCCAGCTCCCTGACCCTCAGGTTCGGCCCCCTGCTGGCGTGCCTCGGCACCGTCGGCGCCTACCTGGTGCCGGCCATCGTCAATACCGGCGAGCCACACCTGGCGATGCTGCTGGGTTATGTCACGTTGATCTCGGCGTACAACCTCCAGGTGGCGATGCGCGTCCAGCAATATTGGCTGTGGTGGCTGGCCTTCGCCGGCCAGAGCCTGTGGTTTGGCCTGGCCATCAGCCTTGCCGGCAGCGGCGATCTGCCCCTTCTGGTGCTCTTTACGTTGGCGACGCTCTACCTCTTTGCCCTGGTGCCAAAGCTCGGCTGGCTGCTGCGGCAAAGCTCGTCAGCGGTGCTGCCGCTGCGGGCCCTGTTGTGGCCGGACAAGACCCAGCTGGCCCTGGTGCTGCCGTTGGTGATGCTGCTGGTGGCCCTGGGACTGCATGCCACCGACAACCAGTGGATGGTCACCGCCGTCCTGGTCACGGCCCTCTTCTATGGCTTGCCCCTTCGCCACAGTGCCTTTGACGCCCTACCCTTCCTGGCCCTGGCTTTTGCCTTTGTCAGCTTCACCGCCGTGGCCCCTGTCAGCTCCCCAGAAGGCAGCTTGCCCGCCTTCAGCCTCCCCTTCCTCTTTGTCCAGGGGAACGCGTTGCTGAGCCTGCTCTTTGGCGCCTGGATGCTGCACCGCCAGCCGCAGCGCCGGGCTTTTCATACCCTGTTGGTGGTGGCTCCCGTCCTCTGGTATGGCTTGAGTTATGCCCTGGCCCCAACCGCCATCGCCGACCAACTCTACCTGCCCTGGTCCATAGAGCTTACCCTGATCGCCCTGGCCGCCACCTTCGCTATCACCCGGGTGAAGTTTGCCCTCTTGCAACTGCCCCTGGCGCTGCTGGCCAACTTCGCTTTGACCCTGGTGCTGACCATGCTGCTGGAGGCCGGCCCCCTGACATTGGCCCTGGCCGCGCAGCTCGGCAGCATGGCCTATCTGAGCCACAGCTATAAGGTGCGGTTGCCCGACTGGCTCTACAAGCTGGCGCTGGTGGCGGTCATGGCCCGCCTCAGCGTCGCGCCCTGGCTCGATTCCTACGCGAGCGAAACCCTGCTGGGGCTGCACTGGTCGGTGGTTCTGTACCCCCTGGTGATCGCCCTGGTGCGCTTCGCCTCCGGCTACGTCGGCTCAGCGCCATTGCAGAGCTGGTTCAGGGGCGCCCAGCTGCACCTGCTGGCCCTGCTGGTCACCACCGAAACCAGCTACCTGCTCAATGGCCGTTATCCCGACCTGCTGGACCCCAGCTACCAGGAAGCCTGCCTGCTGGCCATGAACTGGACTGTGCTGGGCGGCGTCTACCTGTGGCGCGCCCCCCGCAGCGCCACCACCGCCCTGGTGCTGCGCTGCTGGGGTTGGGGGCTGCTGGCGGCGGCAACGGTCATGCAGTTGCGCATCAGCCTGGTGGAGAACCCCTTCTGGCACGCCCAGCCCCTGGGGCCGCTCCCCATGCTGAACTGGCTGGCTGTGCAGTGGGCCATACCGGCCCTGGCCCTTTTCGGCCTGGCCTGGCTGCGCCTGGCTCCAGCCCTTTGGCAGCGGATCTTCAGCCTGCTTGGCGGCCTCTTCGCCGCCCTTTACATCAACGGCGGCATTCGCAGCTTCTTCCATGCCCACAGCGTGCTGCTGAGGCTGCCGACCACCCAGGCAGAGCTCTACAGCTACTCCCTGGTCTGGCTGCTGGTGGCCCTTGGCCTCGTCGTCTTCGGCCTGAGGCGCCAGTACCTGAAGTTGACCCAGTTGGGGCTGGGGATACTGCTGGTGGTGATCTTGAAGGCCTTCCTGGTCGACATGGCCCACCTGGCCGGCCTCTACCGCGCCATCTCCTTCATCGGCCTCGGCCTGGCGCTGGTGGGCATAGGCTGGCTGTTCCAAAGGGTTCGAAGCCCCAAGGGCGGCAGCCCAGAAGCCCCCACATCCTAAATCCTGCCCTATAAAAAAACCGGCTTGCGCCGGTTTTCTTATTCGTCTTCGTCTTCGAGCTCTTCGTCAAAGTCCTCGTCTTCTTCCTCACCGAAGAAGAGGCCCCAGCCGTCCGTGATGGCAGGCGCCGACGCGGCGACAGAAAAAAACCGGCTTGCGCCGGTTTTCTTATTCGTCCTCGTCTTCAAGCTCTTCGTCGAAGTCCTCGTCTTCTTCCTCACCGAAGAAGGTACCCCAACCGTCGTAGTCGACGCCGAAGCGGTCGGCCAGCTTCATCAGGGTGTCGGTGTCTTCGTTGATCTCGTCCAGCACCAGGGGGCCTTCACGGACGGCGTCGAAGCAGAAGAGGATGACCCGGCCTTCGCGGAATTCCTCGGCGTCGGAAACGTCGAAGCCCAGTTTGAAGACTTCGATGGCCAGCTTTTCCAACTTGTCGAAGCTGGTGCTGGCGAAATGGTGCTCCACCACGAACTCGTCGCCGAGGTCGGCGCCGTCTTCCACTAGGGTGTCGAGGATATCCTGATTGTCCTGGCGTTGGGCTTCCAGGCGGGCGGCAAGGGACATGGCAATCTCCAATTCCAATTTGGCGATAGCCTAGCACGGAATCGCCAGGCCGCAGCGCCCTTATTGCTGGCCGCTGAGCTCGGTGATGGCCTTTTCCATCAGGCCGTGGCAGTGCAGCGACAGCTCGCGGGCAGCGCCCCTTTCCATCTTGCTGGTATCGATAGGCGGCAGGAAACGGATGCGAACCGTGCCGTTGTTCCAGCGGTTGAGGCTCATCTTCTCCAGGCTGGAAACGGCGATGGGCACCAGGGGTACACCGGCGGTGATGGCGGTATGGAAGGCGCCTGTCTTGAAGGGCAGCAGGCCGCGGCCATAGCTGCGGGTCCCTTCGGGGAAGATCCACACCGACAGCTTCTCCTCGCGGATGCGCCGGGCGGCCTCGTCGATGGTGCCCTTGGCGCGGGCCGAGTTCTTGCGATCGATGAGGATGTTGCCGGTCAGCCAGTAGAGCTGGCCGAAGAAGGGGATCCACTTGAGGCTCTTCTTGCCGATGGTGACGGTGCGGTGGCGCACGGCGTTGGAGGCCGTGACCAGATCCCAGCTGCTCTGGTGGTTGCTGATGTAGACGGCGGGGCCCTTGGGCACGTTTTCCAGGCCGTCCATTTCCACCTTGACGCCAAGCCAGGGGGCCAGGGCGCCAAACAGGTGGGCGAAACGGTAGACGTGGTCAGGATGGAAGGGCCTCAACAGGCAATAGAGACAGCCCAGCACCGAGACCAGGACCAGAAACACACCCAATAACAGCAGACGAAACAGGGCAATCATGAGCACACCGGTAAACCAAACGGCAGGCATTATAGCGGTTTAGGGCCAGGGTGAAACTCCGATCAGCGAACAATTGTTCACTCAGCCAGGATGCACTTGAGCTTGGCGATGACCTCGTCGACACCGATGCCGGCCATCAGCCCTTCGCCCTTGGCCCGCGCCCCCCAGGGCAGCTGCTGCCAGGGCTTGCCGGTCTGGGCCAGGATGTTGGCGTCATAGCGGTTGGCCACCCACTTCTGGTGGTTGTAGGGGCCTGTGCGGCGGGGGTTGGAATGGGCATAGAGGCCCACTGTAGGGGTGCCCTGGCTGGAGGCCATATGGGCAGGCCCCGTATCGGGCGCCAGCACCACGGTGGCACGTCGCAGCAGCGCCCAGAGGCTCTTGAGATCGGTCTGGCCGGTGAGGTCCCGCACCGGCGCCGAGGCGGCGTCGCCGATAGCCTGGGCCAGGGCCTTCTCGGCCGGGGCAGGCCCGCCACAAAGCAGCACCTTGAGGCCCTGGTCATGGGCCCAATCGGCCACGGCGGCGTAACGCTCGGCGGGCCAGCAGCGCTCAGCCTTGGAGGCACTGTGGCAAATCACCAGGGTCCTTTTGCCTTGGGGCAATAATTGTTCGGCCTTTTGCACCGCCTCGGCCGGCACCGGTAGCGTCCAGTCCGGTTTGGGATCCTCGATGCCGAGATAGCGGGCGAACTCCAGGAAGTTGTCCAGCACGTGCTGACCCTTTGGCAGGCCGATACGCTCGTTGGTGAAGAGCCATTGGCCCTCCCCGGCGCGGCTTTTGTCAAAACCGATGCGCCGCCTGGCCTTGATGCCAAGGCTGAGGAGGGAGGCCCGCAACGCAATCTGCATATGCAGCAAGGCGTCGAAGCGCCGATCCTTGAGCTGACGCCACACGGTCCTCATGCCCTTGAGGCCGGCCTTCTTGTCGAACACTACCAGCTCCACCCCTTCGATGCCGGCCATCAGCTGGGCCTCGGCCTTGCCCAGCACCCAGGTGATGGTGCAATCCGGCCAGCGCGCTTTGAGCACGTTGACCAGGGCCAGGGCGTGACAGACGTCGCCGATGGCGGAAAGGCGCAGCAGGCAGATGGACTTCATAGGGGCTCCGAGGCAGGGGGCGGGCTCATTATGCAGGGCTAAATTGCTGATGTACAATGGCCCCGACCCCGCCTGGACCACACCATGAACAGCCAACACCAACTCTGGAGCCAGAACCATTTCCTGCTGCACGACAAGGCGCTGCTACCCCAGGTAGGGCCGGACGAATTCCGCCCCCGCGTCTGGCGCGAGCGCGGCGCCGTCACCGGCACCAGCACAGGCCGTGGCACCACCTACTTCCTGCGCCAGGGCGAGGCCCACTGGGTGCTGCGCCACTACCGCCGCGGCGGCCTGGTGGGCAAATTGGTCAAGGACAGCTACCTCTTCCTGGGCATAAACAACAGCCGCCCCGTGGCCGAATACAAGCTCTTGGCCCGGCTCCATGATTTGGGGCTGCCGGTACCCAAACCGGTGGCGGCCCACGTCGAACGGCGCGGCCTCTTCTACAAGGGCGACATCCTTATCGAGCGCATCCAAGGGGCACGGGACCTGGTGGCCTGGCTGCAAAAAGCCGAGCTCGCCGAGGGCCAGTGGCAGGCCATAGGGGCCCTGGTGCGCCGCTTCCACGACGCTGGTGTTTTTCATGCCGACCTCAACGCCCACAACATCTTGCTGGGTGAGGCAGGCGGCCTCTGGCTTATCGACTTCGACCGCGGCCGCCTCCGTAAAAGCGGGGTCTGGAAGGAGGACAACCTGGCCAGGCTGCTGCGCTCCTTCAACAAGGAGAAGGGCCGGCTGCCCTCCTTCCACTGGGACCAGGAGCGGGATTGGCCGGCGCTGATGGCCGGCTACGAAAAAGGCGCCTGAGAAGAGGCGCCGAAAAGGGTACGCTTGCCAACACGGCGTTAAAGCCCTCTCAAAATGCTCATTTACTCTCTGTAAACTGCGCTTTTTCAAGGGCTTCGGCCTTGCCTTGCCGTCGCTCCCAATCTTTTCTGCTGGCCACTTCTGGCGCCTTTGTTATTCCTCCTCCCCGGCTGGGCTGTCGCCCGCGCCGGCAGCGGCACCGGCGGCCGTGGATTCCACGGCCACCTCGTCCACCCGTTGCAGGCCCCGTGGCAGCTTGGCGCCGCGGCGGCCCCGCTCACCGAGATAATGCTCCAAGTCGCTGGGCTTGAGGGTCAGCTTGCGCTTGCCGGCATAGGCCACCAGGCTGTCTCCCTGATGCAGCAGCACCAACTGGCGCACCACTTCCTCGCGGCTGGCGGCACGGGCGCTGGGAATGGAGATGATCTTGTTGCCCTTGCCCTTGGCCAGGGCCGGCAGGTCAGCCAGCGGGAAGACCAGCATCCGCCCTTCGTTGGTGATGGCCAGCACCTGCACCTGGTCACCGGCCGGTACCCGCACCGGCGGCAGCAGCTTGGCGCCGGTTGGCAGGGTCACCAGGGCCTTACCGGCCTTCTGGCGGCTGACCATGTCGCTGAACTTGCAGATGAAGCCATAGCCGGCATCCGAGGCCAGCAGGTAGAGATCCTCGTCGTCCCCCAGCAGCACCTGCTCGAAGGTCTCACCGGCCACCGGGTTGAAACGGGTGGTGAGCGGCTCCCCTTGGGAGCGGGCCGAAGGCAACGCCAGGGCGTCGCAGGCAAAACTGCGGCCGCTGGAATCCAAGAACACCACCGGCTGGTTGCTCTTGCCCCTGGCCGCAGCCAGGAAGCCGTCGCCGGCCTTGTAGCTCAATTTGTCCGGCTCTATGTCGTGGCCCTTGGCGGTGCGGGCCCAGCCGTTGGTGGACAGCACCACCGTCACCGGCTCAGTGGGCATCAGCTCCTTCTCGGACAGGGCCTTGGCCTCGGCCCTAACCACCAGCGGCGAGCGGCGCTCGTCGCCATAGGTCTTGGCGTCCGCCTGCAATTCCTTCTTGATCAGGGCCTTGAGGGCCTTTTCCGAGCCCAGCAGGTGCTGGAGTTCATCCCGCTCCTTGGCCAGCTCATCCTGCTCGCCACGGATCTTCATCTCTTCAAGCTTGGCCAGGTGGCGCAGTTTCAGCTCGAGGATGGCCTCGGCCTGGGTGGCGGAGAGGCCGAAGCGGGCCATCAGCGCCGGCTTGGGCTCGTCCTCGGTGCGGATGATGTGGATCACCTCGTCGATGTTGAGGAAGGCGATCAAGAGGCCGGCCAGCACGTGCAGCCTGGCCTCCACCTTGTCCAGGCGGTGCTGGAGGCGGCGGGTGACTATGCCGGTGCGGAATTGCAGCCACTCGCTGAGCATCAGGTTGAGCGGCTTGACCTGGGGCCGGCCGTCCAGGCCCAGGACGTTGAGGTTGACCCGGAAGTTCTTCTCGAGGTCCGTGGTGGCGAAGAGGTGCGCCATCAGCGCCTCTATGTCCACCCTGTTGGACTTGGGCACTATCACCAGCCGCACCGGGTTCTCGTGGTCGGACTCGTCGCGAAGGTCCGCCACCATGGGCAGCTTCTTGGCCTGCATCTGGGCGGCGATCTGCTCGAGGATCTTGCCGGAGCCGGCCTGGTGCGGCAGGGCCGTGACCACCACCTCGCCGTCGGACAGCTCGTACTTGGCGCGCATCTTCACGCTGCCGCGGCCGCTCTCATAGAGCTTCTGGAGGTCGGCGGCGGGGGTGATGATCTCGGCTTCGGTCGGGTAGTCGGGGCCCGGCACGAACTGCATCAGGTCGAGGACGCTGGCCTTGGGGTGGGCCAGCAGATGGATACAGGCGGCCGTCAGCTCCCGCACGTTGTGAGGCGGTATGTCGGTGGCCATACCCACGGCGATGCCGGTGGTGCCGTTGATCAGCACATGGGGCAGGCGCGCCGGCAGCACCGCCGGCTCTTCCAAGGTGCCGTCGAAGTTGGGTACCCAGTCCACTGTGCCCTGCCCGGCCTCACTCAGCAGCACCTCGGCGAACTTGGCCAGCCGCGATTCGGTGTAACGCATGGCGGCGAAGGACTTGGGATCGTCCGGCGCCCCCCAGTTGCCCTGGCCGTCGATGAGCGGGTAGCGGTAGGAAAAGGGCTGGGCCATCAGCACCATGGCTTCATAGCAGGCGCTGTCGCCGTGGGGGTGGTATTTACCCAGGACGTCACCGACGGTACGGGCCGACTTCTTGTACTTGGCGGCGGCGCTCAGGCCCAGCTCGCTCATGGCGTAGACGATGCGGCGCTGCACCGGCTTGAGGCCGTCCCCCAGGTGCGGCAGGGCGCGGTCCTGGATGACATACATGGAATAGTTCAGGTACGCCGATTCGGTGAAGCGGCGCAGCGGCATCTGTTCGATGCCGTCAAGACTTGCTGCGATTTCGTCCACGGGCCTTTTCCAGGTTCATGAAAAACAAAACATTATGCCACCGCCAGCTCGGGCCAGAGGCTCTCTGCCGCCTGGGGTTTGCCAAAGAGGTAACCCTGCATGTAGCTGACCTGCAGTATGTCCAAGAGCTCGGCCACTTCTTCCTCTTCCACGAATTCGGCGATGGTGCGGTAACCGAACTGGCCGGCGATATCCACCAGGGCCCGCACGAAGATGGAGTCGGCGTGCTGGCTGGCCAGGCCCCGGATGAAGGAGCCGTCGATCTTGATGAAGTCCACCGGCAGCGTCTTCAGGGTGTGGAAGGAGGAATAGCCGACCCCGAAGTCGTCCAGGGCAAAGTGGCAGCCCAGGGCCTTGAGGCGCTGTATGGACTGGCGGGCCTGATCCAGGTTGGTCAGGGCCGCCGTTTCGGTGATCTCGATGATGAGTTTGCGGGCCAGCTCGGGTCTATTCTCCAGCTCCTCGGCGATGGCGAGGATGGCCGCCGGTTCGCCGAAGGTCTTGGGCGAAAGGTTGACCGAGAAGCGTACCCGCCGGTCGCTAGGCAGCCTTTCCAGCAGGGCCAGCAGTTGGCGGAAGACCCAGAGATCCAGCTCGCTGGTGCGCCCCGTCTGCTCGGCGGCGCGAATGAATTCCACCGGCGAGACCCAGGCCCCGTCGCGGTCGCGGATGCGCAGCAAGGTCTCGTAATGGGCCACTTCCCGGGTTTCGGTGTCCACTATCGGCTGGAAGTAGAGGCAGAGGTTGCCGTTGTTGATGCCGTGTTTGGACTTTTCAAGCCAATACAGGTGCTTGCCAAGCTCCTGGTCGGTGTCCTGGCGGGTTGCCCGCACATGGCGGTTCTTGCCCTGCTCCTTGGCGCTGTACATGGCCATGTCGACCCGCGCCATGATGTCGTCGATGTCGTCGCCGTCCTCCGGCAGCCTGGCCAGGCCTATGGAAACGGAGGGGGAATGGAGCTGGCCGCCGCCGCTGACCCGCACTTCCCGCAGGGCATGGTAGAGCCGTTCCAGCAGGGCTTCCTCCCCGGCCTGGGTCAGCCCCGGGATCAGCACCGCGAATTCGTCGCCGCCGAAGCGGGCCACGCAGGCATTGTCCGGCATCAGCTGTTCCAGCACCTTGGCCACCCTTTTCAGCAGGCGGTCCCCCACCTTGTGGCCGGCCACATCGTTGACGAACTTGAAGTTGTCGAGATCCATGAACATCAGGCTCACCAACTGCTGGCGCTTGAGGCGTTCCTGCAGTTCCACCTCGAACTGGCGGCGGTTGACCAGGGAAGTGAGGGGATCGTGGCTGGCCAGCCATTCCAGCTCGCCGGCGCGGCGCTGCAGCTGGCTTTCCATGCCTTCGAGCTGCAATGACATCTCTTCCAGGCGCTGGGCCAGCAACGTGGGCTCGTCCAGCAGCTTCTGGTGGCGACCAATGGCCCTCAGGCGGATGCGAAAGCCCTCGTAGGCGCCCCTTGCCAGCAGCGGCAGGGCATCACT
The DNA here is from genome assembly GCF_030450055.1 of Gallaecimonas kandeliae. Lineage (NCBI taxonomy): Bacteria > Pseudomonadati > Pseudomonadota > Gammaproteobacteria > Enterobacterales > Gallaecimonadaceae > Gallaecimonas > Gallaecimonas kandeliae. The sequence continues at coordinate 2,795,510 of NZ_CP118480.1, forward strand.
GATGGCGCCGAGCCGCGCCAGGGGCCGGCGCAGCAGGAGGTAGAACAGCAGCATGCAGAGGCAGAGGCCGCCGAGCCCCAAGGCCAGGCTGCGCACCAGGGTGTGGTCCGTGTCCTGTTTGATGGCGCGGCCGTCCAGCAGCGCCCCCAGCACCAGGCCCTGGTCTTCATGGAGGCGGACGAACCAGTAACCGTCCAGCTCACACACAGGCCTGTCCAGGCACTGAGCGCCAACGGCGGGTAGGCCGTCACTGCTGGCCGCCACCAGCTGGCCGCCCTGGCGCACCACCAGCACTGGGCTGGCCAGCGCCTTGCTGAGGGCCTCGAGATCCAGCGCAGTACTGGGGCTATTGAGGGAACAACCCTGGTCGCAGCGCAGCGTCCAGGGCCCCTTGTCCCTGGCCAGTTCGGCGTCGAAGAGTTGCAGCATGAATTGGCTGGCCGTGGTCCTGACCCCACCGTAGACCCGCTCCAGGCTGGCCTGGTTCATGGCCGCGTAGCCGGAAAACAGCAACAGCAGCAGGCAGAAGAAAGGCACCAGCAGTTGCCAGCGCAGGCTCAGCAAGGTGCGGCTTTGCTTCACGCCAGCTCCGCCTGGTGGCCGTTCAGTTCCAGCCATTCCTTACGGTCACCGGAGCGTTTCTTGGCCAGCAGCATGTCCATCAGCGCCTGGGTCTGCTCGGCGTCGTCATTGGTCAGCTGCACCAGGCGGCGGGTGGCGGGATCCATGGTGGTTTCCCGCAGTTGCAAGGGGTTCATCTCGCCCAGGCCCTTGAAACGGGTGACCTGGGGCTTGCCGCGGCGGTGCTCGGCGGCCAGGCGGTCGAGTATGCCCTGCTTCTCCTGCTCGTCGAGGGCGTAGTAGACCTCCTTGCCGAGGTCGATACGGAACAGCGGCGGCATGGCCACGTAGATATTGCCGTTGTCGACCAGGGGCCGAAAGTGGCGCAGGAAAAGGGCGCACAGCAGGGTGGCGATGTGCAGGCCGTCGGAGTCGGCGTCGGCAAGGATACAGACCTTGCCATAGCGCAGGCCGTCCACCTGCTCCGAGTCCGGGTCCATGCCGATGGCCACCGAGATGTCATGCACCTCCTGGCTGGCGAGGATATCGGCCGAATCCACTTCCCAGGTGTTGAGGATCTTGCCGCGCAGCGGCATCACCGCCTGGAAGTCGCGGTCACGGGCCTGCTTGGCGGAGCCGCCGGCCGAGTCCCCTTCCACCAGGAAGAGTTCGGTGCGGGCCGGATCGTCGCTGGTGCAGTCGGTGAGCTTGCCGGGCAGGGCCGGCCCTGAGGTGACCTTCTTACGGGCCACCTTCTTGGCGCTGCGGGTACGGCGCTGGGCGTTGGAGATAAAGTGTTCGGCCAGCAGCTCGGCCACTTCGGTGTGGTTGTTGAGCCAGAGGCTGAAGCTGTCTTTCACTACGCCTGAGACGAAGCTGGCGCTCTGGCGGGAAGAGAGGCGTTCCTTGGTCTGGCCGGCGAACTGGGGGTCCTGCATCTTGACGCTGAGCACGAAGGCGCAGCGCTCCCAGATGTCTTCAGGGGTCAGCTTGAGGCCGCGGGGCAAGAGGTTGCGGAACTCGCAGAACTCGCGCATGGCCTCCAGCAGGCCCTGGCGCAGGCCGTTGACGTGGGTGCCGCCCTGGGCCGTGGGAATGAGGTTGACGTAGGACTCCTGGGTAAGCTCACCGCCTTCGTGGAGCCAGAGCACGGCCCAGTCCACCGCCTCTGTTTGGGCGGCGAAGGCGCCCACGAAGGGGGCTTCGGGCAGTTTGGGCCAATCGACCACGGCATCGGCCAGGTAGTCTTCCAGGCCCCGCTCATAGTGCCACTCGAAGCTTTCCTTGTTGACCCGGTCGTCGAACTTGATGGTCAGGCCGGGGCAGAGCACGGCCTTGGCTTTGAGGATGTGCTTGAGGCGATTGACCGAGAAACGGGGGGAATCGAAATAGCTGGCATCGGGCCAGAAGCGCACCCGGGTGCCGGTGTTGCGCTTGCCGACGGTGCCGACGACGGTGAGGTCCTCGACCTTGGCGCCATGCTCGAAGGCTATTTTGTATTCCTGGCCGTCGCGCTTGATGCCCACTTCCACCCTTGTGGACAGGGCGTTGACCACGGAGATCCCCACCCCATGCAGGCCGCCTGAGAACTGGTAGTTCTTGTTGGAGAACTTGCCGCCGGCGTGCAGCTTGCAGAGGATGAGCTCCACACCGGGCACCCCTTTCTCGGGGTGGATGTCCACCGGCATGCCGCGGCCGTCGTCTACGACCTCCAGGGACTGGTCCTCGTGGAGTATCACTTCCACCTTGCTGGCATGTCCGGCCAGGGCTTCGTCCACCGAGTTGTCTATGACTTCCTGGCCCAGGTGATTGGGCCTGGTGGTGTCGGTGTACATGCCGGGGCGGCGCTTGACCGGCTCCAGGCCTTCCAGGACTTCCAGATCTTGTGAGGTGTACTGGTTGCTCATGTGCGGGCTTATCAAAATGGCTTCCGGCAATGGTCGACCATAGCCGGAAATATTGTCAATAAAAGTCTAAAAAAGCCGCCACTTGCGGCAAATGCTTGTCCAGATCGGTGAAGGCGTGGTCGCCGCCGGCCTCTATGGTCAGGCGCGCGCCCTGGTAATGGTCGCGGGCCTGGCGCCAGTCCAGCACCTCATCCCCTTCCTTCTGCAGCACCCAGAAGCGCTCCGGCTTCTGAAGACTTGGCCTGTGCAGGGCCTTGAGCTGCTGCATGTGTTCGGGCAGCACCTCGAAATGCTCCCCCGTATAGGGGTTGACCTGGGGCCCCAGGTAGTCGGCCAGCAGCTCAAAAGGGCGGACGGCCGGGTTTACCAGCACCGCCTTGAGATCGAAGGCCTCGGCCAGATAAGTGGCATAGAAGCCGCCGAGGGAACTGCCCATCAGCGCCTTGGGGCCGGGTATGGCCTCCAACGCCGCCCCCAGGCTGGCCGCCACCTCGGCCGGTGCGAAATGCAATGAGGGGACATGGACCTGCACATCGGGGAAATGCTTGGCCAGGTAATCTTTGACCAGCACGGCCTTGGCCGAACCCGGCGAGGAGTTGAAGCCGTGCAGGTAGAAGAGGTGCATCAATAGCCACCGGCCTCGATGTCGGCGGGGAAATGCTCGGGCGCCAGGCGCAGCACCCGGGTCTCGATGTTGCCATCCGGCAACAGCGCCAGGTAGCGCCCGCCTGGGCCCTGGCCGTCGAGGGCAAAATCCTGGCTCTGGGGCGCGAACTGCACACAGGTGGAAGGACTCGCCAGCAGGCGGATATCGCCTTCCATCCTGTCCAGCTCCTGGTGGATATGGCCGAACAGCACCGCCTTGGATTTCTTGTGGCGGCCGAGGCGGCTCAGCAGTTCGTCGCCGTTCTTGAGCTGGTGGTGATCCAGCCAGTAGGAGCCACAAGGCACTGGGTGGTGGTGTACCGCCACCAGGGTGTGCAGATCGGCATCGGCATAGCTGTCGATCAGGGCCAACTCTTCTGCGCCGAGCCAACCGCTGACCTTACCCGGATCGTGTGAACTCAGCAGCAGGACCTGCCAATGCTTGCCAAGCAAACGTTTGACCGGTGCGCCCAGGGCGGCTTCCATGGCGGCCGGGTCGTCGTGGTTGCCGGGCAGCCAGAACCAGGGCTTGCCGGTGAGGTGCTCGGCGAGCTGGCGGTAGGTTTCCACCTTGTGATCCTGGGCCAGATCCCCGGTCAGCAGCCAGGCGTCGGTATCGACATCCAGGGCCGATTCCACGGCCTGCATGCTCTGCCAGGTGGGCACGCCAAGCAGGGCATGGCGGTGATCCTGGAAGAGGTGGGGGTCTGTCAGCACCCAAAAACTGAGAATATCCTTTTCAAACAACTGGGTCCGTACTTTCAAGAGGGGCCTCTACAACAAGCTGCCTAGCATATCCGAACTGCACCTTCCTTCGGTGAGACAAAGCTTGAGCCAGTCCGTCAGGAAGAGGTTCACCTGCATCTTTTCGTCAGGCAGCAGCATCTTATCATTGGGGTAGGCATAGCGAGGTGCCAGGCGTGAAAAGTGCTGGCTTGCGCACACTTCAGCCATCCGTACATCGTGGTAAAGCCGCACCTGCATCATCGCCTTGAGGTAGGGCGGCAGGGCCCCCTGCTGCTCTATGGTGATGGTGGAGGTGTAGGGGAAGTCTTCGGTCAGGCGCAGACAATAGCGCTGCCCCCTGCCCACCAGGTAGGAGATGTGGTCCCCCACGGACCCGAGGCGGCGCGACAGCTTCATCAGCGCCGCGTAGTTCTGCTCGCAGGTCGTGTGCAGGGCCTTGAGACTGGGTCTGTACCGCTTTTTCAACCCCATTGCTTGCGCAGTTCCTCCGCTTTGAGTGCCAGCCACTGCAAGCCGATGACAGTAGCTGCGTTGTCGATTTGGCCCCGCTCCAGCATGGCCAGGGCCTCGTTCCGGCTCACCACCAGCACGGCGATGTCCTCCCCTTCCTCGTCAAGGCCATGGACGCCGTCGGCCTTGGTGGCGTCCACCTCCACGGCGAAGATGTGCAGCCGCTCCGTGGTGCCCCCGGGAGAAGCCAGGTAGCTCAGCACAGGCGCTATGCGCCCCACCTCCAGGCCCGATTCCTCCTTGGTCTCGCGCACCGCCACCTCCTCGGCGCCCTCTCCTTCTTCGATGATGCCGGCCACCAGCTCATAGAGCCAGGGATCCTCGCTGGTGGCCATGGCCCCTACCCGGAACTGGCGCAGCAACACCACCTGGTCCGTCTTTGGATCATAGGGCAAGGCGACGGCGGCGTGGCCCCGCTCGAAGACTTCCCGGGTCAACCAGGGGCTCCAGCCGCCGTCGAACTTACGGTGACGCAGCACATAACGCATCATGGTGAAAAACCCTTGGTAAAGCGGCTTTTTTTCCTTGATTTCAACGTCGGATGGGGTGAAATGGTGGTCCATGGAAGCTCCCGCTCTTAAACGCCTAAAATGCCGGCAAAACGCGGCTTGAAGTAACAGTGCGTTACCCGCAACCGTGCCGAATTTATAATCTGTTACACTTGCGACTTGATGTGAAATCAGCCTGTTATTTACTGTTCCAGCCAATGTCGCAGCATGCGGACACAAGGAATCAACGAATGAAGCGAACCCTTTTGAGTCTACTGGTCAGTGCCGGTTTCGTGGCCCAGGCCCAAGCCGTCGATCTGGTGGAAGTCTACCAGCAGGCCCTGCAGCATGATCCGCTGTTGCAACAGGCAGACGCCCAGCGCCAGGTGGCCATGTCCGGCGTCGATATCAGCAAGGCCGATCTGCTGCCGCAATTGAACGGCCAGTTGGGCTACAAGTTCAACAAATACGAGCAGTACAGCGGTGGCAAGTTCTCTGGTGACACCCACGGCTGGAGCGCCGGCATCACCCTGGAGCAGCTGATCTACAGCCAGGGCACCTGGGTCAAACTGGGCCAGGCAGAAAAGACCGCCGCCCAGGCCGAAGTCAAGTACGGCGCCGCCCGCCAGGATCTTATCAGCCGCGTGGCCCAGGCCTACTTCGGCGTGCTGCAGGCCCAGGACACCCTGGCCTTCCGCCAGGCAGAGAAGCGCGCCATCGAACGCCAACTGGAACAGACCAAGCAGCGCTTCGCCGTGGGCCTGACCGCCATCACCGACGTCCATGAGGCCCAGGCCCAGTACGACGCCGCCGTGGCCAACGAGATCAGCGCCCAGAACGATCTGGACAACAGCTACGAAGGCCTGACCGAGATCACCGGCGTCAACTACCATGACTTGTCCGTGCTCAACACCGACAAGTTCGCCCCCTCCCTGCCCCAGGGCAAGACGACCGAGTGGGTCAAACGCGCCGAAGAGAACAACCTGAGCCTCCAGGCCCAACGCATGAGCGTGGACATCGCCCGCGACAACATCAAGTACGCCCAGTCTGGCCACTACCCCACAGTGGGCCTGAGCGGCAGTTACGACGTGAGCGATACCACCAACAATCCTGACGGGGCTTCCAGCATCAACGAGCCGCGCCTGGACAACGCCAGCATAGGCCTCTCCGTCAAGGTGCCGATCTTCTCCGGTTACCGCACCTCCAGCCAGGTCGAGCAGGCCCAGAGCCAGTTCCTGATCAGCAGCCAGGAGCTGGAACGCATCCATCGCCAGGTGGTGCGCACCATCCGCAACACCTACAACAACGTGGGCGCCAGCCTGTCCTCGGTCAAGGCCTACGAGCAGTCGGTGGTGTCCAGCCAGTCCGCCCTGGAAGCCACCGAAGCCGGCTTCGAAGTGGGTACCCGCACCATAGTGGACGTGCTCAACGCCAACCGTCAGCTCTACCAGGCCAAGCAGCAGCTGGCCCAGGCCCGCTACAACTACATCCTCAACAACCTGGCCCTGAAACAGGCGGACGGCACCCTGGCCGACGCCGACGTGGAAGCGGTCAACAAGGCCTTGATGCCCGCCGCCATGGCGCCCAAGGAAAAGTAAGGATTGCTCCAGCAAAAAGGCCCTCGATGAGGGCCTTTTTTATTGGCTGGAAACCGCTGTTAAGCCGCCTTTGCCGTCAGCCTTAGCATCAGGCCTTCGGCACAGGACTGCTGTCGAGCGCCGCCAGGCTGCGCCGGATGGCGCCCCTGTTGGCCGCCACCACCTTGAGGCCGGCCTCGCCGGCCTTCGCACATTGCTCGGGGTTGCTAAAAAGCGCGGCCAGGGTGCCGGCCAGGGCCGGCGCTTCCACCACCTGGCAGTTGCCGGCCGCCACCAGGGCGTCGGTGATGTCCTGGAAGTTGAAATACTGGGGGCCGGTCAGGGTCGGCAAAGCCAGGGCCGCCGGCTCCAGTAGGTTGTGGCCGCCGACGGGGACAAAGGAGCCCCCCACCACCGCCAGTTGGCAAGCCCCCAGCAAGGTCATCATCTCGCCCATGGTGTCGGCAAGGTAAACGGCCGTATCGCCCAACACCGGCTGCTGCTCTGAACGGCGGGCAAAGGTCCAGCCCTGGCGCTCCATCAGCTTGGCCACCTCAATGAAACGCTGGGGGTGGCGGGGTACCAAGACCAGCAGGGCGTCAGGGAACTGTTCCCGCAGCTGCTTGTGGGCCGCCAGCATCAGGGTATCTTCTCCCTGGTGGGTGGAGGCGGCTATCCAGACAGGCCGCTGGCCCAATTCGGCCTTGAGCGCCCTGCCCGCCTCTGCCTGCTGGTCGTCAAGCTCCAGGTCGAACTTCACCGAGCCCGTCACCTCGAGTATCCCAGGCGCCAGGCCCAGGGCCAGGAAGCGCTCGGCCTCGGCCTGGGTCTGGACCAGCACCCGCGACAGCCCTGCCATCAGCTGCCGGGACAAGCCGGAAAACCTGCGGTAACGGCGAAAGGAAGACTCGGAGAGCCGGGCATTGACCAGGCTGACCGGCATCTTGCGCTTGGCGGCAAAGGCCAGCCAGTTGGGCCAAAGCTCGGTCTCCATGATCCAGAGCTCGCGGGCCTCGACCCTGTGGAAGAAGAGCCACACGCAGGGCCAGAGATCGTAAGGGGCGTAGCAATGGTTGAGCTGGTCACCAAAGGCGGCTTTGAGCCGTTCAAAACCGGTGCGGGAGCTGGTGGTCAGCAGCAGCTTGGCCTTGGGATGCCGCTCCCGCCACTTCTTCAGCAATGAGATGGCGGCCATGGCCTCGCCGACGCTGACGGCATGCACCCAGAGATCCACCTCCTGGGGTGGCACCAGCCCGAAAGGCTCCCGGGCCCTGCCGCCGAAGTCCTGGCGCCGCCCTGGCCAGTTCAGCCAGAGCAGCACCAGGGGGAAGGCCAGGCACAGCATCAGGTTGTAGAAAAAGCGGCTCATCTGGTCTTGATGCGCTCAATGATGGCGGTGGTGGAGACCCCGTCTTCGAAGCCCAGCACCTTGACCTCGCCGCCATTGGCCATGACTTCGGCGCCGCCGGCGATGTCTTCGACCTTGTAGTCGCCGCCCTTGACCAGCAGGTCCGGCAGCACATGAGCGATGAGGCGCTGGGGGGTGTCTTCACCGAAGCTCACGACCCAGTCCACGGCTCCCAGGGCCGCCAGCACCGTCATGCGCCGCTCCAAGTTGTTGACGGGCCTGCCGTCGCCCTTGAGGCGGCGCACCGAATCGTCGTCGTTGACGGCCACGATCAGGCGGTCCCCCAGGGCCCGGGCCTGCTGCAGGTAGCCCACATGGCCGGCGTGGAGTATGTCGAAACAGCCGTTGGTCATGACCACCTTCTCGCCGCGGCGCTGGGCGTCGCGCACCGCCAGCAGCAGCTGCTCTTCCCCCAGCACCCCCAGGCCCTGCTCCTTGTCGTGGCTTATGGCACCGGCCAGCTCCACTGTGCTGACGGTGCTGGTGCCCAGCTTGCCGACGACGATGCCGGCGGCGATGTTGGCCAGGGCGCAGGCCTGGTCCAGGGGAGCACCGGCCGCCAGGGCCGCGGCCAGGGTGGAGATGACGGTGTCGCCGGCGCCGGTGACGTCGAACACTTCCTTGGCGGTGGCCGGCAGGTGCACAGGTTCGGCGCCTTTTTGCAGCAGCGTCATGCCGTGCTCGGAACGGGTAACCAAGAGGGCTTCCAGTTCGAAGTTCTCGATAAGGGCCAGGCCGCGCTCCACCAGGCTCTGCTCGTCGGGGCAAAGGCCCACCACCGCCTCGAATTCACTCAAGTTGGGAGTCAAGAGGGTGGCGCCGCGGTAACGCTCGAAATCGGTGCCCTTGGGATCCACCAGCACCGCCTTGCCGGCGGCGCGGGCCTGGGCCAGCAGGTGCTGGACGTCGGCCAGGGCGCCCTTGGCATAGTCGGACAGCACCACCACCTTGCTTGCTTCCAGGGCCACGGCGAAGGGGGCGCGCAGCAGCTGGGCATCGCTGTCGGCAAAGGGCTCTTCGAAATCCAGGCGCAGCAGCTGCTGGTGGCGGGACAGGACCCTCAGCTTGGTGATGGTGGGATGGGTGGCCACAGCCTGCAGGCGGCTCTTGACGCCGACACTGCCCAGGCTGTCCTGCAGAGTCTGGGCCGGCTCGTCCTGGCCCACCAGGCCCAGCAGCTCAACGCCGCAGCCCAGGGCCGCCAGGTTAAGGGCCACGTTGGCGGCGCCGCCCGGCCTATCTTCCTTCTGCTCCACCTTGACCACAGGCACAGGGGCCTCGGGGGAGATGCGCTTGGTGGCGCCATGCCAGTAGCGATCCAGCATGACGTCGCCCACCACCAGGACGTGGGCATTTTCGAAGGCCGGCAGATTCAGCTTCATTGGGATCCGTATTCCTTACATGCAGTTGGCCGAGAGTTTACCACGGCAAATGCCACGGCGCCGCGCCGGGCTTTGGGGTAAACTGGCGCCCATCGCTGCCCTATGGAGACAAGCCTTGGCTATACAGAAAGTCGAAGCGCCGCGCTTTCGCCTTGCATTGCTGCATCCCCGTTATTGGCCCACCTGGCTGGGGGTGGCCGTCCTCTACCTGATCTCCTGGCTGCCCTACAAGGCGCAACTGGCCCTGGGCCGGGGCCTGGGGCGCTTCCTCGGCAAGATAGCCAAGAGCCGGGTCCGGGTTGCCAGGCGCAACTTGGAGCTGTGCTTCCCGGAGCAATCCGCCGCCGAACGCGAGGCCCTCCTTAAGGCCAATCTGGAAGCCACTGGGGTCGCCATGCTGGAGACCGGCATGGCCTGGTGGTGGCCCCAGTGGCGCATCAAAAAGCACATGCAGGTGGAGAACTTCGAGTATGTCCGGGAGGTGCTGGACAGCGGCCAAGGCGTGATCCTGATGGCCATGCACTTCGTGACCCTGGAGATAGGGGCCCGGATGTTTGGCGAGATGCAGCCGGGGGTGGGCTTCTACCGACCCCACAACAACGCCCTGATGGAGTACCTGCAGTACCACGGCCGGGTCCGCTCCAACAAATACCTGGTGGACAAGCGGGACGTGCGCGGCATGGTCCAGGCCCTGCGTGAAGGGGAAGTGGTCTGGTACGCCCCCGACCAGGACTACGGCCGCCGCCGCGCCGTCTTCGTGCCCTTCTTCAAGGTACCGGACGCCGCCACCGTCACCGCCACCTCCATGTTCGCCAAGCAGGGCCGCGCCAAGGTCGTGCCCTTCGTGCAGACCCGCCTGGCCGACGGCTCCGGCTACAAGCTGAGCTTCTCCCCCGCCCTCAACACCTTGCCGAGCGGCGACGAGGTGCAGGACACCAAGCTGGTCAACGCCATAGTGGAGCGGGAGATCCGCAAGCAGCCTGAGCAATACATGTGGGTGCATCGCCGCTTCAAGACGCGGCCCAACGAAGCCGACCCTTCCTACTACTAAAAGCCCCTCCCCAAAGAGGACAGTCTGGCTCCCCGGATAAGGAGCCAGACTGTCCTGGATAGGCATCGAAGTCAGCCTTCTTCCTACAGCGGCTCCCCTGTTTGCATTTGCCTTGGCCGACCCAGGCTCATTCCTCGGAGCGACAAGGCATCAAGGGCACTCCGACCATTCGATACTGCCTTCGCCCGGCGAGACGAACAACACGTCGATGTGCTCGCTGTCGAGCTCGGCAGAATGCGCGACCCCTTGGGGGATCAGCAGCGCATTGCCGGGGTTCAGGGTATAGATCTCCTCCACATGGCCATAGCGCAACGTCATCCTGAAGGACCCCGATAGCAGCACCAGCAATTCGTCCCCCTTGTCATGTCGTTCCCATTGGTGGGGCTCCCTGGTGTTCGTCACCCGGATCACCCCCACCAGGGAGGCACAGTCGCTCGAATACAGATCGGTGGCCAGGATGGCTTGATCTTTAGGCGCTCGCTCAAGTAGCTTGGCGGGATCAAAAGCCTGTATCTGCTGCATCCTCAATTCCTCCTTGTCCATTTGCGATGCGATATCCAGTATGCGAATGTTTCGTCATATTTGATATTCGCATTCCACAGAGCAGGTCCAAGTGATGTCAGACGGCTCCACAATCCCCAGGAAAAGGCCATCTCAAGACAGATCCCGAGCCACGGTTGCCGCGCTGATCGAAGCCACCGCTCAGGTTTTGATCGCTCATGGGTATCACGGCACTACGACGGCGAAAGTGGCGCAACGTGCCGGTGTCAGCGTTGGCTCTCTGTATCAGTACTTTCCCAACAAAGACGCCCTGGTCGTGGCACTGATCGAACACCACGCCACGCGCCTCGCCCAGATGATGGATGAAGCCCTAGGACTCACCGCGGCGTTATCCCTTGAACAGTCCCTGAGGCAATTGATCACAACGGCATTGGACAGGCAGCGGCTTTCTCCTGAACTGCACAAGATCCTTGTCGAGCAGGTTCCGCGAGTCGGGGGCCTCCAGCAGGCCATGGACACCAGCCAGCATCTGACAAAGCAAATAGGTGCCCTGTTGAAACGCCATAGTCACCGCTTGCCGAAGCGGCTAGATCCCGATATTGCAGCACACACAATGGAAACGGTGCTCGAAGCCTTGACCCACAAGGCGGTTACGGCCGAGCCGGCGTCCCTTGAAAACGGCTGTATGGCTGACGAGATCTACCAGGTGTTGGCAGGGTATTTGGGCTTGTCCCACAAGGCCTGAAGGTGGGCTGTCCATGATGAAAAAAGCGCGCCTCTGGCGCGCTTTTTTTATCCCAGCACGGCGTCCCAGAGGGTGCTGACCGCCGCCCTTTCGGCCTTGAAGGCGTCGTCCGCCACCAGGTTGCCGCCGTCATCCAGGCTCTGGCGGTGCAGCTGCTGGCGCAGCCCTATGTAAGCCTGCTTGAGGGTCTCGGCCTGGTCGGGGGTTATGACCTCGGCCTCGGCCAGGGCGTCCAGTTGGCGGATGTTGTCGCTGAAGGTCAGCAGCCCCGGCTGGTGGCTGGCCAGCAGCCAGTACTGGACCAGGAACTCGATGTCGGTGATGCCGCCCCTGCCCTGCTTGAGGTCGAACCGGCCGTTGCCGGACTTGTCCAGATGTAAGCGCATCTTGTCACGCATGGCCCGCACTTCCTCCTTGAGCTGCTGCCCCTCGCGGGCCTGGCACAGGGCCCCCAAGCGAATAGAGGCAAAGCGCTGGCGCAAGGCCTCATCCCCCAGCACGGCTCTTGCCCGCACCAGGGCCTGGTGTTCCCAGAGCCAGGCCTCCTGCTGCTGGTACTGCTCGAAGCTCGCCAGGGTGGTGACCAGCAGACCTGAGGCGCCGGAGGGGCGCAGCCGCATGTCGATCTCATAGAGCACGCCGCCCAAGGTGCGGGTGGCCAGCCAGTGGGTCAGCCGCTGCACCAGTTTGAGGTAGAACTCCCGTACCGTGATGGCCCTCTGGCCGTCGGTGAGGGCGTTGGCCTGCTCCTCGTCGAGATCGGTGAGGAACACCAGGTCCAGATCCGAGCTGTAGCCGAGCTCCAGGCCCCCCAACTTGCCGTAGGCCACCACCAGCAGGCCTGTGTGGTAAGGGTCCAGCCCCGGCGGCTGGCCGTGGCGGCGGGCCACATCCTGCCAGGCCAGAGGCAGGCAGGTGGCCAGCAGCGTCTCGGCGAGGCAGGTCAGGTGATCGCTGACCTTCATCAGCGGCAGCACCCCAGTGACGTCGGCGGCGGCGATGCGCAGCGTCTGGGCCGCCTTGAACTGGCGCAGCGCCTCCATCTGCCCTTCCACATCGTCGGGCTCGATGCGCAGCAGGAAGCGGCGCAGCTCCCCCTCGTAGGCGTCCAGGGGCGGCGGCGAGTAGAGGTGGCGAGGGTCGATAAGTTCGTCCAGCAGTATCGGCATCTGGGTCAGGCGCTCGGCGATGAAGGCAGAGGCCCCCATCAGCCGCACCAGCTGGCGCCTGGCGCCGGGGTTTTCCAAAAGCAGCTCCAGGTAAACGGTGCGGCTGGCCACCTGTTCCAACAGCCGGCCCAGGCGCGCCAGGGTGCGCTGGGGCTCGGGCTCGTCCTGCAGGGCCAGCAGCAGCTGCGGTAGCAGCTTGTCCAGCTGCTTGCGGCCCCGCTCCCCCATGGGCTTGCGCCCCAGTTGCTGGCGCAGGGCAAAGAGGCCGGGGGCCAGAGCCGGCGCCAGGCCAACTTCCGCCAGCAGGCCGGCCAGCTCTTCTTCGGACCAGTCCGCCAGCGCCAGGCTGCGCAGGGCCTGGGGCAGCTCGTCCTCGTTTTCCTCTTCGCTGATCAGCTCCCGGAACAGCCTGTGGACGAAGGCCTGGTGGCCGGCCAGGGCGGCCAGGAAATCGCTGTAGCCGGGGAAGCCCTGCATGGCGGCGAGGCGGGCCCTGTCCAGGGGGCTTTCGGGCAATGTCTGGGTCTGTTCGTCGGCGATGGCCTGGAGGTTGTTCTCGGCGCTACGCAGGAAGAGGTAGCTGTCGCGCAGCTGCACCGTCTCCTCTTCGGTCATGACCCCCAGTTTGGGCAGCAGGGCCAGCACCGCCAGCAGGGACGGGGTGCGCAGCGCCGGCTCACGGCCGCCGCGGATGAGCTGGAACACCTGCACCAGGAACTCCACCTCGCGGATGCCGCCCGGGCCCAGCTTGATGTTGTCCTTGAGGCCACGGCGGCGCACCTCGGCCTCGATGAGCCGCTTCATGTCCCGCAGGGAGTTGATGGCCGAATAATCGAGGTAGCGGCGGTAGACGAAGGGCCGCAGCAGCTGCTCCAGCTCCTCGCCGTAACCGGCGCCACCGCCCATGAGCCGGCCCTTGACCATGGCGTAGCGCTCCCACTCCCGGCCCTGGGACTGGTAGTAATCCTCCAGCGCCGAGAAGGACAACACCAGGGGGCCCGAATCGCCGAAGGGCCTCAGCCGCATGTCCACCCGGTAGACGAAGCCGTCCTCGGTGACGGCGTCCAGCAGGGCGATGAGTTTCTGGCCGAGGCGCACGAAGAACTCATGGTTGTCCATCTCGCGGCGCCCGCCCCGGGTCTCACCGCTGCGGGGGTAGACGAAGATGAGGTCGATGTCGGAGGAAAAGTTGAGCTCGCCGCCCCCCAGCTTGCCCATGCCCAGCACCAGCAGCGGCACGGCATTGCCGTCTTCGTCGCAGGGGGTGCCGCGCAGGGCGCATTGCTGGATATAGAGCCAGTCTCGGGCGGCGACGATCAGGCCTTCGGCCAGGGCGGACAGGCAGCGCAGCCTGGCCTCTTCCGCAATTTCCCCCAGGGCGCCGAGCAGGGCCAGGGCTGCGAGCTTGCGGTTGCGCCATTGGCGCAGCGCCGCCATGGCCTCGGCCTCGCTGCGCAGCTCCCCCAGTTCCGGCTGCCAGGGGCCGGCCATCAGGGTCTCGGCGCTGTCCGCCAACAAAGGCGCAAGCCACTGCGGGTGGCGCAGCAGCTGGGCCAGCAGGAAGTCGGAACAGGCCAGGCCCCGGCGCAGCCGGGCCTGGGCCTTTTCGTCGAGGCCGTCGAGGCAATGGGGGTGGCGTTCGCTGAGGGTCGCCAGGGCCTTGTCGGCCTGGTGCGACAGCAGGGTCTGGGTGGACATATTATGTCAAATCTGCTAGACAAGGGACATCCCGAGCATAAAGCCCAAAGGCCCCGCAGTGCCAGCCCAGACCGCCAATTCCATCGACACCATAGCCCGGCATCTCAATGCCTTGGGCGCCGCCAGCAGCACCGGCTGCCGTTTCGACTGCACCCCCATCAGCGGCGAGGTCGAAGTGCTGCAGATAGTGGTGCAGGACAGGGAAGAGATCCCCATCTTCCTGACGGTGGCCGAAGAGCAGATCCTGGTGATGAGCTTCCTCTGGGACGAGGCCGAGGTGAAGCCACAGATGCGGCTGTCGATGCTGGAGACCATGCTCGAGCTCAACATCCCCATGCCCCTCTCCGCCTTCGCCAAGATGGGGGACCGCTACGTGATCTTCGGGGCCCTGTCGGTCCACTCCAGCCTCTTCGACATAGAGCACGAACTGGTGGTGCTGTCCGACAACACCCTCGACATCCTCGACGACATGAACCACTTCCTGGAGGCGCTATGACCTTGCTCAGCCGGCGTCACTCCCCGACACAGCGCCAGGCCACCAAGGAGGCCCTGACCCAGGTGGAAGCGGAGTTGGCGCAACAGCAGCCCCACCAGGCCAGCTGGCAAGGGGCCCTGGCCCACCTGGTCCAGCAGCAGCAAGGGTTGGCCCTTGAAGCCGGGCAGCAGGAAGCCCACCTCAAGGCTTTGCTGGCCGATGACGCCCCCGGCACCCTGGCCCAGGCGGAGCTGCTGGCGGCCCTGGAAAACCAGCTGCAGGACAACCACCGGCAACAGCAGGTGCTGAAGGACAAGCTGGAGGCCTGCCTGCAGCTGGAGCGCCGCCAGGTGGATCTGCGCCGCCAGCTGAGCCTCTTGGACGCCACCGAAGGGCTGGAGAAGATGGTGGCCACCTTGGAGCCCGCCTGGCCGGGCCGCAAGGACTCGGTGCAGGCCACCTTGCAGGCCATCAGGGCCCGCGAGGCCAGCCGTCCCTTGGCCCAGCCACAGCCCCCAGCCAGCGCCGCCTCTGTGCTGGCCCGCCTCAAGGGGGAGCGGCCTTGACCAAGAAACTGCAGGAAAAATGGGCCTCCTCCATCGCCGCCATGAAGGCGGTGCAGGTGGCCTTCGATCTGGACAGCCGCTTCCAGTACGCCATCCGCCTGGCGGCCCTCAAGGAAGGGCTGAGCCCCTCGGATCAGATCCGCACCATGCTGGATCTGCCCGTCACCACCAGGCCCAAGCGCCCCAGGCTGACCGTCACCCTGAGCGGCGAAGATTACGAACGCCTGGCCAGGCGTTACGGCCTAGCCGCCGACGCCCAATTGGAAATCAAGAAGAAGGTGATGCAAGAATTGATGGAGCAGGCCGACCTGCTGCTGAAGGACAGCTAGCGTGAAGACAAACTTGCGGGTTCTGGCGCCGACGCCCATAGAGCTGGCGATGATGGTGCTGTCGCTGCTGGCGGTGGCGGTGGTGCTGGTATTGCAGTTTGCCCCCCTGGCCGACGATGAGCGCCAGCTGCTGATCATCATCGACACCGCCATCTGCGTCATCTTCCTCAGCCGCTTCTTCATCGGCCTGCTCAGGGCCAGGGAGAAATGGCCCTATCTGCGCACCCATTGGATCGATCTGGTGTCCAGTGTGCCCATGGTGGACATACTGCGCTACGGCCGCCTCTTCCAGGTGATCCGGGTGCTGCGCATCCTGCGCATGGCCAACCAGGTGCTGCGCCAGCTGCTGCGCGAGAGCGCCAATACGGTGCTGGCCACCATGCTGGTGATACTGGTGGTGGTGGTGGGTGGCAGCTCCATCGCCATCTTGCTGGCCGAAGGAAGCCAGCCAGGGTCCAACATCAAGACGGCACAAGACGCCCTCTGGTGGGCCCTGGTGACCATCTCCACCGTCGGCTACGGCGATTATTACCCCGTGACCACGGCCGGGCGCATCATCAGCGCCGTGGTCATCGTCTCAGGGGTGTCGCTGTTCGGTGGCGTGAGCGGCCTGATGGCCTCCAGGTTGCTCAAGGACAGGGAAGAAGAGGAACTCCAGGCCCGCTCCCTGCAACATCAGGTACTGAGCCTGGAAGAACAGATCAAGGGGCTGAGCGACCAGATAGCCGAGCTCAGCGCCGAACTCAAGGCCAGTAGGCAACCTGGTTCAGCCCCAACTGACGGGACTGATCCATAGCCAGCACCAGGGACTGGCGCTTGCGGGCCAGCCAACCTTCGAGCTGCTCGCTGTCTTCCTCGCTGAGATCCAGGCGCGCCGCCAGTTGGGACAGGCCTTCCAGGCGCTTGGCCTCCTCCACACCGAACAGGAAGTCCTGCCACTGTTCCTGGGCGTTGCCCGCCGCCTCATCCAGGTAGAGGCCGGCGAAGGTGCGGCAGCAGCAGAGATAGCGCTGCACCCGGCTTTCCTGATCCACATAGTCGGCCAGGGACATGCCCTTGGTGAGGTGGCGCTTGAGCTCGGCAAAGGCCTTGGCCAGCTGGGTGTCGGCAAACCACTTGATGGGCTTGTCCAGTTCCGCCAGGGCCGGCTTGTCGAGCCGCTCCCGCCAGCGGCCCAGGGCCACGAACTTGATGGCGCTCAGCTTGAGGCGGTTGGCCCGCTCCGAGGCAAAGAGGCGGGTGAAGGCGGCGATGTCCATCAAACCCTGCTGGCGCAGTTTCGCCTGCTCCAGCAATTCTTCGGCGATGTTGAGCTTCTTGAAGCTGCCGCCCTTGCTCCCCAGCAGCTTGGCCAGGCGTACCTGGGCTTCGGCCTGGGACAGCTGGTCGGCCAGCCACTGGCACTCCTGGCGCAGCTCGCTGGAGGCCTTGCGGGGCACCAGGCCGCCGAAGAGGCTCAGCACCTGGCGGAAATACTGGAGCGCCTGGCCGAGAGCCAGCAGCGGTTGCCAGCCCGGCTGGAGCAGGAAGGCGTCTTCGGCTTCCTGCCACTGGCCAAGGGCCGTGGCCAAGGCCTGTTGCAACACGGCTTCGTTGCTCATCTGGCGGTCGATGACAGGGGACAGGCTCGACAGGCTGAGGGGGCCCTGGCCCTTGGCCAGCCAGTTGCCGCGGGCGGCCTTGGACAGGCCGAAACACTGGACGCCGTCGATAAGCAGGGGCTCGGCGATGTCGAACAGGCGCTTGAGATCCTCACCCTGCATCTCCAACTCCAGCTCGCGAATAGGCAGCACCTGGCCGCCGGCCACCACTTCCCCCTGATCCCAGCACAGCTCCACCTGGCCGTCGGCCAGCAGCACCTTATGGCGTACGAAATCGGTGCTGAAGACCGGCGCCAGCTCGGCCTGGAGGGCGGCAAGGTCCGTGCCCTGGGGCCAGACCTCGGCGGGGAAGGCGCTGAGATCGGGCCTGTCTCCCAGTACCGGCAGGTTGTATTCGGGCCTGGCCGAGAGGGCGGAGCCGCTCAGGTCGGCCAGCTTCAAGGTCTGTTCGCGCTCGCCGTCCACTTCTCGGATGCGCAGCCCCATGCGCCAGCCGGCCAAGCGGCCGTCCGGGGTGTCGAAATAGCTATTCTTGAGGTGGCGGGGCTTGGCGCCCTTCAGCAGCGGCTGGAGCCACTGATCGGTATCGACGGAATCGGCGACGCGGAGCTTGAGTTCGGTTTCGATGGCCATGGGATTTTACTTGGGCGGGTGTCGGCCTGATTATAACGGCCTGCTCGTCAAAAAAAACGCGTGAACCTTTTATTACAATCCGCTGATGCGCTATTCTTCGCGCCGCATTGGCCTGATGCCGACAATTTCGTCAAACATGAGGGGCAACCATGCCTGCCAACAGTATCCTGGGTCTCTTCGCCAAATCACCGATTAGGCCCCTGCAGCAACACATGGACAAGGTCCACGAATGCTGCCAGAACCTGCTGCCGTTCTTCGACGCCGTGCTGGCTGACGACTGGGAAAAAGCCGGTCAGCTGCGCAACGTCATCAGCGGCCTGGAAAAAGAAGCCGACAGCCTGAAACGGGAGATCCGCCTCACCCTGCCGTCCGGTCTCTTCATGCCGGTGGAACGCACCGACCTGCTGGAACTGGTCAAGGAACAGGACCGCATCGCCAACAAGGCCAAGGACATCGCCGGCCGGGTCCTGGGTCGCCAACTGAAGATCCCTGCCCTCTTCGCTACCGAGTTCCGTGCCTACCTGGCCCGTTGCCTGGACGCCACCGCCCTGGCCGCCAAGGCCATCAACGAGCTGGACGAGTTGCTGGAAACCGGCTTCCGCGGCCGTGAGGTGGAGCTGGTCAACCGTATGATCAGCGAACTCGACGAGATAGAGCACGATACCGACGAACTGCAGATCCGCCTGCGCCGCCAACTGCTGGCCATCGAAAAGGATCTCAACCCGGTAGACGTCATGTTCCTTTACTCCATCCTCGAGTGGGTCGGCGATCTGGCTGACCGTGCCGAAGGCGTGGGGTCCCGCTTGGAGCTGTTGCTGGCGCGCAGCTAACAGGAAAAATTCATGGATATCATTACTCACTACGGCACCGCTTTGGTGCTGCTTGCGGGCCTGGTCGGCTTTTTCATGGCCTGGGGCATCGGTGCCAACGACGTGGCCAACGCCATGGGCACCTCTGTGGGCACCCGCTCCCTGACCATCAAACAGGCGGTGCTGATCGCCATGGTGTTCGAGTTCGCCGGTTCCTACCTGGCGGGCGGCGAGGTCACCTCCACCATCCGCACCGGCATCATCGACGCCAATGCCTTCGTCGGCCACGCCGACCTGCTGGTGATCGGCATGATCGCCTCGCTGCTGGCCGCCGGCATCTGGCTGATCGTCGCCTCCCACTACGGCTGGCCCGTGTCCACCACCCACTCCATCGTCGGCGCCATCATCGGCTTCGCCATGGTGGCCCTGGGTAACGACGCCGTGCAGTGGAACAAGACCCTCGGCATCGTCGGTTCCTGGATAGTGACTCCGGCCATCTCCGGTCTTATCGCCTACTTCATCTTCCTGAGCGTGCAGCGCCTGATCTTCGACACCGAAGATCCCCTCAAGAACGCCAAGCGCTTCGTGCCCTTCTACATGTTCCTGACCGCCTTCGTGATCAGCCTGGTGACCCTGAAGAAGGGCCTCTCCCACGTCGGCCTGCAGCTGAGCAACATGGAAGACTGGGGCTACTCCACCCTGGCCTCCCTGGTGGTGATGGTGGCCGGCTACATCTACATCGGCCGCAAGCAGTACAACCCCTCTGACGACAAGGACATGCACTTCTCCAACGTGGAGAAGGTCTTCGCCGTACTGATGGTGCTGACTGCCTGTGCCATGGCCTTCGCCCACGGCTCCAACGACGTGGCCAACGCCATAGGGCCCTTGTCTGCCGTGGTGAGCGTGGTGGAAGCCGGCGGCGCCGTCGCCGCCAAGTCCAGCATCGCCTGGTGGATACTGCCCCTGGGCGGCTTCGGCATAGTGCTGGGCCTGGCCGTCATGGGTAAGAAGGTGATGGAAACCGTCGGTACCGGCATTACCCACCTGACCCCCAGCCGTGGTTTTGCCGCCCAGTTCGCCACCGCCTCCACTGTGGTGCTGGCCTCCGGTACCGGCCTGCCCATCTCCACCACCCAGACCCTGGTGGGCGCCGTCATGGGCGTGGGCCTGGCCCGCGGCATCGCCGCCCTCAACATGGGCGTGATCCGCAACATCGTCGTCTCCTGGGTGATCACCCTGCCGGCCGGTGCCTTCCTGTCCATCCTCATCTTCTGGATCCTCGAGGCCCTGGTCCTCTGATCCGCCTGAGCCGCCGCTGAACCCGGCGGCCAAGGTTCTTGCCTTGGCCGCCGAGCCTATCTAGGATGTGGCGGCAACTTTCTTACGGAACAATCACAACGATGCTGAAGCGCATGCTGCTGTTGCTGGTGGCCATGGCCCCCGGCTTGTCCTTTGCCGATCCTGCCTATGTCAGCGAAGACATCTTCATCTACCTGCACTCAGGCCCCTCCCGGGACTACCGCATCATCGGCTCCGTCAATGCCGGTACCCCCCTCGAAGCGCTGGAGAGCAGCAACGACTTCACCAAGGTCCGCGAGGCCGACGGCCGTGAAGGCTGGGTGGAGAACCAGTACCTGACCAAGACCCCCAGCTTCAGGGTCACCATCCCCAAGCTGGAGACCCAGCTCAAGGACGCCCAGGCCAAGATCGAGACCCTGTCCAGCGGCAGCGAGTCCCTGGCCAGCAGCCTGGACAACCTCAAGCAGGACAAGGCCCAGCTGACTCAGCAGGTCAGCGAGCAACAGGCCCAGATTGACAAGCTGCAGGCCGAGGTCAAAGGCATGGACCAGAGCAACCTGATGCGCTGGTTCCTCTACGGCGGCGGTGTCGCCGGGGGCGGTTTGCTGCTGGGATTGCTGCTGCCGCGCCTCATCCCCAGCAAGAAACGTAAGAACATGTGGGTCTGACTGTTTGGCCCCAAACAAAAAAGCCGCCTTGGGCGGCTTTTTTATTGTCTACCGCCAGGCAAATCAAAGTAAAAACCCACAATGCATGAATTTAAATTCATGGAGAAATAGCATCCCTGACAGCCAGAAAGGCAGGTTCCCTCCTCAAAGCCCCAGCGCTGCGGCGGACATGGCCCGCTGCACAGACCAGTTCACTGCCAGCCCGCTGTTTTCCTCGCCAAAACGCCCTTGCGGATAGCATCGAAAACATACGGCTACTAATGAAAAAACGGCGTCATCGACACCCCGTTTTCTGTGCTATCTAAAGGTGCTTTGAGCCGCCAAAAAAATGGGGTGAAAAGGGGATTTTCATGCAGAGTGTATATTGTATACTCTGCGCACCTTGCCCCCCTGCGGCGGCAAAATCGTCAGCCTTAGGCCCCGGACAATCCATAAGAAAGGGGCCTCGTTGCCAAGGTGTCTAGCCCTATGTTCAATGCAAGCCAAGTGGTTGCACCCGACTTCCAGGTGCCCAGCCTCGATGATCTTCGCCAGGTCATCACCGACAACTACGCCGTCGACGAGGAAAGCTACCTGACGGAGCTTTTGAAACTGGTGCCCAAGGATGAAGAGCAGACCGCCGCCATCACGGCCGAGACCGAGCGCCTGGTCACCAAGATCCGCAGCCGCCACGACGCCGGCGAAGGCATCCAGGCCTTCTTGCAGCAGTACAGCCTGGACACCCAGGAAGGCATCATACTGATGTGCCTGGCCGAGGCCCTGCTCCGTATTCCCGATCCCGACACCGCCGACGCCCTGATCAAGGACAAGCTGTCCGGCGCCGACTGGGCGCGCCACTTCAACCAGTCCGAGTCCCTGCTGGTCAACGCCTCCACCTGGGGCCTGATGCTGACCGGCAAGGTCATCACCATGGACAAGCGCCTCGACGGCAGCCCGGCGAACCTGCTGAACCGCATGATCACCCGCCTGGGCGAGCCCGTGGTGCGCAAGGCCATGTACGCGGCCATGAAGATCATGGGCAAACAGTTCGTACTGGGCCGCACCATTGGCGAAGCCCTCAAGAACAGCCGCAAGTCACGCAAGATGGGTTACACCCACTCTTATGACATGTTGGGCGAAGCGGCCCTGACCGGCGCCGACGCCAAGAAGTATTTCGACGACTACAGCAACGCCATCGCTGCCCTGGGTGCCGCCCAGTACGACGAGTCAGAGGCGCCGCGCCCCACCATCTCCATCAAGCTCTCGGCCCTGCATCCCCGCTACGACGTGCAGAACCTCGACCGGGTCCGCACCGAGATGGTGGACATAGTCCGCAAGCTGGTGGAAAAGGCCCGCGCCGCCAACGTCGGCCTGCAGATCGACGCCGAGGAAGCGGACCGCCTGGAGATCTCCCTGGACATCTTCGAGGCCGTCTACCGCTCAGAGGCCGCCAAGGGCTGGGGCAACTTCGGCCTGGTGGTACAGGCGTTCTCCAAGCGCGCCCTGCCGGTGCTGCTGTGGCTGACCCGCCTGGGCCGCGAACAGGGGGACCTCATTCCGGTTCGCCTGGTCAAAGGCGCCTACTGGGACACCGAGATCAAGCTGTGCCAGGCCGCCGGCCTGGAAGGCTACCCCGTCTACACCCGTAAGGCCTCCACCGACGCCTCTTACCTGGCCTGCGCCCGTTTTCTGCTGAGCGAGCACACCCAGGGCGTCATCTATCCCCAGTTCGCCTCCCACAACGCCCAGACCGTCATCGCCATCAAGACCATGGCCGCCGGCCGGCCCTTCGAGTACCAGCGCCTCTGGGGCATGGGCGACGAGCTCTATGACACAGTGCTGGAAGAGAACAAGGGCCAGAACGTGCGCATCTACGCGCCCGTCGGCAGCCACAAGGATCTGCTGCCCTACCTGGTGCGCCGCCTCCTCGAGAACGGCGCCAACAGCTCTTTCGTACACAAGCTGGTGGACCCCAAGACCCCGGTATCAAGCCTGGCCACCCACCCGCTGAAGACCCTGGCCGCGGCCCCGAGCCTCGCCAACCACAAGATCCCGATGCCTGCCGCCATCTACGGCACCCGCAAGAACTCCGGAGGAATCAACTTGCACATCCAGTCTGAAGCCAAGCCTTTCTTCGACGCCCTGGAGCCCTTCAAGGCCAAGCAGTGGCAGGCAGCCGCCATCGTGGGCGGCAAAGATGTAGCCGGCGAAGCCCAACAGGTCCTCAGCCCCCAGAACCATGAAGACACAGTGGGTACCGTCGCCTTCGCAAGCGAAGCCACCGTCAAGGCCGCCCTCGACAGCGCCCACGCCGCCTTCCCGGCCTGGTGCCGCACCAACGTCGAAGACCGCGCCAAGGCCCTGGAGAAGTTCGCCGACCTGATGGAAGAACATCGCGCCGAACTCATCGCCCTGGTCACCCGCGAAGCGGGCCGTATCCTCCAGGACGGCATCGACGAAGTCCGTGAAGCCGTGGATTTCTGCCGCTACTACGCCCAGCAGGCCCGCAAGATGTTCAACGGCGCCGAAGTACTGCCCGGCCCCACCGGCGAGCTGAACGAGCTCTACTCCCAGGGCAAGGGCGTCTTCGTCTGTATCAGCCCCTGGAACTTCCCCCTGGCCATCTTCGTCGGCCAGGTGGCCGCGGCCCTGGCCACCGGCAACACTGTGCTGGCCAAGCCCGCCGAACAGACCTGCCTGGTGGCCTACCGCGCCATCCAGTTGGCCCTGGAAGCCGGCATTCCCGCCAATGTGCTGCACTTCCTGCCCGGCACCGGCGCCACCGTCGGCGCGGCCCTGACCAGTGATGACCGCATCGCCGGCGTCGTCTTCACCGGCTCCACCGCCACCGCCAAGGCCATCAACAAGTCCCTGGCCGACCACGACGGCGCCATCAAGACCCTGATCGCCGAGACCGGCGGCCAGAACGCCATGATCGTCGACTCCACCGCCCTGCCCGAGCAGGTGGTCAAGGACGTCATCGGTTCCGCCTTCACCTCCGCCGGCCAGCGCTGCTCCGCCCTGCGCGTGCTCTACGTCCAGGCCGACGTCGCCGACCGCATCCTGGAGCTGCTCAAAGGCGCCATGCAGGAACTGGTAGTGGCCGATCCCTGGCACTACAAGACCGACATAGGCCCCGTCATAGACCACAAGGCCAAGGCCCTGCTCGAAGAACACCTGGAGGCGCTCAAAGGCTTCGCCAAGCCCATCGCCACAGCCCCCATGACCGCAGAGACCGCCAAGGGCTCCTTCGTGGTACCCACCGCCGTCGAGATCAGCGGTATCGAGCAGCTGCACAAGGAAAACTTCGGCCCCATACTGCACGTGGTGCGCTTCCAGGCCGAAGAGCTGGACAAGGTCATCGACGCCATCAACGGTACCGGCTATGGCCTGACCCTGGGTGTACACAGCCGTAACGAAGGCCTGGCCCTAGCCATCGCCGACAAGGCCAACGTCGGCAACTGCTACATCAACCGCAACCAGATCGGCGCCATGGTCGGCACCCAGCCCTTCGGCGGCCAGGGCCTGTCCGGCACCGGTCCCAAGGCCGGTGGCCCGCACTATCTGTACCGCTTCGTCACCGAGAAGACCCGCACCAACAACATCACGGCGGTGGGCGGCAACGCCACCCTGCTGACCCTGGGCGAGTAACGGCGCTCGGCGACAGACAAAAAACGCGGCCCTAGGGCCGCGTTTTTTTATCGGCCTCTTGCCGGCACGCTAAGCTCAATAAGGGCTTTGCCCATTTCCGGGATGAGGACAAAAAACATGAAAAAACTGCTGCTGCTGGCCTTGCTGGCCTCCCCTGCCTTCGCCGATGCCCCTGGCCCCTATGGCGGCCTCCACTTCAGCGCCGAAGCCCTGGATCCCGGGGTCAGCAACGACGCCAACCTGGATCTGCTGGGTGCCCAGATGGGCTTTCGTTTCACCCCCTTCCTGGCCGTCGAAGGCCGCGCCGCCTTTGGCCTGGGGGATGACAAGGTCAATACCGGCGGCACCAGCGTCAAGGTGGAGCTCAAGCACCAGTACGGTCTCTACCTGCTGCCCCAATACCCCGTTTCCGATTTTGTCTCCGTCTATGGCCTGCTGGGCTGGACCCAGGCCAGGGCCAAGGCATCGTTCCAGGGCCGGAGCGACACCGGCTCCCAGGACGACCTGAGCTACGGCGCCGGCCTCACCTTTGCCTTCAGCCGCAACGCCAACCTCTTCATCGAATACGCCCAGTTGCTGAACAAGGACCAGGCCGACCTGGCGGGCCTCGCCGTCGGCGTCAGCTACCATTTCTGAGTTTTCCAAGGTGCAAAAAACGCGGCCCTGTGCCGCGTTTTTCATTCCCCAGTGGTTGGCCAGTTAGTGAGGGCGTTGAGCCAGAAGCGCTTCTCCCCGAGCTGGATGTTGGCGCTGTCCGGGGCTATTTCCAGCACCTTGAGGCCAGGCAGACCTTCCCCCTGGCGCAACTTGTGGCCGTTCAGGATCACCCAGCGCAGCTTGGGATCCGAGGCGTAGAAATGCCCCGTGTAGCTGAGGGTGGCCGGTGCCTTGGCGGCATCGAAGGGGGCTTCTTGAACAGCCGCGGGCTTAGCGGCGACCGGTTTGGGTAGAACAGGCGCTGGCTCAGCCTTGGATGGAGCCTTGAAGAAGGGATCGGCGGCCTGCGGCCGGGCGGCGGGTTCGGGTGCCTTCGCAGCGGGAGGCGCCTCGGCTGAGACTGCCGGCTTTTGCGGCTTGGCCTCGGGCGTTTTTGGCAAGAGCGGTTGCCAACGCTGCCAGAGGATAAGGCCCAGCAGCAGCGCCGCCACCACTATCACCAGCCGTTCCAACCAGAGCCGGGCGAGGCCAGTGTCGCGGTGGAAACCGCCTTCGATGGTCTTTGCCTGCTCCTGGGGCTCACGCCTTGCCAGGGCCTTGTTGAGCAGGGTCACAGCACAGGCCCCGGCGCTCCCAGGGCGCGGTTGAGACGCACCAAGGTGTTCTCCCCGGCCAGGCCGTCGGCCTTGAGGCCAAAACGGCGCTGGAAGGCGCGGACCCTGTCCTGGAGTTTGTCGTCGTACCTGTTGGTGTCCTGGGCCTGGTCCCCCAGGGCCTGGGCCAGGGCGTTGTCCAACCAGGTCACCAGCGGCCCCTGGCTGCCCGGCACCAGGGCCTGGCTGAACTGCTGGGGCGGCCGCCACAGCAAGATGGCGTTGCCGCGGTAGTGCTGATCCAGCCAGTGGCTGGGCACCTGGGTTTCGCCACCGCTCAGAGCCAGCCTGAAACTGTCACCGGCCCCGACCAGGGTGGCGAAGAAACGCTCGCCGCCGTCGTCCAGGAACTCCAATACCGCCGGGCGCCCCAGGGCCACCAGCTCCCGCCAGGGCAACTGCTGGCTGAGGCAGCGAAAACCGAGGCGCTCGGCGGCCTGGCAGGGGTCACCGTCGGCCGCCGGCATGCCCCAGGCCTTGAAAAGGGCGTCGAAGGCGGCCAGGGAGATGCGGTCACGGCTGGCCAATGTCACCTTGGCCGCCACAGGCGTCGTTGGCACCTGGCTGCTTGCCGGCAAAGGTTTGGGAGAAGCGCCTTGCTGCAACAAGGGGTAGGCAGCGATGGCGCCGCCGGCCACCAGGGCCAACAGGGCCCAGGGCAGCCATTGGCGGGGCCTTTGCTGGCGGCTGTCGTGGTGCAGCACTTCCTTGGCCGCCGCGTCCATCAGCTTGGCGTCCACCTTCTCCTGCTGGGCACCATAGGCCCCGAGCATGGCCCTGTCGCAGAGCAGGTTGATGAGCCGCGGTATGCCGCCGCTGTAGTTGTGCAGCCGCCGGACGGCGGCCCCGGTGAACAGCGGGCGCTCGCGGCCGGCGATACGCAGCCGGTGCAGCACGTACTGGGCACAGTCCTTGCGGCTGAGCGGCAGCAGGTGATAGCGGGCCGTGATGCGTTGGGACAGCTGCCGCAGCTCCTGGCGGCGCAGCAGCTGGTTCAGCTCCGGCTGGCCGAGGAGGATGATCTTCAGCAGCTTCTGGGTGTCGGTCTCCAAATTGGTGAGCAGCCGCAGCTGCTCCAATACCGACACCTTGAGGTGCTGGGCCTCGTCCACCAGCAGCACCGTCTGGCGTCCCGCCTCGTGGTTCTTGAGCAGGAAGGCCTGGATGACATCGGTGAGCTGCTTGAGGCTGGGGTTGTCCGGGTAGGCGATCTCCAACTCGTCGCAAAGGGTGGCCAGCAACTCGCTCTCGGTGAGCATGGGGTTGAGCACGAAGGCCAGATCGGTGTTGTCCGGCAGCTCCTTGAGCAGCCGCCTGGACACCGTGGTCTTGCCGGTGCCCACCTCGCCGGTCAGCAGCACGAAGCCCCCCGTCTCCCTCAGGCCGAATTTCAGATGGGCCAGGGCTTCCCGGTGCCGCTCACTCATGTAGAGGAAGTGCGGGTTGGGGGCTATGGAGAAGGGATTTTCGGTCAGGCCGAAGAATGACTCGTACATAACTGCCAGTTGGTTGCTTTTCTGCGCCCTATGGTTGCGCGCCCCTGGCCCTTTGGCAAGGTATAATGGCCCTCCACATAGGAGGTTTTGTGAACTGTTATCTGGTTGGCGGCGCCGTGCGCGACACCCTGTTGGGCCTTGAGGTCCACGAGCGGGATTGGGTGGTAGTGGGGGAAACCCCAGAGGCCATGAAGGCCCAGGGCTTCGAACAGGTGGGCCGGGATTTTCCCGTCTTCCTGCACCCCAAAACCCACGAGGAATACGCCCTGGCCCGCACCGAGCGTAAGAAAGGTGTCGGCTATACCGGTTTCGAAGTGTTCGCGAGCCCTGACGTGACCCTGGAGGAAGATCTCATCCGCCGGGATCTCACCATCAACGCCATGGCCCAGGATCAGGACGGCAACCTCATCGACCCCCATGGCGGCAAGAGCGATCTGGACAACAGGGTGCTGCGCCATGTGTCGGATGCCTTTTGCGAAGATCCGCTCAGGGTACTGCGCCTGGCCCGCTTCGCCGCCC
Source organism: Gallaecimonas kandeliae (assembly GCF_030450055.1). Lineage (NCBI taxonomy): Bacteria > Pseudomonadati > Pseudomonadota > Gammaproteobacteria > Enterobacterales > Gallaecimonadaceae > Gallaecimonas > Gallaecimonas kandeliae. Next base: position 2,823,234 of record NZ_CP118480.1, read on the forward strand.
GTTTTGCCCACCTTGGCTTTACCGTCGCCCCACAAACCCAGGCGCTGCTGCGCCAGATGGCGGACAGCGGCGAGCTTGCCGCCCTGACCCCGGAGCGGGTCTGGAAGGAAATGGAAAAGGCCCTCAACACCGGTTCGCCCCAGGTGTTCTTCGAGGTACTGAAGGACTGCGGCGCCTTGCAGGCCCTGTTCCCAGAGCTGGACAACCTCTTCGGGGTACCGGCCCCCGAAAAATGGCACCCGGAAGTGGACAGCGGCATCCATACATTAATGGTGCTGGAGCAGGCCGCCAAGCTGAGCGATGACATCGAAGTGCGCTTCGCCGCCCTTTGCCACGACTTCGGCAAAGCCCTGACCCCACCCGACAAGTGGCCCAGCCACCACGGCCACGGCCAGAGCGGCATGGCGCTTATCACCGATTTCTGCACCCGCTTCCGGGTGCCCAACGGCTGCCGCGACCTGGCGCTGCTGGTCTCGGATCTGCACTGCCAGGTGCATACCGCCTTCGAACTGCGGGCCAGCACCCTGGTACGGCTCTTCGACAAGCTGGACGCCTGGCGCAAGCCCGAGCGGGTGGAAAAGCTGGTGCTCGCCTGCATCGCCGATTACAAGGGCCGTACCGGCTTCGAGGAAAAACCCTATTCCCAGGCGGACTGGCTGCGCCAGTGTTTCAAAGCGGCGAGAATGGTGGACGTCAAAGCCATAGTGGCCAGGGGCCTCAAGGGCCCTCAGGTGGGGGAAGCGGTTAATGCCGAGCGGATCCGCCTGGTGCAGGCGGAAAAGGACGCCCGTCAGGGCGCCTGATCAGCCCTCGAAGGGCACGGGCCAGAGGGCCTGGGTCTTGGGAAAATCGCTCCAGAGCTGCCGGTAGCTCTGGGCGCTGCCGGGCAGCAACTGCTCCGGCACCAGCTCCGCCAGGGGCCAGAGCACGAAGGCCAATTTGCGGATATCGGGGCGCGGCAGCTCCACCGGTTCCTGGCAGACCAGGTCGCCAAAGGTCAGCAGGTCGATATCCAAGGTGCGGGGGGCGTACTTCTTGGCATTGGCCGGCCGGCCATGGGCAAACTCCACGTCCTTTATCCAGGCCAGCACCGCCTCCAGGGGCCAGTCGGTCCAGGCCCTCACCGCCATGTTCAGGAAGTTGGTGCCCTTGAAGCCGATGGGCTCGGCCTCGAAGACAGGGGAACACGCTATCTCGCCGAAGGCAGCCCGCAGGGCCTTTAGGCCGGCACGCAAGTGCTGCTCAGGGCTGACGTTGGAGCCGAGGCTCAGTAGGATCTCGGTCACGGCGCGCGGCGTTCGATGATAAGGCCGACGTTGCGGGCGTTGGGCACGGCACCGGGCTTGGACAGTTTCAGCTTCAGCCAGGTCACCCCGAAATCGCTGACCAGCTTTTGGGCGATGCGCTCGGCCAGGGTCTCCAGCAGCTCGAACTGGTGGCTCTCGGCATACTGGGTGATGAAGGCACTGATACTGCCGTAGCAGAGCGCCTTGCCGTAGTCGTCCCCTTGCGCCGCGGCCTTGATGTCGGTGGCCAGCTCCAGGTCGAACACCAGCTTGCGCTTGTGGTCCTTTTCCCAGTCGAAGACACCGATGACGGTGTAGACTTCCAGGCCTTCGATAAAGATGCGGTCGCTCACAGGTCGGGTCTCGTTTTGGCGCCGGCCCTGCTAATCTCGCGGGCCTGCTTGTACGACAACGGCAGCCGAGTTTACCTTATCCCCTAACCGGAAAAAACCAAGGGCCTTAATGATCGCCACCGCTGTACTGATGACCCTGGTCGCCTATCTGTTGGGCTCTGTTTCCAGCGCCGTCATCGTCTGCCAGCTGTTCGGCCTGCCTGACCCCCGCCTGCACGGCTCCGGCAACCCGGGCGCCACCAATGTGCTGCGCCTGGGCGGCAAGGGGCCTGCTGCCCTGGTGATGGCCGGCGACGTGCTCAAAGGCACCATACCGGTTTGGGGCTCTTTCTTCCTGGGCATCGACGCCATCTGGCTGGGGGTGATTGCCATTGCCGCCTGCCTGGGCCACATCTTCCCGATCTTTTTCCGCTTCCGCGGCGGCAAAGGGGTGGCCACCGCCTTCGGCGCCATGATGCCCATAGGCCTGACCCTCGGCGGCCTGCAGATCCTGACCTGGATACTGCTGGTGATGGCGACCCGGCTCTCCTCGCTGGCGGCCATAGTGACGGCGGCCCTGTCTCCCCTCTATACCTGGTTCATCAAACCGGCCTACGTGATCCCCGTGGCCATGCTGGCGACCCTCATCATCATCCGCCACAAGGACAACCTGCGCCGGCTCTGGAACGGTACAGAGCCACGGATGCGGTTTAGAAAACCCAAATGAAAAGGGTGAACCTCGAAACCTAAGCGCTGCTTGGGTGCAGGTTCACGCCAGGCTCTGGATGGCCTGGCCGGGTTCGGCACCAGGGAGGGTTTTGGGGAACAAAGAAGGCGGCCCAGGCCGCCTTTTTCCTAGCCCGTTATCAGGGCGCGATAGGCGCCAGGCTTTCCAGGGACCAGCGGGGCTGGGCCTTGACCGACAGCTCCAGGCTGCCCTCGGCCTCGAGGCGCAGGGCCCCGGCCAGGGCGATCATGGCGCCGTTGTCGGTGCAGAACTCGGGGCGGGCATAGAAAACCTCGCCCTTGAGGCCGGTCATCAGTTCCTCCAATTTGGCCCGCAGCCGCTTGTTGGCGCTGACGCCGCCGGCCATCACCAGCCGCTTGAAGCCGGTTTCCTTGAGGGCCCGGCGGCACTTGATGGCCAGGGTATCCACGACGGCGTCCTCAAAAGCGCGGGCGATGTCGGCCTGGGTCTGTTCGTCATCCCCTTCGCCACTGCCTGCGCCACTGCCTGCGCCACGAATGACATTGGCCGCCGCCGTCTTGAGGCCGGAGAAGCTGAAATCCAACCCCGGGCGGTCGGTCATGGGCCTCGGGAAGCTGAAGCGGTCGGGGTTGCCCTTTTCCGCCATGGCCGCCAGGCGAGGGCCGCCGGGGTAGTCCAGGCCCAACAGTTTGGCGGTCTTGTCGAAGGCCTCACCGGCGGCATCGTCGATGGACTCGCCGAGGATGCGGTACTTTCCTATGGCTTCCACCGCCACCAGTTGGGTATGGCCGCCGGATACCAGCAGCGCCACGAAGGGGAACTGGGGCGGGGTCTCTTCCAGCATGGGGGCCAGCAGGTGCCCTTCCATATGGTGGACTGCCACGGCCGGGATCTGCCAGCCGTAGGCCAGGCTCCGGCCTATGGTGGCGCCCACCAGCAGGGCTCCCACCAGGCCGGGGCCTGCTGTATAGGCGATGCCGTCCAGCTCTTCGCCCTTGAGGCCGGCTTCCTGCAGGGTTTCCTTTATGAGGGGCAACGTCTTGCGCACATGGTCGCGGGACGCCAGCTCAGGCACCACGCCGCCATAGTCGGCGTGCAGCTTCACCTGACTGTAGAGCCGATGGGCCAGCAGACCTTTTTCGGTATCGAAGATGGCAATGCCGGTTTCGTCACAGGAAGTTTCGATGCCCAGAACGCGCATGGGGAGCCTCATAACCACAGGGGCCGCTATCTTAACCGCAGCTCGACACTATCTCCACCTTTGCCGCCGATCCCGGCTTTACATTCGCTGCCGGCGTACGTTAGAATTCCGCACCATTTTTAGTCGCAGTGGTCATTTGCAGACCACCTAACCGTATAACCCCTGAGGTGATGGTACATGCCCGTAATTAAAGTACGTGAGAACGAACCCTTCGACGTAGCCCTGCGCCGCTTCAAGCGCTCCTGCGAGAAAGCCGGTGTCCTGGCCGAGTGCCGCAAGCGCGAATTCTACGAGAAGCCTACCACTGAGCGTAAGCGCAAGAAGGCTGCTGCCGTTAAGCGTCACGCCAAGAAACTGGCTCGCGAAAACGCCCGTCGCGTTCGTCTGTACTGATTAGCGATTTAGCATCTGGAGCCGTTATGAGTCTCAAAGAGCAACTCACCGACGCGCAGAAAGATGCCATGCGTGCCAAGGACAAAGAGCGCCTTGGCACGCTGCGTTTGGCCCTGGCCGCTATCAAGCAGGTCGAAGTGGACGAGCGCCGCGAACTCTCCGACGACGAAGTGCTGGTCATCCTCACCAAGATGATCAAGCAGCGTCGCGACTCCATCTCCCAGTACGAAAGTGCCGGCCGCCAGGAATTGGCCGACGCCGAGGCTGCCGAGATCACAGTCCTCCAGGACTTCCTGCCCAAGCAGCTCAATAGCGACGAAATCGCGGAGCTCATCGCCCAGGCCGTCACCGAAACCGGTGCCACTGGCCCGGCTGACATGGGCAAGGTCATGGCTTGGCTCAAACCCAAGTTGCAGGGCCGTGCGGAAATGGGCCCTATCAGCGGCCTGGTCAAGGCGAAATTAAGCGCCTGACAAATCCGCCTCGGGTGATAGGATAACTCCTTCACCTTATTCATTTTTATCCTGCTGACCGGAGCATCATGGCTGGAACCATTCCCCGTGATTTCATCGACGATCTGTTGGCTCGTACCGACATCGTTGAGCTGATCGGCACCAGGGTCAAACTCAAGAAAACCGGCAAGAACTACAGCGCCTGTTGCCCTTTCCACAGCGAAAAGACGCCCTCCTTCTCGGTCAGCCCCCAGAAGCAGTTCTACTATTGCTTCGGCTGCGGCGCCAAGGGTGACGCCATCAAGTTCGTGGAAGAATTCGACCGCATCAATTTTGCCGAAGCAGTGGAAGAGCTGGCCAGCATGCAGGGCCTGGAAGTGCCCCGCGAAGCAGGCCACCAGCGCAACCCCAAGGCCGCCGAACGCCGAGAAGACGCCTATGGCCTGATGCAGGACATACAGCGTTTCTACTACCAGAACCTCAAGTCCTTTCCGGCCGCCGTTGACTACCTCAAGGGCCGAGGCCTGTCGGGTGACATCGTCAAGCAGTTCGGCATCGGCTATGTACCGGACGAATGGGATGGGGTTCTCAAGAAATTCGGCACCAGCTTCGAGCGCCAGCAGCTGCTGATGGACACCGGCATGCTGGTGCAGAACGACAAGGGCCGCCGTTACGACCGCTTCCGCGAGCGGGTGATGTTCCCCATCCGCGACCGTCGCGGCCGGGTCATCGCCTTCGGCGGCCGGGTGCTGGGGGACGGCACACCGAAATACCTGAACTCCCCCGAGACCCGTATCTACCATAAGGGCAGCGAGCTCTACGGCCTTTACGAGGCCCGCCAGGCCAACCGTGAATTGCAGCGGCTATTGGTGGTCGAAGGTTATATGGACGTGGTGGCCCTGTTCCAGGCCGGCGTCAGCTACGCGGTGGCCAGTCTCGGCACTTCCACCACCAGCGACCAGCTGGAACTGCTGTTCCGCTCGGCGCCGGAGGTGATCTGCTGCTATGACGGCGACCGCGCCGGCCGGGAAGCGGCTTGGCGGGCCATGGAAAACGCCCTGCCGCTGCTGCGCGACGGCCGCACCTTGAAGTTCATCTTCTTGCCTGACGGCGAGGACCCGGATTCGATGGTGCGCAAGGAAGGCAAAGCCGCCTTCGAGGCGCTGCTGGCCAAGGCCCTGCCCCTCTCCCAGTTCCTCTTTCAGGAGCTGGAGAAGAGCGTCGACATGGCCAGCCCCGACAGCCGCTCGCGCCTGGCCGAAAAAGCCATGCCGCTACTGGAGCGGCTGCCGGACTCGGTGTACCGGGTGATGCTGCGCGAAGAGCTGGCCAAACGGCTGGCAGTAGCAGAGGAACAGCTGGAGCGTTTCGTGGCCAAGAGCCCGGCTCAGCCCCAGCAGAAGAAGGCCACCAAGGCCGGCCGGCCGCCCTTGATGCGGCTGACCATCGCCATACTGGTGCAGAATCCGGCCCTGGCCCTGGAACTGCCCGAACTCGATTTCAAGGCACTGCGGCTCCCGGGCGCCGAGGTGCTGGATGAAGCGGTACAGGCCATCAAGAACGGCACTGTGCCCACTACAGGACAATTGCTGCGGCGACTTGAAAACAGCGCCAACGCCCCCATCTTCGCCAAATTGGCGGAGCTGGACCTGTCCGCTGTGGAAGACAATCTGACCCCGGAATTGCTGGGCGCCGTGGAGCGCCTACTCACCGAATCCTTGGAGATCCGGTACCAGGAACTGGTGGCCAAGCAAGCGCGAAAGCAGGCCACACCTGAAGAAATTCAAGAACTTAAGGCGTTGTTTTCTGCGAAGGCGGGAAATGGCTGAGATTCATGCGGTGCTAGCAGTGAGGAAGGCGACTCGCTATACTGTCGTATTCACTTTCTGGCACGGCAATTCAACCTGAGCGGATGATGTCTATGGAGCAAACCCCACAGTCGCAGCTTAAACTTCTGGTCGCCAAAGGTAAAGAACAGGGCTACCTGACTTATGCCGAGGTGAACGACCATCTGCCGGACGACATCGTCGATTCCGATCAGATAGAAGACATCATTCAGATGATCAACGACATGGGTATCCAGGTGTTCGAAAGCGCACCTGACGCCGATACCCTGATGATGTCTGAAGATGCTGCCGACGAAGACGCTGTAGAAGCCGCCGCCCAGGCCCTGGCTACCGTCGAGAGCGAACTGGGCCGCACCACTGACCCGGTGCGCATGTACATGCGTGAAATGGGTACCGTCGAACTGCTGACCCGTGAAGGCGAGATCGACATCGCCAAGCGCATCGAAGACGGTATCAACCAGGTCCAGTGCTCCGTTGCCGAATACCCCGAAGCCATCACCTACCTGCTTGAGCAGTACGACAAGGTGGAAGCGGGCGAGTCGCGCCTGTCCGACATCATCTCCGGCTTCATCGATCCCAACGCCGAAGAAGATGCCGCCCCCTCTGCGACCCATGTGGGCTCCGAGCTGTCCCAGCAAGAGCTGGACGACGAGGACGACGACGAGGAAGAGGAAAGCAGCGACGGCGGTGACGACGACAACACCCTGGACCCGGAAGTCGCCCGCGAGAAGTTCGGTGCCCTGCGCAGCCAATACGAAGCCGCCCGCGCCACCATCAAGGCCAAGGGTCGTGCTTCCGACGAAGCCCGTGATGAAGTGCTGAAGCTGGCGGAGATCTTCAAGGAATTCCGCCTGGTACCCAAGCAGTTCGACCGCCTGGTGGCCGAGATGCGCGACATGATGGACCGCGTCCGCACCCAGGAGCGACTGATCATGAAGCTGACCGTGGACGACGCCAAGATGCCCCGCAAGGTCTTCATGAAGACCTTCCCCGGCAACGAGTCCAACATGGGCTGGCTGGACGGCCACCTGGAGGCCGGCAAGGGCTACTCCGATGTGATGAAGTCCCTGGAAGAAGATCTGCGCCGCTGCGTACAGAAGCTGCAGCAGATCGAGCAGGAAACCGGCCTCACCATCGAAGCCATCAAGGACATCAACCGCCGCATGAGCATCGGTGAGGCCAAGGCCCGCCGCGCCAAGAAGGAAATGGTCGAGGCCAACCTGCGTCTGGTTATCTCCATCGCCAAGAAGTACACCAACCGCGGCCTGCAGTTCCTGGATCTCATTCAGGAAGGCAACATCGGCCTGATGAAGGCGGTGGACAAGTTCGAATACCGTCGCGGCTACAAGTTCTCGACCTACGCCACCTGGTGGATCCGTCAGGCCATCACCCGCTCCATCGCGGACCAGGCCCGCACCATCCGTATCCCGGTGCACATGATCGAGACCATCAACAAGCTCAACCGTATCTCCCGCCAGATGCTGCAGGAGATGGGCCGCGAGCCCACCCCGGAAGAGCTGGCCATTCGCATGGCCATGCCGGAAGACAAGATCCGCAAGGTGCTGAAGATCGCCAAGGAGCCCATCTCCATGGAGACCCCCATCGGGGACGACGAAGATTCGCATCTGGGGGATTTCATCGAGGACACCACCCTCGAGCTGCCGGCCGATGCCGCCACCAGCGAAAGCCTCAAGCTGGCCACCCAGGAAGTGCTGTCCAGCCTGACGCCCCGCGAAGCCAAGGTGCTGCGCATGCGTTTCGGTATCGACATGAACACCGACCATACCCTGGAAGAAGTGGGCAAACAGTTCGACGTTACCCGTGAGCGTATCCGTCAGATCGAAGCCAAGGCCCTGCGCAAGCTGCGCCACCCTTCCCGCTCCGAGATCCTGAAAAGCTTCCTGGACGAGTAAGCCCAGGCAGGCAACAAGAACGGCACCCTAGGGTGCCGTTTTTTTATGGGTCGAAGAAGAGCGCCAGCCAGACGGTGGGCCTGTCGGGCGCCGTCCAGTTGACCCTGTGCTTCACGCCGGCCGGCAACAGCTGGCAGCAACCCTTGGCCAGGTGCACGGCCTCGCCGCCCTCGAAGCCCAGCTCCGCCTCCCCTTCCAGCACCAGCACCCACTCGTGCTGCTGCTGTTCATACCAGAAACCCTCTGGCGAACCCTGGCCGTGAGAGACGATGCGCTCCAGGCGCAGCCCCGGGCGGCTCAAGAGGTCGTCGAACACCTCGCCTTCGAAGGCGTCCGGTAAGGGGTTTAAAAGGTTCTGGGCTTTCATCACACCAAGAGTATGGCCATCAATACCGGTGTTGCCAGGCTGAGCAGGAAACCGGAGACGATGGCCACAGGCACGCAGGCAGGGCCGCCGCTCTTCTGGATCACCGGCAATGAGAAGTCCATGGCCGTGGCCCCGGCATAGCCGATGGCCAGCGGCATGGCCCTTTGCATCAGGGTTGGTATCAAGGCCAGGGCCACCAGTTCACGGAAGAGATCCACGAAGAAGCTGGTGGCGCCCCAGAGCGGCCCCAGGGCGTCACTCACCAAAATGCCGGACAGGCTGTACCAGCCGAAACCGCTCACCAAGCCCATGCCGTGGTTGACTGGTAGTCCCAGCCAAGGCGCCAGCAGGGCCCCCATAGCCAGGGTGCTCAACATCAGGGTCAGGGCGATGAAGAGCCCAAGCCGGTTCAGAAAGAGCTGGCGCAGCGTCATGCCGGCCGCCCTCAGCTGGATACCGATCAACAGCAGCAACAGCGCCAGGGCCCCTTCCGAGAAGGCGTGGGCGTTGAGCGGCAGCACCAGCCCCACCAAAGTGCCCGTTATGACGGTGCCCACCAGGATGCCGGAATCTTTGAGCACCTGGCCCCATCGGATGGGTTGGCGTTCCCCCTGGCGGCCATGGTCATGGAAGGCCTTTGACAGCAGCCAGAGCGCCAGGCCGTTGGCCGCCGTCACGGCACCGAACACCAGGGCCGTGGTACCGGCCATGCGCGCCAGGGCCGATGCCAGGTTGTCGATACCGGCCAGCCCCATGCCCATGAAGAAGAGGATGACGTAGACCAGCCAGGTCACGCCGCGGCCTACCCAGGCCAGGGGCTTGTCCTTGAAAGGCGGCAGCAGGTAGCCCAGCAGCAGGGGCAGCAGTATCACGGCAAGGGAGGCAAACATGGTCGATATGGCTCGGCAACGAAAGGGCGCAGCATAGCAGTTTCAGGCCTTCACCGGCAGGGCCAGGGGGCCGTTCAAGAATTCGCCAAACGCTTCAATCCCCTGGCTTTTAGCCAGGCCAGGGTGGTGACAAGGCGGCGCCAAACCCCTTATACTCCCCAGCCACGGCCCCTTAGCTCAGTTGGTTAGAGCACACGACTCATAATCGTTAGGTCCCCAGTTCAAGTCTGGGAGGGGCCACCAAATCACGAAAGGCCAGCGGGAAACCGCTGGCCTTTTTTCATTTCCGGCGCCTTCTATAGCGCCATCGACCTGCCTCCGCCGTTCTCGGCTTTGCCCCCGCCCCAGCCGACCATCGGCCCCTGGCGCATTCCGTCGCTATAAAAGGCAGCTCGTCGCCCTATCGCCAAGCTCCCTGGCCTATTCCCCACACTGGAGGTCCTTTCGATAGCGGGACCTCACCATGCTCAAGCGACTCTGCCTTTTACTGCTTCTGGTTCAGCACTGTGCCTTGGCCACGGAATGGGATACCCGGCTGCGCGCCCAGGAGCGGGCCGAACGGGCCAGCGGCAGCGCCCTGTTCCCGGCGGAAAGCGGCCAAAGCCAGTTCGCCGCCCTGGATCTCGGCGTTAAGAGCCAGGGGATTGGGCTGGCGGCCACGGCCTGGTATCAAAACCAGGGCAGCGGCAGCGACGCCGACCTGGAGCTGGCCGAGCTCTTCTACGACTTCAGCATCGATGACTGGTTTGTCTCGGCCGGCAAGAAGAAGCTCGACTGGGGCGTCGGCTACGGATTTCGCCCCCTGGACCTGTTTTCGCCCACCGATCCCCTGGCCCTCTACACCTCGGTAGCCCCCGGTAGCTGGCAGCTGAGCGCCGACCGTTTCGATGACGACGGCAACTGGACCTGGGTCTGCAACCAAAGCCGGCCTTATTACCATGCGCCCGGCCGGCAGCCACAAGGCAACGGCTGCGGCCTGCGCCGCTACAGCGACTTGGGCGGCTGGGAGCTGCAATACCTGGCCCATTACGACAGCAAGCTGAAATGGCGGCTCGGCGGCAGCGCCGTCACAGTGCTGAGCGACAGGCTCGAATTCCACGGCTCCCTGCTCTGGCAGCAGGCTTACCAGGTGGCCGACTTCCATCCCGAGCGGCTGGCCGCCGATACCTTTATCAACCCTGTGGTGTCGGCCGACAAGCGCGGCGCCTGGCAAGGGCTGGTGGGCCTGAACTACAGCACCGACTGGGGCGCGACCCTGATCCTCGAATACTGGTACGACGGCCGCTCCCCGTCGGACAGGGACTGGAAGGAGATGCTGGCAAGGCCAGGGCAAGCCAGCCCCTTCAGGGCCTATCAGCTGATGGCCGAACGGCAGATGTTTGCCAGCCAGAACCTCTTTCGCAACACCCTGATGCTGCACCTCAGGAGCAGCGGCGAGCACTGGCGCCCCGAGCTCACTATGTTGTTGGATCCCATCGATAAAGGGTTATCAATTCACGGCAAAGTCTGTTACTACTTTGCGTCCGGCGACAAGCTGGAGTTGGGCGCCAAGCATTACCTGGGCGCGGCCGACAGCGTCTACCGCCAGCTCGATTTCGAGACCACCTACTACCTGGGTGTCGAACTGGTTTTCTAAGGATGGAAAGTGCGACTGAGTGACGACAACAAGAAGGACCTGCGGCTGACCGCCGTCTGCCTGGTGATCGGCTGGACCCTGTATTTCATCGGCTGGTCGGCAAGCCTGGGGCTGTCCCTGGCCATAGCCCTCGGCATGGGCTTCACGGTGCGTTACGGCAGGCGCCTCCTGGCGGCCAGCTTCCCAGCCATGGCGCCGGCGCTCCAGTTCCTTATCGCCGCCCTCGTCTCCTGCCTGGTGCCCCTGGTGCTGCTGGAGCTGTACCTGCCCGGCGACGTCCATATAGCGCCGGACCGCTACCTGGGCATCATCCTGGTCTGCGCCCTCATCGCCCTGGCCATCAGCTACCTCTTTTACCGCAGCGAACAATCCCACGCCCTGCAACAGGCCCTGGACAGGGCCGAACTGGAGCGCGTCAAGCAGGACAAGGAACTGCTGGAGACCAAGCTGCGCCTGCTGCAGTCGCAGATAGAGCCCCATTTCCTGTTCAACACCCTGGCCAATATCCAGGCGCTGATCGCCCTGGAGCCCAAGACCGCCAGCAAGATGCTGAGCGCCCTCACCGCCCTGCTCCGCCAGAGCCTGACCCGGACCCGCGACGAATGGCTGACCCTGGAGCAGGAGCTGAAATTCAACGAGGCCTACCTGGCCGTCCAGCAGATCCGCCTGGGCGAGCGGCTCAGGGCGACCTTCGATATTCCTGATCAGCTGCCGGGGAGCATCCTCTTCCCCCCCATGCTGCTGCAACCCCTGATCGAGAACGCCATAGTCCACGGCATAGAGCCGCTCAAGGACGGCGGCGAGCTGCGGCTCAGCATCGCCTCAAGCGCCGACAAGCTGCAGATCAGCCTCTTCAACAGCTGCCCAGAGGGGCAGCAGAGTCACCACAAGGGCCACAAGATAGGCGTCAACAACACCCGGGAGCGACTCGCCCGGCTCTATGGCGACCAGGCCCTGTTTTCGCTGGATCACCTGGAGCACGGCGTCCAGGTTTACTTGGAGGTTCCCCTCAATGTCACAAGGCTATAAGGCGCTGATCGCCGATGACGAGCCCCTGCTCAGGCGCCACCTGGCCCACCTGCTCGGGGACGTCTGGCCCGAGCTGGAGATAGTGGCCCAGGCCGCCGACGGCGAGCAGGCCTGGCAGCAGGTGCAGCAGTGCCAGCCCGACCTGGTATTCCTCGACATCCGGATGCCGGCGCTGGACGGCATCAGCCTCAGCAAGCGCTTCTCTTCCCTGGACAAGATGCCGCTGGTGGTCTTTACCACCGCCTTTGAGCAGCACGCCGTCGAGGCCTTCGAGAACGAGGCCATCGACTACCTGCTCAAACCCATCGAAGACGAGCGCCTCGCCGTCACCATAGGCCGCCTCAAGGGCCGCTTGGCCCAGGCCAGGCAAAGCCAGGAACCCGATCCCAGGCAGCAGCAGCTGATGTCCCTGCTGCAAACCCTACTGCCGGGCCAGGCGGAGGAGCCCCAGTCCAGCGAGCGCCTGAAATGGGTAAGGGCGAGCAAGGACGGCGTGGTCAAGATGATAGACGTGGACGAGGTCGACTACTGGCTGGCGGAAGACAAGTACACCACCGTCAACACGGCCGAGGGCAACTTCCTCATCAAGACCAGCATCAGCCAACTCGAGACCCAGCTGGACGGCGACCAGTTCTGGCGCATCCACCGCAACTGCATCGTCAATGTCGGGCGCATCCACAAGGTGGAACGCGACTTCTCGGGCCACCTCTTCGTCTACTTAAAGCCAGGCCAGGGCAACAGGCGCCTGACCGTCAGCCGCAGCTACCAGCAGCTGTTCAAGCAGATGTGAGCCAAGGAGGCCAGGCGCCTCCTTTTTCATTCCCGTCCGTCGCCCCCCATTACCGTTCATCCCCCCTATTGGCCTTCGGTCACCTCGGCCGGCGCCGCCTTTTTGCCTCCCTTAGTCTCTTGGCCATGGAAGACAGCCAACCACTGAGGAACAAGACATGAAACAGCTCATCGGCAAATTGACCCTGATCGGCGCCGCCCTGGCCTTCACCCTGCCGGCCGCGGCAATCGAGATCCCCCAGCGCCTGATGGCCACCCAGCAGGCCGGCCTGGCCGGCGACGAGGCGGCCAACCAGGAAGCCATTTCGGCCCTCGGCAAGCTGGTCAAAGCTGACGGCAGCGACGCCCTGGCCCTGGCCCTGCTGGGCAGCAGCGAGACGGCGGCGGCCCGCTACCAGGACCAGCCCTGGCAGAAGATGCAGGCCGCGGAAAAGGGCATGGCCCACTTGGACAAGTCCCTGGCCCTGCTCAAGGTCAAGGCGACACCGGCAGAGATCTTTCGGGTGACCACAACGGCGGCCTGCACCTTCATCAAGGTGCCCAAGATGTTCAACCGCCTCGACCAGGGCTATGGCCTCATCCAGGGGCTGATCGCCTCCCCCGGTTTCGACAGGGCGCCGCCCCAGGCCAAGGCCAGCGCCTACCTGTGCGCCATCGAGGCCGACATCAAGGCCGGGCGCCCGGCGCAGGCCAAGGCGCAGATAGCGGCCCTCACCAGCCTGGCGCCCCAGGGCCGCCACATGGCGCAGCTCAAGCAGCTTGAAGACCAGCTCAACCAAGCCAAGGGGGAATGACCATGCTGAGTTTCAGCGGCCTGACCAAGTCCTACCAAAGCGGCGACGCCGAGGTGCAGGCCCTCAAGGGGGTCGAGGGCCATATCGCCAGGGGCGACACCGTCGCCCTCTGCGGCCCCTCCGGCAGCGGCAAGTCGACCCTGCTCAACCTCTGCGGCCTGCTGGATGCAAACTACAGCGGCGACATCTTCCTGGACGGCCAGCAGGTGCCGCGGGACCCGGCCGCCCTGACCCGGCTTCGCCGCGAGAAGATAGGTTTCATCTTCCAGCACTACAACCTGATCCCCGTGATGACGGCCTTCGAGAACATCGAGTATCCCCTGCTGATGCTGGGTCTTAACAAGCAGCAGCGCTACCAGCGGGTGGCCAGGATGATCGATGCCGTAGGCCTCGCCCAGCACGCCAAGAAGCGCCCCGGCCAGCTGTCGGGGGGCCAGCAGCAGCGCATCGCCATAGCCCGGGCCCTGGTCAAGGAGCCGGCCCTGGTGATCGCCGACGAGCCCACCGCCAACCTGGACACGGCGACGGCCACCCTGGTCATCGACCTGATGCGCCAACTGGGCCAGCGCAGCCGGAGCACCTTCGTCATCGCCACCCACGACCACCGCATGACGGAGCGCTGCGACCGCGTGCTGGAACTGAGCGACGGCCACCTCAAAGAGCTGGCCGCCCACCCCCTGGCCCACAGCGCCTGACCGACTAAGAGGACAGCCCATGCTTTGGTTACATTTCGCGTTTTTGAATGTCTGGCGCAACGCCCGCCGCTCCGTCTTCACCATGCTGGTCACCGCCATCGCCACCCTGGCCATCATGACCAGCGCCGGCTTCGCCCTCTTCACCTACCACTCGCTGGCGGAAAAGGCCGCCCGGGACGAGGGCAACCTGACCATCAGCGATCCGCGCTTCTTCAGCGACGAAGAAGAGGTGCCCATGGCATTCGGCCTCAAGGATGTGGAGAGTATCCGCGGCCAACTGCTGGCGGACGACGACGTCAAGGCGGTGCTGCCACGGCTCAACTTCACCGGCCTGGTCTCCAATGGTGAGAAGACGGCCATCTTCATCGGCCTCGGCGTCGAGCCCCAGGAGTTCCACGTCAAGGGCCCCTTCCTCGACATGCTGCAAGGCCAGCCCCTGTCCTCCTTTGAAGAGACCAGGCCCCAGGTGGTGCTGGCACAGGGCCTGGCGAAGTCCCTCAAGGTCAAGGTCGGCGACTTCGTCACCCTGCTGGCCACCACCACCAGCGGCGCCCTCAACGCCTTCGACTTCGAGGTGAAGGGCATCTACAGCACCGGGGTTCCGGACCTGGACAAGCGCCAGCTCTATGTCGATATCCCCAGCGCCAAATCCTTGCTGGACACCGACAAGGTCAGCAGCCTCGCCGTCTACCTGTTCGATATCGATAAGACGGCGGACAAGCTGTCCCAGTACGCCAAGCGCTTCCCCGCCCAGCTGGTCACCCCCTGGTGGCAGAGGGCCTTCTATTACCAGTCGGTGCGCGACCTCTATAACCGCATCTTCGGCCTGCTGGGGGCTGTCATGGTGCTGCTGGTGTTCTTCTCCATCTCCAACACCATGGGCATGACGGTCACGGAAAGGACCAGGGAGATAGGCACAGTCGCGGCCATGGGCGGCTACCGCTGGGAGACCATCCGCAACTTCACCCTGGAGTCCTGCATCATCGGCATCCTCGGCGCCCTGGCCGGCATAGCCCTGTCCTTCCTGCTGACCTGGGCCCTGCTGCAACTGCATATCCAGATGCCGCCCCCGCCGGGCAGCAGCAAGGGCTACCCGCTGACCATAGAATTTTCCTGGCCCCTGGCCGCCCTGACCAGCCTGATCCTGACCCTGATCTGCGTACTGGCCGCCGTCAAGGCCGCCTACAAGGGTTCATCCAAGAACATTACGGAGGCACTGAGCCATGTTTAAAGCATCCCTTTTCGCCCTGCTGACCCTGGTGGCCGGCACCACAATGGCGGCCACCGCCGACCAGGCCCTGCTGCAAAAGGCCGAGCAATACCGGGGGCGCGCCAGCTCCGCCCTGGTGGACTGCCAGGTGGAGCTCTACCAGGGCGACCAGCTGGAAAAGTCGCGCCTCTTCCAGGTCTACCTGGGCACGGACGAGCGCTCCCTGGTGGTCTTCAAATCCAAGGCCGACGCCGGCCAGAAGGTGCTGATGAAAGGCAATGACTTCTGGATGCTGATGCCCAAGAGCCGCCGCCCCATCCGCATCACCCCCATGCAGAAGCTGCTGGGGGAAGCGGCCCTGGGGGACATCGCCACCCTCAGCTGGAGCAAGCAGTACCAGGTGGCAAAGAAGGAATCGCAAGGCCAGAGCCTGGTGCTGACCCTCACCGCCATCAGTGACGCCGCCAGCTACCAGAAGATAGTGCTGCGCCTGGACGCCGCCGACCTCTTCCCCCTAAGCGCCGATCTCTACCTGCGCTCCGGCCTGCTGGCCAAGAGCGCCACCTTCGAGCGCGGCGAGCGGGACGGCCAGCCCAGCGTCGTCGCCATGGCGCTCTCTGACAACATGAAGAAGGGCAGCAAGACGGTGGTCCGCTACCAGCAGGTGCAGCCCCTGGCCATGCCGGACAAGCTGTTCAACCCCCAGATCCTGCTGCGCGCCAACCTGGAGCAGCTGCTGGCCGACTGAACAAGGCGGGGCCCAGGCCCCGCCTCTTACACCGGCACCCAAACAGGAGAGAAGGGCTTCAGATCCCGTTGTATTTGAACTCCCTTTTCCCTTTTTTCTTTTTCAGCTCTTCTTGGCATCCAGATACCATAATCCCGCAATCCGTCTCCGGAATGCTGTAATAAAGCGCTTCCAGTATGGGGTGGTATTTATCGATAACCGACTGGCGCAGGGCCTCGGGGATATGGGGCAGGTAACGGCGCTTCACCTGTCCGTTGTGCACCCCGACGATGTCACCGAGGCGATAGCGTAGGTATTGGTATTCACCTTCCTTTTTACGGTAGGCCTCGGTGCCGGCTTGCAGGGTCGCCAGCTCAGCTTTGGCGGCGTCGGCTTCCTTTTCCACCTTGCCCAGCACCATTTCCAGGGGCCGCATCTTGATGGTGATGCGGTAGGGCTTGTCCGCCTTGTTGGGGGGGAAGCCGTACCTGTCGTAGCTATAGAAATAACCGGGATGAAAGACCAGAAAGCCGATGTTGGCGGCGTCGTTAGGCAGGGCCAGGTCCAGCCGCTCCCTAGGGAAGGTCACGGGCCGGCCGGCATAGGCCAGCTTGATGTGCTTGTATCCCCGCTTGCCCCCCAGGCCATGACTGCCCACCTCGGTATAGGCGACGTCGATGACGAAGGGATGCTCGGGCACCTTGCCGTCCAGGGTTTCGACGGTGACGATGATGGGGCCGCGATAGCCGAAGGAATCGTCGAACAGCCAGAAGCAGCCCCCCAGCAGCAAGGCGGCAAGCAACAGCAAGGGCCTGGCGAGGTGGCGGTAGGCCGGGAAAAAAGCGGGCGCCCCACCGGGGGCGCCAAGGGGTAATAACGGCATCCAAAATCCTTTTGGGCTTTTAGTCCTGGGTCGGCAGGGATACTAGCGCCGCCGCATTAACAAACCAACAACATCGGTGTGTCGGGATAGCGGGGGCATGCCTAGCCGCCTTTGGCCTGCACCTGTTCCAGCACCTCTTTGGGGGCGGGGGCATAGTGCTTGAACTCCATGCTGAAGGTGGCGCGGCCCTGGGTCAGGGAGCGCAGGTTGGTGGCGTAGCCGAACATCTCCGACAGCGGCACCAGGGCGCTGATCTGCTTGACGCCGCCGTGGAGATCCTCCATGCCCTGCATGGCACCGCGCCTGGCGGTGAGGTCGCCGATGACGTTGCCCATGAACTCCTCGGGGGTCTCCACCTCCACGTCCATCAGCGGTTCCAGCAACTGGGGCTGGGCCCGGCGCATGGCCTCCTTGAAGGCCATGGAGGCGGCGGTGCGAAAGGCGTTCTCGTTGGAGTCCACGTCGTGGGAGGAGCCATCCACCAGGGCCACCCGCACGTCCACCACGGGGTAGCCGGCCAGCACTCCCGAGGTCATGGTCTCCTGTATGCCCTTGTCCACCGCCGGTATGAATTCCCGGGGCACCACCCCGCCCTTGACCTCGTCGAGGAAGGCATAGCCTTTGCCCTCCTCCTGGGGCTCGAGGCGGATCACCACATGGCCGTACTGGCCGCGGCCGCCGGTCTGCTTGACGAACTTGCCTTCGACGTCGGCCACCGCCTGGCGCACCGTCTCCCGGTAGGCCACCTGGGGCCGGCCGACGCTGGCCTCGACGCCGAATTCGCGCTTGAGGCGGTCCACCAGGATCTCCAGGTGCAGCTCGCCCATGCCGGAGATGATGGTCTGGCCGGATTCTTCGTCGCTGCGCACCCTAAAGGACGGGTCCTCCTGGGCCAGGCGGCCCAGGGCCAGGCCCATCTTCTCCTGGTCGGCCTTGGTCCTGGGCTCTATGGCCTGGGAGATGACGGGCTCGGGGAAATTCATCTTCTCGAGGATGATGGGATTGTTGATGTCGCAGAGGGTGTCCCCCGTAGTGACCCCCTTGAGGCCGACGGCGGCGGCGATGTCGCCGGCATGGACCTCCTTGATTTCCTTGCGGTCGTTGGCGTGCATCTGCAGGATGCGCCCCAGCCGCTCCTTCTGGCCCTTGGTGGGGTTGTAGACGGCTTCGCCGGCATTGGCGATGCCGGAATAGACCCTAAAGAAGGTGAGCTGGCCGACGAAGGGATCGGTCATTATCTTGAAAGCCAGGGCCGAGAAGGGCTCGTCGTCCGTGGGGTGGCGCTCTATCTCGTTGTCCTTCTCGTCATGGCCTTTGATGGCCGGCACGTCCGCCGGCGACGGCAGGTATTCCACCACGGCGTCCAAGAGCGCCTGCACGCCGCGGTTCTTGTAGGCGCTGCCGGCCAGCATCGGCACTATCTCGTTGCGCAGGGTCCTGGCCCGCAAGCCGCGCTTGATTTCCTCTTCGCTCAACTCCTCGCCGCCCAGGTACTTGTCCAGGAGCTCGGCCGAGCCTTCGGCGGCGGCCTCCACCATGTGCTCGCGCCATTCCCTGGCCAGGGGCATCAGCGCGGCTGGGATGTCCTCGTAGCTGAAGGTGGTGCCCATGCTGGCGTCGTCCCAGAGGATGGCCCGCATCTTCACCAGATCCACCACGCCGTGGAAGTCGTCCTCGGCCCCCAAAGGCAATTGGATGGGCACGGCCAGGCCCTTGAGGCGCTCGCGGATCTGCTTTTCCACCCGCAGGAAATCGGCGCCCACCCTGTCCATCTTGTTGACGAAGGCGATGCGCGGCACCGCGTACTTGTTGGCCTGGCGCCAGACGGTCTCGGACTGGGGCTGGACGCCGCCGACGGCGTCATAGACCATGACGGCGCCGTCCAGCACCCGCATGGAGCGCTCCACCTCTATGGTGAAGTCCACATGGCCGGGGGTGTCGATGATGTTGATGCGGTGCTCTTCGAAATTGCCGGCCATGCCCTTCCAGGCCGTGGTGGTGGCCGCCGAGGTGATGGTGATGCCCCGCTCCTGCTCCTGGGCCATCCAGTCCATGACGGCCGTGCCCTCGTGCACTTCCCCAATCTTGTGGCTGATCCCCGTGTAGAAGAGGATGCGCTCCGTGGTGGTAGTCTTGCCGGCGTCGATATGGGCGCTGATGCCGATATTGCGGTAGCGGGCTATGGGAATGCTGCGGGTCATGGGCTGCTCCTGGCCAGGGACTGGGGACTCCTCATGGCGGTGCCGGCCCTTTTGGGGAGCGCAAACCCGGCGACTCTGGCCAGGTTCAGCACCAACCTGACGGGTGGCCGTGTTTAACTGCCACCCGGCTCTGACTATAGCTGCCCGCCAGGGGCGCCGCGTGCCGGCCTTGCACAAAGAAACGACAAAGTCCCCCACATATTTAAGCTTTCATTAATGGTACCGCCCTAGTCTGCCCCTTGCTGGCCGCCGCACTCCCCGGCTGCCCGAGGCTCAAAGACAGGCACCATAATGAAAAAACTAAAAAGCTACCTGCGCCAATTCGACAAGGCCCGCCGCAGCAAGGACGATGCCCTGGAAGCCCTGCTGCTCAAACTGCTGGCCCGCTGTTCCCAGTCCAGCCAGCAACCCCTCGAGCCGGCCGAGGTCAAGAAGGTGCTGATACTGCGCAGCAACAAGCGCATCGGCAACATGCTGTTCCTGATCCCCTTCGTACGCCAAGTCCAGCGCAACTACCCCGGCGCCCAGGTAGACCTGCTGCTCCACCAACCCTGGCAGGCCAGCCTCTTCGAGGGCCTGGGGCTGAACCACATCTACAGCTCCAGGCTGTCCCTGCGCCGCCTCTGGTCGCTGGTGCCTCTGCTGCGGGATCTGCGCAAACAGCGCTACGACCTGCTGCTGATGCCCTACAGCTCCGCCACCGACACCTGCCTGGCCGCCTTTATCCATGGCCGCAACAAGGCCGCCCGCCAGCATGGCCAGCGCCATATCGTCTTCCCCCAGTCCGTCTCAGTGCCGCCCCAGGGCCTGCATGCCGCCCTGGCGTCCCTGCCGCTGCTGGGGGCCCTGGGCTGTGACGTCGCCGCTCCTGATCACCACTTGGCCTTGTCTGCTGGGGAGCAGCTGGCCGGCACCGCCAACGCCAGGCAGTTGCGCTGCCCCAAGGCCCAGGTCCAGTTGGCCTTCTTCCGAGGCGCCCGCGGCAGCAAGCAGATAGCAGATGCACAGTGGCAGGCCCTGCTGGCCGAGGTGGAGCGGCAGCTGCCCTTGCCGGTGCAATGGGTGGAGATCCTGAGCCCCGACATCCCGGCGCCGCTGCTGGACAAGGGCAGCCACTTCCAATGCCGCGATTTTCGCCAGCTGGGCGCCACCCTGGCGGCCATGGACGGCTTCATCTGCGCCGACACCGGCCCCCTGCACCTGGCGGACGCCGCCGGGGCCCGCTGCTTTGGCCTCTTCAACGAGACGGATCCGGCCATCTTCGGCTGCCTGGGGACAAACTGCCATAACCTCTGGTTCCAGGGCGACGACGACTGGCCGAGGCTGGCCGGCCTTATCGCCGAGGAGCTGGCCCGCCAGCCGCGGCAAGAGGCGCTGCCGGCCAGCGCCTGATCCGGGTGACCGGCGGGGCAACTGCGCCTACAGTATCGGTAAGCTCCCCTTACCGAGACCAGCCATGCCAAGACCCTGGGTCAGCGAGGCCATCCACAAGATAGAGGCCGACTTCCAGCGCAGCGCCGACACCCACCTGCTGAAGCTGGACAGCCCGGCCTTCCCCGGCATCCAGCTCTACCTCAAGGACGAGTCCAGCCACCCCACCGGCAGCCTCAAGCACCGCCTGGCCCGCTCCCTCTTCCTCTACGGCCTCTGCAACGGCTGGATAACGGAGGGCAAGACCATCATCGAAGCCTCCAGCGGCTCCACCGCCGTCTCCGAGGCCTACTTCGCCCGGCTGCTGGGCCTGCCCTTTATCGCCGTCATCCCCAAGGGCACCTCAAGAGAGAAGATCGCCAAGCTCGCGTTCTACGGCGGCCGCTGCCACCTGGTGGATTGCCCGGCCGACATCAACGCCGAGTCCCACCGCCTGGCGGCCGAGACCGGCGGCCATTTCGTGGACCAGTTCACCCATGCCGAGCGGGCCACCGACTGGCGGGGCAACAACAACATCGCCGAGACCCTCTTCAATCAGATGGCCCACGAGCCCCATCCCGAGCCCCACTGGCTGGTGATGAGCGCCGGCACCGGCGGCACCTCGGCCACCCTGGGCCGCCATATCCGCTACGCCCGCATGGACAGCCGCCTGCTGGTGGTGGACCCGGAAAACTCCGCCTTCTTCGACTACTACCAGAGCCGGGACCCAGGGGTGCGCACCAAAGGCTCGCGCATCGAAGGCATAGGCCGGCCCCACCTGGAGCCGAGCTTCATGCCCGACGTCATCGACGAGATGCTCAGGGTGCCGGACGAGGCCAGCCTGGCCGCCATGCTGCTGCTCGAAGAGCTGCTGGGCCGCAAGGTGGGGGGCAGCTCGGGCACCAATTTCTACGGCGCCCTGGTGAAGATGAAGGCCATGGCCGATGCCGGCCAGGAAGGCTCCATCGCCACCCTCATCTGCGACCAGGGGGAGCGTTACCTCAACACCTACTACGACCCGGATTGGCGCCAGGCCCAGGGCCTGGACGTCGCCCCCTGGCTGGAGCGGCTGCGCCTGTTCTGGCAAAGCGGCCAGGGGCTCTAGCCTCGAAAGCCGGCCAGCCTTGGCCTACAATGCCCTGCCCAAAGCCAGGGGCCTGGCCATAAAAACACCACTAGACGACCGGTCTAATCAAGACTAAGATACCGCCATGAACGCCATACCCCCCAGCCAAGACGTCAAGACCCAGATCCTCGATACCGCCCAGCGGATCATGGGCCAGAAGGGCTTTTCCGCCGTCGGCCTCAACGAGATCCTCTCCGCCGCCGGCGTCCCCAAGGGCTCCTTCTACCACTACTTCGGCTCCAAGGAGGCCTTCGGCGTCGCCCTGCTTGACCGCTACTTCTGCGACTACCTCAAGGCCCTGGGCACCCTGCTGGACGACGACAGCAAGCCGGCCGCCCAGCGGCTGATGGCCTACTGGCAGCACTGGCTGGACACCCAGGCCAGTGGCGACCCGGAGAGCAAATGCCTGGCCGTGAAACTGGGGGCCGAGGTCAGCGATCTTTCCGAGGCCATGCGCACCGTGCTGGACAAGGGCACCAGCGCCATAGTGGCGCGCCTGGCCGGCAGCCTGGCAGCGGGCTTTGCCGACGGCTCCATCCCCCAGGGCGGCGATGCCCAGGTACTGGCCGCCTCCCTCTACCAGCTGTGGCTGGGGGCCAGCATGCTGGCCAAGGTCAGCCACAGCCGCGAGCCCATGCTGGCGGCCCTGGCCACCACCAGGCGCCTCTTGGGCCAAGACTGAACCGGGCCGCACCGCGGCCCCTTTATTTACCCGGACACTAGACGACTGGTCTACTCAAACAACCAAGGAGACTGCCATGTCCCAGAGCACCACCAACAGCCGCATCGTGCTGGCATCCCGCCCCCAGGGCGAACCCACTCCTGACAACTTCCGCCTGGAGCAGGCCCCCATTCCCGAGCCGGCCCAGGGCCAGGTGCTGCTGCGCACCGTCTTCCTGTCCCTGGACCCCTACATGCGCGGCCGCATGAGTGACGCCCCCTCCTACGCTCCGCCGGTACAGATCGGCGAGCTGATGGTGGGCGGCACCGTCGGCCGGGTGCTCAGCTCCAAACACCCCGACTACCGCGAAGGGGACTGGGTGCTGTCCTACAGCGGCTGGCAGCAATATGCGTTGAGCGACGGCACCGGTCTCACCAACCTCGGCCAAACCCCTGCCGCCCCTTCCTACGCCCTTGGCGTACTGGGCATGCCCGGCTTCACCGCCTACATGGGCCTGCTGGACATAGGCCAGCCCAAGGCCGGTGAAACCCTGGTGGTGGCCGCCGCCACAGGCCCAGTGGGGGCCACCGTCGGCCAAATCGGCAAGCTCAAGGGCTGCCGCGTGGTGGGTGTCGCCGGCGGCGAGGAGAAATGCCGCTATGCCGTAGAGGAACTGGGCTTTGACGCCTGCCTGGACCACAGGGCACCCGACGTCGCCGAGCAACTGGCCAAGGCCTGCCCCGCCGGCATCGACGTCTACTTCGAGAACGTCGGCGGCAAGGTCTTCGACGCCGTGCTGCCGCTGCTCAATACCGGCGCCCGGGTCCCTGTCTGCGGCCTGGTCTCCCAGTACAACGCCACCGAGCTGCCCGCCGGCCCGGACCGGTTGCCGCTGCTGATGGGCACCCTGCTGAAAAAACGCATCCGCATGCAGGGCTTCATCATCTTCGACGACTACGGCCACCGCTTCGGCGAGTTCTGGCAGGACATGAGCCGCTGGGTCGGTGACGGCAGCATCAAGTACCGCGAAGAAATGATCGACGGCCTGGAACAGGCCCCCGCCGCCCTTATCGGCCTGCTCAAGGGCGAGAACTTCGGCAAGCTGGTGATCCGCGTCGGCGCCGACGACTGACAAGAGGAAAACAAGATGAAGATACTGATGGTACTGACCTCCCACGACCAGTTGGGTGACACCGGCGAGAAGACCGGCTTCTGGCTCGAAGAGCTGGCCGCCCCCTACTATGCCCTCAAGGACGCCGGCGCCCAGCTGACCCTGGCCTCGCCTCTGGGCGGCCAGCCGCCCCTGGATCCCAAGAGCGCCGATCCGGCCTTCCAGACGGACGCCACCCGCCGCTTCGAGGCCGACAGCGCGGCCCTGGCCACCCTGGCCAGCACCGCCAAGCTGGCCGAGATCCAACTGGACGCCTTCGACGCCCTCTTCTACCCCGGTGGCCACGGCCCCCTCTGGGATCTCGCCGAGGACAAGGCCTCCATCGCCCTCATCGAAGGCGCCATCCAGGCCGGCAAACCGGTGGCCGCCGTCTGCCACGCCCCCGCCATCTTCCGCCATACCAAAGATGCCGACGGTGCTCCCCTGGTCCAAGGCAAGGCCGTTACCGGCTTCAGCAACAGCGAGGAAGACGCCGTGGGCCTGACCCAAGTCGTGCCCTTCCTGGTGGAAGAGATGCTCAAGGCCAATGGCGGCCACTACGGCAAAGGTGAGGACTGGGCTCCCTTCGTCGTCAGCGACGGCCTGCTGGTCACCGGCCAGAACCCCGCCTCCTCCGAGGCCACGGCCCAGGCCCTGCTGGCGCTGCTGGGCAGCTGAGAACAAGGCTCCTGCGGGAGCCTTTTTCATGCTTGCCGCACCAGGCGCTCCCCTTGGCGCAGCCGCTACCCGCAAGCCAGAGCTGGACTATAAGATCTGGGGCAGACAATCGAAGGAGCCAGCTATGGAGCAGGATCTGCTGAAGGCATTGGGCATGCGCCACCCCGTCATCCAGGCCCCCATGGCCGGGGTCTCGACACCACAGATGGCGGCGGCCGTCTCGGGCGCCGGCGGCCTGGGCTCCCTGGCCCTGGGCGCCAGCAGCATCGACCAGGCCAGGGCCCTTATCGAACAGACCCGCGCCCTCACCGACAGGCCGGTCAATTTCAACCTCTTCTGCCACCAGGTCCCCCAGCGCAACCCGGCCCTGGAAGCCAACTGGCTGGCCACCCTGGCCCCGCTCTTTGGCGAGCTCAATGCCGAGGCACCCGAAGCCCTCAAGGAACCCTACCCCAGCTTCCTGGCCGACCCCGGCATGCTGGACCTGCTGCTGTCGGTACGTCCCAAGGTCGTCAGCTTCCATTTCGGGCTGCCCTCCGCCGGGGCCATCCAGGCCTTCAAGGCCAGCGGGACCTTGCTGCTGGCCAGCGTCACCTCCCTGGCCGAGGCCGAGCAGGCCCAGGCGGCCGGCATCGACGCCCTGGTGGCCCAAGGCATTGAGGCGGGCGGCCATCGAGGCGTCTTCGACCCGGCCAAGGACAACGGCCTCGGCACCCTGGCCCTGGTGCGGCTCTTGGCAGCCAGGAGCCCGCTGCCCATCATCGCCGCCGGCGGCATCATGGACGGCGCCGGGATCCGGGCCGCCCTCAACCTGGGGGCTTGCGCCGCCCAGCTCGGTACCGCCTTTATCCTCTGCCCCGAGTCCGCCGCCAACGACAGCTACCGCGCTGCATTGCAAAGCGGGCGCGCCCACCACACTGCCTTTACCAGCGCCATCTCAGGCCGCCCCGCCCGGGGCCTGCCCAACCGCTTCTGGAAGTTGGCCGGCAAGGTGCCGGACTACCCCGTCGCCTACCACGCCGGCAAGGCCCTGGTAGCGGCCGCCCAGGCCGCAGGCAACCCCGATTTTGCCGTACAGTGGGCCGGCCAGGGCGCCCCCCTGGCCCGCGCCCTGCCCGCCGCCAAGCTGGTCAAAACCCTGGCCGCCGAACTGGGCGCGCTATAACGGCGCAGCCCATGAAAAAAGCCGCCTAAGGCGGCTTTTTTCATGCTTTAGCGGGCCAGGCTCCTCTATGCCTGCTCGCCGGCCGCGGCCAGGGCCGGCTTCCAGGGTTTGAAGTGCAGCAGGTAGCGAAGGGCCACGTAGCCCACCACCAGGGTGGCCACCGCCAGCTCAAGCCCGGCCAGGCCGCGCAGTTGCAGGGCCACCGGCCCCTGGCCCCAATGGCCGAACAGGGCGCTGCATTTGAACAGCGCCGTGGCTCCGATCACCATGGGGAAGGTGAAGGCGGCGTAGCCGGGGCTGAAGGGCAACCGCAGCAGCCGAAAGAAGGCCAGGTAGATGAAGGACGTCATCAGCACCGCTATGCCCAGCAGCAAGGCCACCAGCAGCGGCGAAGGCTCGGCCACCAGGGTCAGGTAACCGGCCAGGGACAGGCTGGCCGGCGCCGCCATGATGGCCAGGGTCGGCAGGGCCGCCTGGGGCACCGCCTCGGCAAATACCAGCCGGTACAGCATCAGCGGCAGCATCAGGCCGTAGCAGAGGATGCCGAACCAGAGCAGCGCTGTGGCCAGGGGAGCCAGGGCGCCGCCCGGGCTGGCCACGGCCGCCACTATGATCCCCACCGGCGGCACGAACCAGCTGGGCACCATGTGATGCAGCCTGAAATCCTTGAGCCTGTGCCAGGCGAAGCTGGCCAGGAAGAGAAGGTGCAGCGCCACCGCCAGCAACCAGAGCCCAGGGCTGGTCCAGGCCTTGGACAGCACCATGGTCGCCATGGCGAAGGTGGGCACCACCGAGCCCACCACGGGGTGGGCCAGATCCTGCCAGAGCAGCCAGGGGTGGAGCAGGAACTTGGCGGCCAGCACCAGCAGCAGCACGGCGGCGACGGCGGCCCCCAGGGCCTGGGCGTGGCCCCCCAGGGGGGCGGCGCTCTCCCAGGACCAGCCGAGGCTGGCGATGCCGAGGGCCAGGCCGGCCATGGGAGTGGGGGCGGCGGCGAGGCGTTGGCGGCTGAAGGCGAACATGGTGGCGGTCCGGTACAGGGAAGATGGCGCCATCATAGGCAGCGGCCGTCATCTATGATATCTAAACGTTTTAAACTAAACGTTTAGAAATAAAGAACACCATGATCAGTCTCAAGCAGTTGGCCGTCTTCGCCAGCATCGCCCGCCACGGCGGCCTGGGCCCGGCGGCAGAAGAGCTCTTCCTCAGCAAGGGCGCCGTTTCCCAGGCCCTGGCCGAACTGGAGCGCCAACTGGGCAGCCCCCTCTTCGACCGGGTCCACCCCAGGCTCCAGCTCAACGACCAGGGCCGCCAACTCCAGCCCCTGGCCGAGGAGCTGCTGGACAGGGTGCAGGACATCCAGGCCCTGTTCCAGGACGACGCCGCTCCCCAGGGGCTGCTGCGCCTCGGCGCCAGCCAGACCATAGGCAACTACCTGCTCCCTGCCCTGCTGGCCAAGATGCCCGCGGCGACGGCCCAGGTGCGGATCACCAACACCCACAACCTCTGCGCCATGCTGGCCCACTTCGAGCTGGATCTGGCCCTGGTGGAAGGGGAAGTACACCACCCTGCGCTGCTGACGAAGGACTGGCTGGAGGACGAGATGCTGGTGCTGGCAAGGCCCGGCCACCCCCTGGCCGGCCAGTCGCGGCTGCCGCTCGAGGCCCTGGCCGGCCAGCCCTGGGTGCTGCGCGAAGTCCAGTCCGGCAGCCGCGAGCAGTTCGACCGGGAGCTGGCCCCCAGGGTGGCGCCGGCCCAGGTGCTGGAGCTCAACACCCTGGAGGCGGTGATGGGGGCCGTGGAACAGGGCCTGGGGCTGACCCTGGTGTCAAAACTGGCGGCCGCGCCCCGGCTGCAAAGCGGCCAACTGGTGCAGCTCGGGCTGGCAGCGCGCTTCCCGAGGACATTGCGCCTGGCCTGGCACCGCCAGAAGTACCACTCGACGCTGCTACGCCGCTTCGTCGACTTTTGCCTGGATCAAAGCCCGCCCGCCAAGGCTGGGCAATAATGGCCGCAGCGCTTAACCTCTAGCTAGTACCGCTTTGGAGTTTTCCATGAGACCCGACGTTACGCCCTTCTTCGACGAGGCCACCAACAGCTACAGCTACCTGGTGCGGGACCCGGCCAGCCACGCCGCCGCCATCATAGATCCCGTGCTCAATTTCGACCCGGCCGCCGCCCGCATCAGCCATGAAGGGGCCGACGCCATAGCCGAAATGGTGGAGGCCAAGGGCCTGGAGGTTCAGTACCTGCTGGAGACCCATGTCCATGCCGACCACCTCACCGCCAGCGCCTACCTGCAGGCCCGCCTCGGCGGCCATATCGGCATCGGCGATCAGGTGCCCGTGGTGCAGCGCCAGTTCGCCCACCTCTTCAACCTGGGGCCTGATGTACCCCTGGACGGCAGCCAGTTCGACTGCCTCTTCCACGACGGCGAGCGCTTCGCCCTCGGCAGCTTGGAAGTCAAGGTGCTGCACAGCCCCGGCCATACCCCGGCCTGCGCCTGCTACCTCATCGGCGACGCCCTCTTCGTCGGCGACACCCTCTTCATGCCCGACTACGGCACGGCCCGCTGCGACTTCCCAGGCGGCGACGCCGCCACCCTCTATGATTCCATCCACAGGCTCTACGCCCTGCCGGGCCAGACCCGCATCTTCCTCTGCCACGACTACAAGGCGCCGGGCCGCGACCACTTCGACTGCCGCACCAGCATAGAGGACCAGCGCCAGCACAACGTCCATATCCACCAGGGCGTGGACAAGGCCGCCTTCGTCGGCATGCGCGAGGCCCGTGACCAGACATTGGCCGTGCCCAGGCTGCTGCTGCCGGCCGTGCAGTTCAACCTCAACGCCGGCCACCTGCCCGCCGCCGAGGCCAACGGCGTCCATTACCTCAAGCTGCCCCTGGACCAGCTCTGATTGTTACAGCGGTTTTCGCCACTGTCCGCTTCCCATGAGGCGCGAGGCGCAGTAGCATGGCCGCCGCGTACCCCAGGCTCCTGGCCGGGAGTGCGCGTTCAATCAACTTATTCTCAGGGCGGGGCGAAATTCCCCACCGGCGGTAGGCTGCCACGGCAGCGAGCCCGCGAGCGCCCGGCCATGCCGGGGTCAGCAGATCTGGTCCAAGTCCAGAGCCGACGGTCATAGTCCGGATGAAAGAGGATAAGGGTACTGGCCCCGCCAGTGCCTTGCTGCGGCCTGGCCGCGGCCTTCCTGTGCCCTGATTCTGGTAGCCTTAGGAGCTTGAGTACCATGAGTCAGACCAATCAACAGCCTTCCCTGCTGGCCCAGTTCGGCACCCCCTTGGAGCGTGTCGAGGCGGCCCTCGAGGCCCTGCGCCAGGGCCAGGGGGTACTGGTGGTGGACGATGAGGACCGCGAAAACGAAGGGGACCTCATCTACAGCGCCCAGCACCTTACCGACGCCCAGATGGCCCTGATGATCCGTGAATGCAGCGGCATCGTCTGCCTCTGCCTGACCGACCAGCAGGCCGCCCAGCTGGAGCTGCCGCCCATGGTGGCCGCCAACAACAGCAAGAACCAGACCGCCTTCACCGTCTCCATCGAGGCCAAGGAAGGGGTCACCACGGGCGTCTCCGCCGCCGACAGGGTCACCACCATCAAGACCGCCACGGCCCCCGGCGCCAAGCCCGAGCACCTGGCCCGCCCCGGCCACGTCTTCCCGCTGCGCGCCAAGAGCGGCGGCGTGCTGGAGCGCCGCGGCCACACAGAAGGCACTGTCGACCTGATGCGCCTGGCCGGCCTCGAGCCCTTTGGCGTGCTCTGCGAGCTCACCAACGAGGACGGCACCATGGCCCGGCTGCCACAAATCATCGCCTTCGGCCACAAGCACGGCATGCCGGTGCTGAGCATCGAAGACTTGGTCCAGTACCGCCTGGCTGCCCAGAAGCAGGCCAGCTGAGCCCCGCTTTATCGCCAAGAAGCGGGCCCAGGCCCGCTTTTTTTTTACGCCAGGGCCCGCTGCGGTTACAATCCGGGGGTTTCCAATTAGTCAATGGATGAAGTTCCCATGGGACGAGCGTTTAACAACCGTAAAGAATCCATGGCCAAAACGGCCGCAACCAAGACCAAGATCTATTCCAAGTACGGCCGCAACATCTATGTCTGCGCCAAGCAGGGCGGCGGCGACCCCTCGGGCAACCTGGCCCTGCGCAGCCTGATCGACCGTGCCAAGAAAGACCAGGTCCCCACCCACGTCATCGAGAAGGCCATCGACAAGGCCAGCGGTGCCGGCGGTGAAGACTTCCAGCCCGCCCTCTACGAAGGCATTGGCCCCGGCGGCGCTCTGGTGCTGATCAGCGCCCTGACCGACAACCCCAACCGCACCTTCGGCGAGATCCGCGGCGTCTTCTCCCGCTGCAAGGCCAAGCTGGGCAGCCAGGGTTCCGTCTCCCACATGTTCGACCACCGCGCCATGTTCGTCTTCCCCGGCGACGACGAAGAGCCGGCCCTGGAAGCCCTGATGGAAGCGGACGTGGACGTCTCCGACATCGAGAGCGAAGAAGGCATGATCACGGTGCTGGTGCCGCCCACCGAGTTCTTCAAGACCAAGACGGCCCTGCAGGAGATGAACCCGGAGATCAACTTCGAGATGGAAGAGATCACCTACCTGCCCCACGCCGAGCACAACCTGGCCGGCGAAGACGCCGAGCAGTTCGAGCGCTTCGCCGCCATGCTCAACGACTTGGAAGACGTCCAGGAGATCTACCACAACGGCAGCTTCGAAGGCTGATCGCCACAGGTAGCAAAAACGGAGCCTCGGCTCCGTTTTTTTATGCCCCAAATACGCCCCCACCTTGCCGCCCAGCCCCACTACACTTTGAAGGCCCCATGACACACACCAGGCTGCCGCCCGGCAGACAAGGATGTGGCCGCCACCGGCAGCGCCAACCCGAGGTGGTTACCATGAAAATGCTCGTGCAAGTCCAGATGCCCGTAGAGCCCTTCAACCAGTTGGTGCGCGACGGCAGCGCCGGCAGCACCCTGGCCGCCATGCTGGAATCCATCAGGCCCGAGTCGGCCTATTTCTTCGCGCCCGAGGGGTGCCGTGGCTGCATCCTCGTCGTCGATATCCAGGATCCGGCCCAGATCCCGTCCATCGCCGAGCCCTTCTTCCTGAAGTTGGGTGCCCAGTGCTTTTTCCATCCGGTGATGAGTCCTGATGACCTGGCTCGCGCCGGCTTGGAGGATCTGGGTCGCAAGTGGCGTTGAGGTTTTGCGGTTTGCCCTCGCGGCGGTTTGGCGGTTGAAGAATTTGCCTTACCGGCGGTGAGGGGGGGGCCAGGTTCGGGATTGCTTTTTCGGCCTGGCCGCCGCTTTACGGCTTGGGATCAGTGGCTTATGGTAGGGGTGGTTGAGTTTTAGGCAGTGCCATGCTGGCGGCCTAGCCAGCCGTAAGTTGGCACGATTAAGGAAGATTACAAGGACAGTGAGGGAGTGGAGGCCCGTCATCTCAAGGGCGGTAGCGTGTCTTGAATGTGCCTGCGGCACGGCTTTTTGTTCGCGGGGGGCGCCCCGCTGGCGCGGTACTTTTGCGGCAAAAGTACCCAAAACCCGGCCCCACGCTTCGCTTGTTCTTCGCCTCTGGTCGCTTGCCGCTGACCGCTGCGTACGCGGGTCCAACCACGTATTCCGCTCGCTCGGCGTCCTGGTTACTCGGACCTTCCTGGTCCTCGCCCTAACGGGCCATCGTCGCAGGCTCCGATGTTCAAATTTGCTCCCGGCAAATTTGTCACGCCAGCTCACGCTCCCGGCGGCTCAGCGCTCCACTAAAAGGGGCCCCAAGAGCCCTGCTCCAGCAAGCAAGGGGATCAGCGAGTTGTCAGTTTGATACTGGCTGGTCTAATGAGTAAAAGCGACCGCGGTCGCTAATAAAAATGTTATGCCGATGGCTAGAGCGTCCTTTCAACGATAAACGTTCGGTATATTTTTAAACAGTAAAAGGAGAGCAAGCTATGATTCAAGACTGGCCCGCCTTGGGTTTAAACAACGTCGAGCACACTTTTGGAACCAAGTTTGGCGTTAGCAGTAACCCTTTACTTCGAAAGGCATTGAAGGACAAAAAAAAATCCGGTAACTGCTTTGCCTATTCAATGCTCTGGTGCCGTCAATGCATAAAATTGAACCGAAAAATTCTGGACAAGAGTGAGTTAATTACACACACCCCCCTAATGATCGCCGCACAAGCTATGCAGTCGTGGCAGGTACGACAGAACAGGAAGGGTACTTTTGGGGTAGAAGGCATGCTTAGTGAAGTCTATTACCAAGCGATGGCAGCTGCATTCTGTATTTCTGCCACCGAGGTCGGCAAAGATGTAGGGTCTATTTTGAGTGATCACAATGGCTGGCTTGAAGTAGTGACTGCAACAGAAGGATGTTATGTGATTGCTTTCATTTTTGCCGGTGGAGGCGCACACGCTGTAGCTGTTTTGAATAAAGGTCGAGATTTAATTTTTTTTGATCCCAATTATGGCCAATACTCGGTAGATAACTACGCTCCATGGGAGATGTTGCAATTCCAAATTGACGTCAAGAAAGGTTGCGATACCTATGGCTTCATTACGAATTGGATCGCGGTTAGAGTGACCTAATGAATTAAATAACTAATCCTCACTTTACCAGCAATCGCCCGAGTATTTTGACAATATAGTGAAAAACGACATAACAAAACGGTCGAGTCGGTCGGGGTTTTCTCCGCTTCGCCCCGAAAACCCCACCGCTCACCTTGTCGTTTTCCTCATGGATCTATTTGAATCTCCAGCTCCATAGCATTTCCCTTTTCTCCCAATACTTCGACAAAGACCTAGCGGCGACGCGGTTTGCCTGATTTAGCTTTGTTGCTGCCGCTTTGCCCAAGGGCTTTGGCGCGTAGGGATTTCTTGGAGGATTTACCCTTGGGGCTGCTGGCTTCTTCCTGCGCCAAGAGATCCGGTTCGAAGCCTTCCATCCACTGCAGGTTAAAGTGTTCGCCGGTGAGTTTTTCTACGTCTTTGAGTAGGTATTTTTCTTTGTTGGAGACTAGTGATACGGCCAGGCCCGCTTGACCTGCACGGCCGGTTCGGCCGATGCGGTGAATATAGTCTTCGGCGTTGTAAGGCAGCTCATAATTGATCACGTATTGCAGTTGCTCGATGTCCAAGCCGCGCGCGGCCACGTCGGTGGCGACAAGGGCACGCACTTGGCCAGCTTTAAACTCTTCCAAGCCACGGTCGCGGGCGCCTTGGGATTTATCGCCATGTACAGCGGTGGCGCTGATGCCATCTTTGGCAAGCTCTTTAGCAAGCTCGTCCACCGCTTGCTTGGTGCGCGTGAAGATAAGCACCTGTTGCCAATTTTTGGAGCCGATCAGGTACGCCACCAAAGCCGCTTTGCGCTTGTTGTCGACTTCAAAAAAGCGCTGCTCAATCTTCGCTGCCGTCGCATTTCGTTCGGCGACTTCGATCAGTTTTGGCTGCTTTAGAATGGTTTTGCTGAGGGCAAAGACGTCATCGTTGAAGGTGGCGGAGAAGAACAGGGTTTGGCGCCTTTCGGGTAGGCGTTTCAGGATGCGGTTGATATCGACAATAAAACCCATATCCAACATGCGATCAGCTTCATCGAGAACCAGTGTCTCAACGGTGCCCAGGTCAATAAGCTCTTTGATGGCCAGCTCCAGCAAACGGCCCGGTGTCGCCACCAGGACATCACAGCCTTGGTTCAACGCATCGATCTGCGCCTTGATACTGGCCCCGCCGTAAGCCACGACCGAGTTGAAACCTAAGCCTTGACTGTATTTCACAAAGCTTTGGTGTACTTGTTGAGCCAGTTCCCGCGTTGGCGTCAGCACCAACACACGAATGGCTTTTTCAGAGGCTTCTCGAACGAGGTGACGTTGGATCAATGGCAAGGCAAAGGCGGCCGTTTTACCGGTCCCCGTTTGCGCCCCCGCCATCACATCGTGACCCGCCAGGACTTCTGGGATCGCCGCTTGTTGGATCGGCGTTGGCGTTTGATAACCAAGCACATCGATGATGGCCAATAAATCCACGTGAAGACCTAGGGTGGAAAAACTCATAAAATCAACCACTTATAGTAAATCCGGGCGGCGCTATTGTAGCATAGAAACCCTGGAAGCCTGCGATGACTATCAGAGATGATATCGTATACGCAGCTCCGCCCCCTAAATTAGGAATTAACTTCCAAACATAAACCCGGAAAAAACACCATGCCTGAAAAAATGATGAGATCTTCAGTAGCGACAGTGCAGTTGGGTGTGGCCAGGGCAGATGGGAAGCTGTCGTTGACGGATTCGGACGTTTCTTTTGTCCCCTTCAACGAGCAGTTTGGACTGGGTCCGTATCGGTTCAAGCGCGATGAAATCAAATCCGTGGCCAAGTGTTTAGGCAAAGGTGGCGGCATAATGCCGGTGACGACTGACGCAATTCGAGTCACTTTATCAGACGAGTCATGTTACGAATTTATCGTCGCCGAAGCCGAGCAGTGGATAGAAGCTCTCGGGGAGATCATCAGCTGACAGGCGGGCGCATAAATGCGCCGCTGCATTTTGTGCCAAGATGATTATGAGACCAGACAGTAACAACCAAGAGCTAAGCGACATCACCGTCGAGTTGGCGGCGCGGGAGCCTTTGTTTCATCGGGCGGAGTTTGGCAGTAGCCGGCAGGATTTTGAGCGGATGATGGCCGAGGAGTTCTGGGAGGTCGGCGCTTCGGGCCAGGTATATTCCCGGGCCTTTGTCCTCGACACCTTGGAACAGCGCC
The DNA here is from genome assembly GCF_030450055.1 of Gallaecimonas kandeliae. Classification (NCBI taxonomy): domain Bacteria; kingdom Pseudomonadati; phylum Pseudomonadota; class Gammaproteobacteria; order Enterobacterales; family Gallaecimonadaceae; genus Gallaecimonas; species Gallaecimonas kandeliae. Next base: position 2,857,554 of record NZ_CP118480.1, read on the forward strand.
ATGGCGGCCCAGCGAAAGAAGAGTTAGTGGTCACAAACTTTCGCTGCCAGCGGCTCGCGGCCGATCTTTATTTGGCCTCCTACAACCTCGACCAGTCCGGCCGCATCACCCAGAGGGCAAGCCTCTGGCGGCAAACCCCCGATGGCTGGCAGGTCGTCTACCACCAGGGCACTGTTGTGGCCTAGGGGCCCTAGCACGCTGCCAAATGACAGACTTCCAAGAACATCCCATGAAAACTGTGGCGGCATATATCGAACAAGAGGGTAAATAAATGTCAATGGAGTTATTCGTCATTATGGCACTGAAGGATATGCCCAATACGGACCAAATGAATGCGTTGGCCGTGAAGGAATCGCTACCCATCATCTTTAATGCCCACGTTGATATGAAAAAGCATACGGGTTATCTCCCTGCGGTTTTAAATGGTAAAAAATCAGGCGTTGAGACTTATGTTAGTGACTACGGTGCGGTGTCAGCTGACTTCCCTGATTTCGATTCAGGCAAGTATGAAAGCCCCGTCGTGGTGACCTTTCGCTGGGGGGGAGACTTTTCCGAAATGACAGTGGCAATGGCAATGGCCTACCTACTGTCGGAGAATTTTTCTGCCACAACCTTTGAGCCACAAGGCGGCACTTTTCTTAATACCGAGGATTTGCAGCAAGGCTTCAAAGCCCTTTTAGAGCACCCCATCGACGGAATGTAAGGTGCGGTAACAACTTAATGTACCAAACAGAAGGGACTCACAATGTCAGCTTCGGCAAAGATAAAACGGATAGCGCGCTGCCGCTGTGGCGCTGTGGAGATCGAGACTTTGGGGGAGCCCATTATCGGGGCGGCCTGCTATTGCGACGACTGCCAGGCGGCGGGCAGGGAGCTGGAGGCCTTGCCGGGAGCGCCAATGGTGCTGGACAAGGCCGGAGGCACGGCGTTTTTGCTGTTCCGAAAAGACAGGGTGAAGTGCGTCAAGGGCGAGCCGCTTTTGCGTGACCGCTGGCTGAAGGAAGGGGCGCCGTCACGGCGGGTGCTGGCGTCCTGCTGCAACAGTTTCATGTTCCTCGAATTCCAGAAAGGCCACTGGTTCTCGCTGTGCCGGGCCCGCTTCGAAGGGGAAGCGCCGCCCCTGCAACTGCGCATCCTCACCAAGTTCAAGGCCGAAGGGGCCGAGCTGCCTCCTGGCCTGCCGGCCTACCCGACCTTCCCGTTCAAATTTGTCGCCAAGCTGATCCTGGCCCGGCTGGCCATGCTGCTGCCAAGCAGGGCCGGTTAGGCGCATGGCCATCGTTGCCCGCCGGCTTCGCCGCCACCCGGCACTGCCTCCTCCCCCCTTAAAAGCCGCCCTGGGCCTGGGCTGCCCTTGGCTATCGGGCACTAAACTGTAATAGTGGTTATGGCGTTGTTGCATTCCCGGTGATCCCTATGGCCTTGGCATCTCCCCTGCTGCTGGAAAAAACCCTGGACCTGCTGCTGGACCTGGTCTGCGTGGTGGACCCACAGGGGCGCTTCGTCTATGTCAGCGCCGCCTGCCAGCCCATCCTCGGCTACAGCCCCGAAGAGCTGCTGGGCAGCAACATGATCGATCTGGTCCACCCCGAGGATCGTGAGCGCACCCGGGCGGTGGCCAGCCAGATCAACGAGGGCATGGCCCTGCGCCACTTCGAGAACCGCTACCTGCACAAGGACGGCCACGACGTCTGGATGAGCTGGTCGGCCCGTTGGTCGGAAGACGACAAGCTGCGCCTGGCTGTGGGCCGGGACGTGACAGTCCACCACCAGAGCCGGCGCCAGCAGCAGGCCCTGTATAGGATCTCCGAAGCCGCCCACGACGCCGAGGGCCTGGCGGCCCTCTACCAGCAGATCCACAGGATCATCGACGAGCTGTTGCCGGTCGGCAGCTTTGCCGTGGTGCTCTACGACGCCGACAACCTCAGCATTCCCTATTGGTCTGGCAGCCAGCCGCCCAAGGCGCTGCTGCTCGATAGCGCCTTGTCCGAGGTGATAACACAAGACAAGGCAGTGCTGCGCCCTGGCGGGGAAGAACCGGATTGGCTGGGGGTGCCGCTGCGCTGCCAAAGGGGCGTCATGGGCGCCCTTGTGGTGCAGGCCAAGGGCCAGGAGGGGCGCTTCCAGCCGCACCAGCAGGAACTGCTGCAATTCGTGTCCATACAGGTGGCCACCGCCATAGAGCGCAAGCAGACGGAGGCCCAGCTCAAGCACATGGCCGGCCACGATCCCCTGACCCTGCTGCCCAACCGCACCCTCTTCCACGACCGGCTGGCCATGGCCATGGCCAGGGCCCAACGCCACCGGCTGTCCCTGGCCCTGCTCTACCTGGACCTCAACGATTTCAAGGCGATCAACGACAACCACGGCCATGATGCGGGCGACAAGGTGCTTTGCGAGGTGGCCAGGCGGCTGACCGAGGCGGTGCGCAGCTCAGATACAGTAGCGCGCCTCGGCGGTGACGAGTTCATAGTGCTGATGACCGAAGTCAAGAACCAGGCCCAGGCCGGCCGGCTGGTGGACAAACTGAGCGCCGCCCTGCTTGCCCCCGTCCAGGTCGCGGATCAAGCCTTCAACCTCTCCGCCAGCATAGGCCTGGCCCTCTATCCCGAGCACGGCGAGGACAGCTCCAGCCTGCTGCGCCACGCCGATGCCAGCATGTACTGCGCCAAGGGGCGAGGCCGTTAGCCGTTGTACAAAATCCTACAGTTTGACCCTAAATCCGTCGTTTACGCTTGGATGACAAGCGCCTGCTAGACTTCAGGCAGCACCCCTAGGCTCCAGGGTCACGCTGACCTTGGCCTCCTCACAGGGAAGAACGTCAGAGGAGCCGTATGGCGCAACGCCAAGACAAGGCCGAAAACCAGCCCAAGTCCCCCATGAAGGGTCAGGTCAAGATCATCATCTGGCTGCTGCTGGCCATCAGCGTCATCGTCTTCCTGCTGGGTTACTTCCAAGCCGAAACCATGAATAGCGTGCGGGCCTATGTCAGGGGCGAGGGGCTCTGGGCCAAGGCCCAGAAAGACGCCGTGCTGCAGCTCTACCAATACAGCCAGTCCGGCGACGAAGCCCACTTCCAGGCCTTCCAGGCCGCCCTCAAGGTCAACCTGGGGGACAGCAAGGCCCGCCAGGCCCTGCAACTGCCCAGCCCCGACGAGGCCATAGCCCGGCAAGGCTTCCTGGAAGGGGGCAACCATCCCGACGATGTCGACGGCCTCATCAGCTTTTTCGAACGTTTTCAATACGTCTACTACATGGCCAGGGCCATCGACATCTGGACCAGGGCCGACCAGGACATCAAGCAACTGCAACAGATAGGCGAGGCCCTGCACCAGGCCCACGGCAAGGGTGACCCCAGCCTGGTTGCCGAGCTGGACAGGCTCAACCACAAGCTCAACGAGATGGAAGTGGAATTCTCCTCGGTGCTCAGCGACGGCTCCAGGTGGGTCAAGAGGGTCACCTTGTCGGTGTCCTTCGTCGCCCTGGTGCTGATGATCCTGACCGCCCTCTACATCTCCAGGCGTATCGTAGCCCGCCTCAACGAAACCGAAGCCAAGCTGCGCTTCAGCGAGAACCGTCTGCAGAGCCTGCTCAGCTCGGACATGCTGGGGATCTTCGACTGGGACCTGGAAGGCCGGATATTGGACGCCAACGACGTCTTCCTCGACATGCTCGGCTACAGCAGGGCAGAACTGCAGCAGGGCCGACTGGACTGGAGCAAGCTGACACCCGAGGAGCACCAGGGCAAGGACGAGATAGCCCGCGCCGAGATAGCCGAGATGAGCTATTGCCACCCCTTCGAGAAGGAATTCCTGCACAGCTCGGGGCGGCGGGTGCCCGTCTATATCGGCGGCACCCTCTTCGAGGGCCACGCCGACAAGGGTATCGCCTTCGTGCTGGACCAGACGGTCAAGAAGCAGGTGGAAGAGCAGCTGCGGCTGTCCGCCACCGTGCTGGAAGGCAGCAGGGACGGCATCATCATCGCCGATCGCCAGCAGCGCATCATGAACGTCAACCAGGCCTATTGCGCCATGGCCGGGGTGAACCGGGAGGATCTGCTGGGTCGCCACGCCCATTTCTTCCACAACGGCCAGGAGCACGACCCCCAGTTCGGCGCCAAGCTGGCCAAGGAAGGCCACTGGCAGGGCGACACCGAACTGGCCCAGGGCCGCGGCCTCAAGCTGCCGGTGCGGCTCAGCATCAGTGCCGTGCGGGACCAGGGCAACAACATCATCCACTACGTGGCCACCTACTCCGACATCAGCGACCGCATCATCTACGAGAAGCAGCTCAAGGACATGGCCCACTACGACCACCTGACAGGCCTGGTGAACCGGCGTTACTACCTGGAGCAGGCCAACAAGGCCCTGGCCAGGGTCCAGCAGAAAGGCGGTTATTGCGCCTTCTTCTTCATCGACCTCGACAACTTCAAACCGGTCAACGACAACCACGGCCACGAGGTGGGGGACAAGCTGCTGACCATGGTAGCCAGGCGCCTGCAGGGCTCGGTGCGCAAGAGCGACAAGATAGCCCGCCTGGGCGGCGACGAGTTTTCGGTGATCATGGAGGACATCAAGGATCCGGCCAACACCGCCTTCATCGCCGAGAAGCTGATCGAGACCATCACCCAGCCCTACCAGATAGAGGGCCTGGAACTGCGCATCGGCTGCAGCATCGGCATCAGCCTCTACCCCCTCCACGGCCAGACCGTCGCCGACCTGATCAAGGCCGCCGACCAGGCCATGTACAAGGCCAAGGCCGCCGGCAAGGCCGGTTTCCACATGGAAGGAGTGAGCTGACAGCCTTGCCCCAAGCCCAAGACCTGGCTTAGCCTGGAAGCCGCAACCACAAGGAGGAGCACCAGATGGAGCACCGGAACTGGGCCTGCCCCAAATGCGGCAACCGCCATTTCGAGACAGGGGAAATACGGGTGGCAGGGGGCTTCCTGTCCAAGCTGTTCGACGTCCAGAACAAGAAATACAGCGCCGTCACCTGCGGCCGCTGCCGCTACACCGAGTTCTACAAGGGCGACAGCTCCCAGCTCGGCAGCCTCTTCGATTTCCTCGCCGGCTGAAACAGTGCATTCCAGCGCCGCCCCGGCGGCCTGGGGTACAGTGGCCGGCAACCACAGCCAAAGCCCCATGCAAGCAGACAAAAAAGCCCTGGTGGTGGAAGGGGGCGCCATGCGCGGCATCTTCGCCACCGGCGTCCTGGACGCCTTCCTCGACCAAGGCCACAACGACTTCGACTTTTGCATCGGCGTCTCCGCCGGCTCCACCAACCTGGCGGCCTGGCTGGCCGGGCAGCGGGGCCGCAACTACAAGGTGATCACCGACTATTCCTGCCGCCCCGAATTCATCGGCCTGGGCCGCTTCCTCAAGGGCGGCCACTGGCTGGATCTCGACTGGCTCTGGGAGATCACCATCCGCGAGATCCGCCTGGATCTCGAGACCTTCGCCGCCCAGCCCCTGCCATTGCACGTGGTCACAACCCGGGTCGAGGACGGCCAGGCCGCCTACATCCAGGCCGATGCCTGCAACCTCGAGCAGCTGCTCAAGGCCTCCTGCTCCGTGCCCCTGGCCTACCGCCATTACCCGGAGATCGAAGGCCAGCCCATGACAGACGGCGGCGTGGCCGATTCCATCCCCGTGCTCAAGGCCTACGAGATGGGGGCGAGGGACATCACAGTGGTGCTGTCCCAGCCCCTTGGCTACCGCAAGAGGTCCAGCAAGGCCCCCTGGCTGGTGCGCCGGCTGCTGCGCCAGACCCCGGCCCTGGCCGAGGCCATGCTCAGGCGCCACCTGAACTACAATGCCGCCATCGACTTCATCGAAAATCCCCCGCCGGACTGCCGGCTCAAGGTGATAGCGCCGCCCCCCGGCTTCGCCGTGGGCCGCACCACCACCGACAAGCGCAAGCTGGACGCCGGCTACGCCATGGGCCTGGCGGCGGCGAATTGGCACCCACAGCCGAGCACGGATACACTCTAGGCTCAGGCCCACAAAGGGCCGCCTCAGCTAAAGGACTAGACCTTGAACATCACCAAACGCATCCTGCTTATCTCCTCACTGCTGCTTTCTTCCCAGGCCATGGCCGACGAAGCGTCCCGGGCCGAAGCCGAGAAGTTCCTCAACATCATCCACATGAAGACCGTCTTGGCCGACGCCATGAACCAGATGCTGGAACTTCAGCTGAAGCAGAAACCCGTTCTGGTGCCATACAAAGGCGTGATGCTGAAATTCATGCAGAAATACATGGGTTACGACAGCCTCAAAGAGGACATGACCAAAATCTATTCCGAGGCGTTCACAGCCAAGGAATTGAAGGAAATCAATGCCTTCTATAGCACTCCTACTGGCCAGAAGACGGTCGAGAAGCTGCCGGCACTGATGAGCAAAGGCGCCCAACTGGGCTACCAGCGAGTCCAGCAACACTCAGGTGAGCTTAGGGACATGATCAAAGCCGAAGCCGAGCGCATCCAGTCGCTTCAGCAAAGCCAAAAGGGCGGCTGAGCCCGGCGGCGCAACCGCCGCTCTCCAAGCCCGCTTTGACAGGGCTTGGCCCAAGCACTAAGAGATCCGTTGCGGCTCGCCTCTGGGCCGCAACGCCACCGCAAGGGAGAAAGGGATGGGGCCAATCAAACAGCTTTCGGCTTTCTGGCGGCACCGCTCCCTGAAGTTCTGGCTGGCCATGGGCATGCTGATGACCTTCCTGCCCAGCTTCCTCTCGGCCCTTGGCGGCTACCTGCTCTACCACCAGGCCGTGATCCAGCCCCTGGCGGAGGTCGCTTCCAAGCACCGGCAGATACTGCTTCCCCTGCAACAGCTGCAACTCTCCCTCTGGGGCCTGTCGGACACAGTCGTCGACTACGAAGCCGATGGTAAGATCAGCCACCTCGACGACTACCACAAGCAGGCGGCCCAGATCGCCGACAGCTTCAAAGCCCTGCGTAGTGCCCTCCAGGGCGACATACTGGCGGGTCGGGATCTGGCGACATCGGAGCGGGGCTGGCAGCTGCTGGAGGCACAGTCGAGCCAGCTGCTGTCCCAACAGGGGCTGCACGGCGACCATGCCGCCAGCGTCAGCCTGGAGCAGTGGGGGGCCGATATCGACGGCCTTGGCCAGGATCTGGGCCAGCTCTTCGACGATCTTCGCATCGAGAACGAGCAGAACCACGACCAGGCCCTGGCCGACCTCCAGCTCCTGGAGCGCCTGGCCATAGGGGGATTCAGCCTGTCCCTGCTCTTTGCCTGCCTGGGGGTCTGGGTGATCAACAGATCCCTGGTCAACAGCATGGAGCAGCTGGCCCAGGGCGCCCAGCGCCTGGCCGCTGGCGACAGGGAGCACCAAGTCCATGTGCGGCTGCCCCATGAACTGGTCAACGTGGCCGCCGCCTTCAACCAGATGACCCAGCAGATCCTCGAACAGGAGCGGGCCCTGGCCAGGGCTGCCGCCACCGACGGCCTCACCGGCCTCTACAACAGGCGCGAATTCGACCGGCTGCTGGCCGAGGAACTCCAGCGCAGCCAGCGCTACGGCAAGCCCTTCAGCCTGATCATCTGTGACATAGACCACTTCAAGGACTTCAACGACAGCCACGGCCACCAGGCCGGTGACCAGGCCCTGCGCACCCTGGCCAAGACCTTGCAGGACAACGTCAGGGAGGTGGACAAGGCCTGCCGCCTGGGCGGCGAGGAGTTCGTGGTGATACTGCCGGAAGGGGACCAGGAGGCCGTGCGGCAGACGGCGGAACGGCTGAGAAAGGCGGTGGAAGAACAGGAGATCCTGCTGGATGGCGGGGTCTCGGCCAGGATCACCATCAGCCTGGGGGTCGCCAGCCACCCCGACCAGGGCAATTCGGCCGAAACCCTGCTCTGGTGCGCCGATACCGCCCTCTACCAGTCCAAGGAGCAGGGCCGCAACAAGGTCACCTTCGCCACCCAAGCCCCCGCAAAGATCCCCCAGAGCAACTAGTATCGATCCTATGGGCTAGCGCCCAGATGCCCCCGGCCAAGCCGTTACCGGGGACGCTCCCCGTTGCCACAACCCATGGGGGCATCAAGAAATGAGAACCAAGCAAGCACCCACCTGGGCCTTCGCCGCCCTGCTGGCACCCGCCCTGCTCTGGCCGAGCACAGGCCTCGGCTTCGATGAAAACCACGTCACCCTCAACCAAGCCGCCAAGGCCGTAGCCAATTATCGCCAGGCGCCGCTGACACCCCAGGGCTTCGCCGCCGTTGGCCAGGTCATGGACTTTGCCCAGCAGAGCCCCCTGGTGATGGTGGCGGTGGACGACCTGGCCCTGCCCTGGATGGCCGACCGCCAGCTGGACCAGCAGTTGAAGTCGGTGCTGCTGGGCGCCTATGTGGTGGGCAACGTCGCCAGCCAGCTCTGGACCCATGTCAGGGGTAACGACTACTGCGCCGGCCTGCGGGAAGTGGGCAGCCTGGTGCTGAGGCTCAAGGGCACCCTGGGCCAGATCCAGCAGCAAAGGGTCGAGGGCTACTTCAGCCAGGCCTGGCACGAGCTGCGCTGCATGGCCCCCTAAGCTTTCCCTAAGCTTGGGCCGCCATGCTTGAGGGTCCACGCCAAGCAAGGGCCCGCCATGAACAAAGTCGCCCAAGTCACCCTCGCCTTCTGGGTGATGAAGATCTGTGCCACCACCCTGGGGGAAACGGCGGGGGATCTCTTGTCCATGACCCTGGGGCTCGGCTACGGCGCCAGCACGGCGCTGCTGCTTGGCCTCTTCCTGGCCGCCCTGCTGGCCCAGCTCAGGAGCAAGCGCTTCCACCCCGCCCTCTACTGGACTGTGATCCTCGCCACCAGCACCGCCGGCACCACAATGTCGGACTTCATGGACCGCAGCCTGGAGCTGGGCTACCTGTTGGGATCGACTCTGCTGGCAAGCGCCCTGGTGGCCATGCTGCTGCTCTGGAAAGCCAGCGAGAAGAGCCTGTCGGTTGACCATATCCAGGGGCTCAGGAGCGAGTCCTTCTACTGGGCCACCATCCTCGTCTCCAACACCCTGGGCACGGCGCTGGGCGACTACCTGGCGGACGACTCCGGCCTCGGCTTCCTCGGCGGTGCCAGCGTCATCGGCGGCGCCATACTGGCCATAGCCCTGGCCTACAAATGGACCTCCCTCAACAGGGTGGCACTGTTCTGGTTGGCCTTCGTGCTGACCCGCCCCTTCGGCGCCACCTTCGGCGACCTGCTGACCAAGCCTCTGGACGACGGCGGCCTGGCGCTGGGCACCCAGGGTGCCTCTCTGGTGCTGGCCAGCATACTGACGGTGCTGGTGGCAAGGAGCTGGCGCCAACACCGGGTGCTGGCCCGCCAATAAGCCCTTCCCTTCCGTCGCCGCCTAAGCCAAGCTGGAGTCCGATTTGGAAGTCGGAGGCAGGGGATGGCGGAAGGGCAGGCGGCACTGGATTGGCTAAAAGACGGTTACCAGCGGGAATCACGGCGGGTGCTGGCCAGCCTTATCCGCCTGCTGGGGGATTTCGACCTTGCCGAAGAAGCCCTGCACGAGGCCTTCGCCGCCGCCTTGAGCCAATGGCCTGTTGAAGGCCTGCCCGCCAATCCCCGCGCCTGGTTGGTGTCTACAGGCCGCTTCAAGGCCATAGACGAGCTGCGCCGCCGCGCCCGTTTCGACCATAGCCAGGCCGACCTTGCCGGCCGCCTGGAAGCCGCCCCCTTCGACCCCCAATGGCTGGAAGACGACAGGCTGCGGCTCATCTTCACCTGCTGCCACCCGGCCCTGGCCCTGGAAGCCCAGCTGGCCCTGACCTTGCGTGAACTCTGCGACCTCAGCACCGAAGAAATCGCCCGCGCCTTCCTGAGCAGCGCCCCTACCCTGGCCCAGCGCATAGTGCGGGCCAAGGCCAAAATACGTGACGCCGCCATCCCCTTCGAGGTGCCGGGCCCTGCCGCCCTGCCGGGGCGCCTGGAGGCGGTGCTCAAGGTCGTCTACCTGCTCTACAACGAAGGCTACTCGGCCACGGCCGGCGACGCCCTGCTGCGCCACGACCTCAGCCAGGAGGCCATCCGCCTCGGCCGGTTGCTTGCCGAGCTGCTGCCCCAGCCCGAAGTGCTGGGCCTGCTGGCACTGATGCAGTTCCAGGACGCCCGCCGCGACGCCCGCCTCGACGCCCAAGGCGAGCTGGTGACCCTCGAAGACCAGGACCGGCGCCTCTGGCACCGCGCCCAGATTGCAGAAGGCGAAGCCTTGGTGATGGCCGCCCTCCGGCAGGGCCCGGCCGGCCCCTATTGCCTGCAGGCCGCCATCGCCGCCTTGCACTGCGAGGCCGCCAGCTTCCAGGCCACCGACTGGCCGCAGATCCTCGGCCTCTACGACCGCCTGCTGGCCTTGCAGCCAAGCCCTGTGGTGGCCCTCAACCGCGCCGTGGCCCTGGCCATGGTCCAGGGGGCCGAGGCGGGTCTGGCCGAGGTGGACGCCCTCTTGGAGGACCTCGGCGGCTACCACCTGGCCCATGCCGCCCGCGCCGATCTCTGCCGCCGCCTGGGCCGGTGCGAAGAAGCCCGCGCAGCCTACCGGCAGGCCCTGGCCCTGACCCGGCAGGGGCCTGAGCGGCGCTTCCTGGAGCGGCGCCTGGCGGCCCTTTGAAAAAATTTTTAAAAAGCCTGTCGATCTCGGCCAGGCTTCTTCGACTAAGGAATGAATCAACCTCAAGGGAACAGGAGAACCACATGAAATTCATGATACTGCGCAAAGCCGACGCCAATACCGAAGCCGGCGTCATGCCCAGCAACGAACTGCTGACCGCCATGGGCAGCTACAACCAGGCCATGATGGAAGCCGGGGTGATGAAGGACGGGGTCGGCCTCAAGCCGAGCCGCGAAGGGGTCAGGGTCAGCTTCAAGGACGGCCAGCCCCTGGTCACAGACGGGCCCTTCGGCGAGACCAAGGAGCTGCTGGCCGGTTTCTCCATGATAGAGACGGCCACCAAGGAAGAGGCCATCGAATGGGTCAAGCGCTGGCCCAGGGAAGACGGCGACGTCACCCTGGAACTGCGCCCCCTCTTCGAGCTGTCCGACTTCGAGCCCGGCGACGGCATCGACCTGATCGAAGACCAGTTCCAGCGCCTCGTCGAAGGCCCGGCCCAGGTCAACACCTACCTGGACTTCAACGGCAACTGCCGCGAGGCCCTGGCCTTCTACGAGCAAGTCCTGGGCGCCAAGGTGGAGATGCTGATGCCCTTCCGCGGCTCCCCCATGGCCGAGGGCATGCCCGAGCAATACCTGGACCTGGTGCTGCACACCCGCTTCAGGGTCGGCCACTGGCAGCTGATGGCCTCCGACGCCACCCCGGAGCGCTACCAGAAGCCCCAGGGCTTCCACGTCACCCTGAACTACACAGACCCAGGCAAGGCCAGGACCATCTACGACGCCCTGGTGGAAGGCGGCCAGGCGACCATGCCCTTCACCGAGACGGCCTGGGCCCTGGGTTTCGGCATGCTGGTGGACCGCTTCGGCATTCCCTGGATGATCAACTGCGAGAAGCCCCAACCATGAAATACCTCGCCCTTGTCTATTACCAGGAAGCGGCCCTGGCCGAACTCAGCCAGGGCCAGTGGGACGAACTGAACCAGGAGTGCCTGGCCTGCGTCGCGGGGCTGCAGGGCTCCGGCCATATGCTGGGGGGCGAAGCCCTGCTCGGCGTCGACAGCGCCACTACGGTGCGGGTGCGCAACGGCCGGGTTCAGATCACCGACGGCCCCTTCAGCGAGACCAAGGAGCAACTGGCCGGTTTCTACCTGCTCGAGGCCCGGGATCTCAACGAGGCCATCAGCCTGGCCGGGCGCATTCCCCCGGCCCGCTACGGCTGCGTGGAAGTGCGCCCGGTGCGCCAGCTGGCGGCCAGCGACAACGTCCATTACCAGGAACGCAAATAGCCGGCGGCTATAAGTTGTGCCAAATGGGCATTTTACTTGCGGCGGTCCCGGCCCTAGGGTCGGGACTGTCAGGCAGGAACCAACTGCCCCCATTTTGGAGCCACCATGATCGATCTCTACTACTGGCCCACCCCCAACGGCCACAAAATCACCCTCTTCCTGGAAGAGACGGGTCTGGACTACCGCATCATCCCGGTCGACATCAGCGCCGGTGACCAGTTCAAACCACAATTCCTGGCCTTCTCCCCCAACAACCGCATGCCGGCCATCATCGACCAGGCCCCGGCCGACGGCGGCGAGCCCATCACCGTCTTCGAGTCCGGCGCCATACTCCAGTACCTGGCGGAAAAGGCCGGCCAGTTCTGGCCCAAGGACCAACGCGGCCGCAAGACGGTCAACGAGTGGCTGTTCTGGCAGGTGGGAGGCCTGGGGCCCATGGCCGGCCAGAACCACCACTTCGGCACCTATGCCCCCGAGACCATCCCTTACGCCGTCAACCGCTACGTCAACGAAACCAACCGCCTCTACGGGGTGCTGGACAAGCGCCTGACGGGCCGCCAGTTCGTCGCCGGCGACCACTACAGCATCGCCGACATGGCCATCTACCCCTGGATAGTGCCCCATCAGCGCCAGCGCCAGGATCTCAATGAGTTCCCCCACCTCAAGCGCTGGTTCGAGGCCATAGCCCAGCGCCCCGCCACGAAAAGGGCCTACGCCAGGGGTGAGGCAGTCAGCCAGAGCCGGGCTGCGGTGACGGAGGAAGGCAAGAAGATCCTCTTCGGCCAGACAGCCGCCAGCACCGCCAAGGCCTGAGCCTCAGTGGTGCCAGAGGATCTGCCTGGCCTCCAGGGGCACTGACAGCCCCTGGCGGTGGGGGACCACCCTGGGGGTGTAGGCGTCGGCAGGCCTGTCTGCCGGCGCCTCGCCGTGGTAGCTGAAGCCGTTCCTGGCCCCCACCAGGGGTTTGCCCCGGGTCAGGGCCAGGCAAAAGGCGGGCAGTCCCTCGGCGGCATCGGCATAGAGCTCCACCTGCACCGCCTCCACGTCCAACTCCCCCAGGTAGAGCTGCACCTCGAAGTGGTGGCTCCCCTCGCCCTGGCCGACCGTCAGGGCTCCGAAACGCAGCTGCGGCCAGGCGGCGGCCAGCCGCTTCTGCCAGGCCGCCAGCTCGGCATGGTCATGCCGGCGTTCCTGGTAGGAGCCCGCCAGGGGCAGGTAATACTGCTCTGTGTACTGGCGCAACATGCGGTTGCTGGAAAAGCGCGGCGTCAGCACGGCCATGCTGCGCCTCATCATGGCCAGCCAGCCCTTGGGTATGCCCTGCTCGTCGCGCTCGAAAAAGAGCGGTATCACCTCCTGCTCCAGCAGCGCCAGCAGCTGGGCCCCGTCCCTGGCGTCCCAGGCGGCGACGTCCCGGTGCTCCCGGCCGTCCCCCAGGGCCCAGCCCAAGCCGGGCTCGAAGGCCTGGGCCCACCAGCCATCCAGCACCGACAGGTTGAGGCCACCGTTGACCAGCACCTTCATGCCGCTGGTGCCGCAGGCCTCCCAGGGCCGCCTGGGGGTGTTGATCCAGAGATCCACCCCCTGAACCAGTTGGGCCGCCACATTGAGGTCGTAGTCCTCCACGAACAGCACCCTGCCCCTGACGTCCTCGCGCTGCATGAACTGGTGCCAGCGGCGCAACAGGGCCTGGCCCTGGCTGTCGCTGGGGTGGGCCTTGCCCGCCACCACCAGCTGCACCGCCCTGTCGCGGCTGGACAAGAGCCGAGCCAGGCGGTCAGGGTCGTCAAGCAGCAGGCAGGGCCTCTTGTATTCGGCGAAGCGGCGGGCAAGGCCCAGGGTCAGGGCGTCGGGGTCAAGGACCGGCGGGGCCGGGCAACCGCGGCGCTGGCGCTCCAGGCGCAGGGCCAGGTAGTCCAGCAGTTGGCGGCGGCCTTCGCAGCGCATCCGCCAGAGTTCGCCGTCACTGACGGCCTTGAGCGCCTCGTCCACACATTCCAGCTCCCCCCGCCAACGCGGCTTGCCGCAGGCCGCCGTCCAGACCTTGTCCGCCACCGCCGAGTCCCAGCTCGGCATATGGACGCCGTTGGTGACATGGCCCACAGGCACCTCGGCCTCTGGCCAACGGGGAAATAGGGGTTGCAGCAGGCGCCGGCTCACCTGGCCGTGCAGCTGGCTGACGCCGTTGATGGCGCCGCAGCCCCTGACCGCCAGCCAGACCATGTTGAAGGGATGATCCTCACCCTGCTCACCGTTGCGCCCCAGGGCCAGCAGTTCGGCCATGTCCAGTTCCAGTTCGGTGAGGTAGGGGCCAAGGTAGTAGCGCAGCAGCGCCTCGGGAAAACGGTCGAAGCCTGCCGCCACCGGCGTGTGCAGGGTCAGCAGGTTGCCGGCCCTGGTGGCCTGGAGGGCATCGAAGAAACCACAGTGGCGCTCCTCCTTGAACTGCCTGGCCCGCTCCAGCACGGCGAAGGCGGCGTGGCCTTCGTTGAGATGGCAGACGGGACAGGAGATCCCCAGCATCTGCAGCAGCCGCATGCCCCCTATGCCCAGCACCATCTCCTGGCGCAGCCGCAGTTCCAGGCCGCCGCCGTAGAGCTCGCTGGTGATACCCCTGTCGCCGGGTTCGTTGAGGGGGTCGTTGCTGTCCAGCAGAAACAGGGAGCGCCGCCCCACCCGCGCCGACCAGGCCCGCAGGAAGAGAGTCCGCCCCGGCAGGGCCAGGGGCACCCGCACCCAGCTTCCCTGTTGGTCCCGCAAGGGCACCACCGGCAGCATGGTGGGATCGTTGTAGGGGTAGAAGGCCATCTGCTGGCCCTCGCCATTGATGGCCTGGCGGAAATAGCCCTGTTGGTAGAGGAGCCCTATGCCGATGAGCGGCACCCCCAGATCGCAGGCGGTCTTGAGCAGGTCCCCGGCCAGCACCCCCAGGCCGCCGGAATAGATGGGCAGAGACTCGCTCAAGCCGAATTCCATGCTGAAATAGGCGATGTTGCCCTGCCAATGCCCGCCGTACTGGCGGGAAAACCAGGTGCCGGCCTGGAAGTGGGCCTCGCGATCGTCCAGCAGCTGCTGCAGGCGGGCCAGGAAGGCCTTGTCCTTGGCCAGGCTGTCCAAGCGCAGCTCGGAGACCGACTCCAGGATCAACCAGGGATTGGCGGTGGCCCGCCACAGGGCAGGGTCGAGCTGCCGCCACAGGCTGTCCTGGCCGTGGTACCAGGTCCAGCGCAGATCCTTGGCCAGCTCCACCAACCCCTGCAGGGGGGCGGGCACTGTGCGTGGCAGGTAATGTTCGCTGTGCATTGCGAGGTTGGCGTCCCTGACTACGGCATCAGTGGCTGACGGTCACCTGGTGGCCGTGGTGGCTGCTGACGTGGCGCAAGTAGTCGAGGGTCTCGGCGGCGGCGATCTGGTTGGCGGCGGCCTTGCCGGCACGGGCGTTGGTGAAGGCGACGATGTCACCCATGCTGAGGATGCCGCAGAGGCGGCCGTCCTTGTCCAACACCGGCAGGCGGCGGATCTCGTGCTTTTCCATCAGCTTGAGGGCGTGTTTGATGCTGTCCTCGGGCACGCAGCAGTACAGTTCCCTGTGGTTGGTGATCTCCTCGGCCCGCATCTCCCAGAGCGGCCTGTGTTGCAGGGCGGCCCCCATGGCGATGTCCCTGTCGGTGACTATGCCAAGCGGATGCTCCTTGGCATCCACCACCACTATGGCGCCACAGTCGTGGTTCCACATCTGCATGGCGACGTCCTGCAGTGAGGTGCCCGGCATACAGGTGGCGGCATGGGTCACCATGATGTCCTTTACATACATGACTATTCCTCCAAGGTTGCAAAAGGGGCCGCCGATGGGCCCCTGGTACTGTCGATGAATATGGCGGTCTTCAGCAGAACTGCCACAGTGGCAGCAGCGTCAAGCGGTCTTCCTTCTTCAGCCTCGACACCATGTCGCTGAAAGCCACACGGCTGTGGCCGTCTTCGGCTTCGAGCCCCAGGCCGCTGCTCTCCTTGTGTACCACTATGGCGGGCACCCGGCAGCGTTCCATGGGTCCGGCGTCCGGGTACTGGAATTCCACCTCCACCCGCTGGTTGATCTCCAGACCGTTATCCGGCGCCCTCAGGTAGAGGCCGCCACTGGAGACGTTGACCATACGCCCGGTGAGTACAGGTACACCCTTACGGTAGATCAGCAACTTAAAGGAGGCTTTTATCCTGGGATTCTTGCGGTGTTCCATCATGACAACTTCCCTCGAAAAAATAGGGGGATTGAAGGACCCTGAAAGCAACTCCCTGCCAAACGGCGGACGTGCTCTCCTCTCCGAGATCTGAGGCCCGGGCCAACCCCAAGTATAGTGAGACTCCCTTTGTCCAAGGCCGAAACAGGACAATTTTTGACCTCCATCAAAGGTCCTGCAGATCAGCCCAGGCGGCCGTAACGGGCCAGGCGCCGGCGCAGCCCCTGGGCCAGCTCAGGCGGCAGCTGCTGCCAGTCGAAACGCCAGCGCCAGTTGCCCTCCACTGTGCCTGGGGTGTTCATGCGGTGGGAAGAGTCCAAGGCCAGCAGATCCTGCATCGGCAGCACCGCCAGCCTCGCCACCGACGCCAGGGCGGCGTTGATCAGCGGCCAGGGCATGGGTTCCCCCGGCAGGCCCAGGTAAGCCATCACCCCTTCCTTGGCCTCCCCACTCAGGGCCTGATACCAACCCAGGCTGGTGTCGTTGTCGTGGGTGCCGGTGTAGACCACCTCCATGGCCTGGTGGTTATGGGGCAGGTAAGGGTTGGCGGCGCCGCCGTCGAAGGCGAACTGCAACACCAGCATGCCCGGCAGGGAGAAGTGCTCCCGAAGCGCCTCCACCTCAGGGGTGATGATGCCCAGGTTCTCCGCCACCAGCGGCAGCCCCTGGTGGTGCCTGGCCATCTCCGCCAGCAGCGCCTCCCCCGGCACCTTGACCCAGCGCCCGTCCCTGGCCTCGCCGTCAGCCGGTATCTCCCAGCAGGCCTCGAAGCCGCGGAAATGATCGATGCGGATCAGGTCGAACAGCGCCAATTGGCCCTCGAGCCGAGACAGCCACCAACCGAAGCCCTCTTCCTCCATGCGCCGCCAGCGGTAGAGGGGGTTGCCCCAGCGCTGGCCTGTGGCGGAAAAGTAATCAGGCGGCACCCCGGCCACCACCAGGGGCTGACCGGCCTCGTCCAGGTTGAAGAGGCGCTGGTTGGCCCAGACGTCGGCGCTGTCGTGGGCCACGAAGATGGGCATGTCGCCGAACAGCAGTATGCCGCGGCTGTGGGCCTCGGCCCGCAGCGCCTGCCACTGCTGCTCGAAGGCGAACTGGATGAACTTGTGGCGGGCCAGGGGCGTCGCCAGGCGCAGGCGCTCGGCCGCCAGGGCCTGGTCGTCGCGGCGGCGCAGCGGCTCGGGCCAGTCCACCCAGGACTGGCCCCCCAGCGCTTCGCGCAGCGCCATGAAGAGGGCGTAATCCTCCAGCCACTGGGCCTGGCGGCTGCAAAAATCCTGGTACTGGCTGGCAAGGCCAGGAGCGGCCGCCAGGCTTGCAAAGAAGCGCTCGGCACCCTGGGTCAGCCAGCCCTCCCCTTCCCCGCCCCAGCCGCGCCCGGCCAGCCACCGGGGGCTCAGGAAGGCGCTGTTGCCGGCATGGGCAGAGAGCAGCGAATAGGGGGAAAGATCGCCGTGGGTAGGGCCTATGGGCAACATCTGCCAGAGGCCAAAACCCGCCTCTTGCAGGAAGTCGAGAAAGGCCATGGCGCCCTGCCAGGGATCCCCCGGCAAGGAGCTGGGATGGAGCAGCACCCCGGCCCGGCGCTTGGCGAAGATCCCCGCCTTCATCCGTGGCCGTCCTGGGCCTGGCCGTGGAGCATGACGCCGCCGTGGACGGGCTGGCCACGGCCATGGCTGATGGCCCTGGACAGTTCGCCCGGCACCGGCTCACCCAGCAGCTGGTAGAGATAGGCCAGGTGGGAACGGAACAGCCGCTCGAAGTCGGACACCGTCTGTGCCGGGTTGTAGTCGCCGAACCACCAGAACCAGTCAGAGCCCTCGCAGACGGCGAGCTGGGCCTCGGCCTTGTGCAGGGCGGCCTGGTCGAGGCGCCCTTCGGCCACCACCTTGTCGAAGCATTGCTTGGCCTGGATCAGCAGATCCCAGCCCAGGTTTTTGTCGTGGCTGCCTATCCAGGTGGAGAGGGTGCCGTAGACCCAGCTGCCGGCCACCAGGGCCGGCAGGTGTACCCTGGGCATGGCCTCCTGCTGCAGGGCGCCGAAGGTGGTGAGCTTGAGATCGGGATGGGCGCTCAACCGATGGTAGAGGGTGCCGAGGAAATAGCGGGCGTTCTCGGGGTAATACTCCCAGGCGTTCTCGCCATCGAGGATGATGGTCACCAGGTGCTTCTCGGGCGCCTCCATGCCCTGCTGCATGGCCTGCAGGTGGTGCAGCAGGTTGCCGACGGCATCGTCGGCGTGCCAGTCGGCGTAGTTGAAACCGATGAGATCCGAGAGCTGATCGTCGCGGAAGAAGCAGTCGATGTCGGCCTCGTCGAAGCGGTACAGGCAGTGCCGGTGCTGGGCCTGTGGCAGGTGGAAACCGGGGTCATGGCGGGCCTTGTCCAGGCTGTGCTGCAGGACGCTCTCGCCGCTGGCGGCCCACTTGAAGCCCTCTTTGGCCAGCAGCCGCAGGGTGTCGGTGCTGAGGGCCCCCTCTGAGGGCCAGCAGCCGGCGGGCCTGATGCCGAAAAAGGCCTCGAAGCATTCAAGCCCCTTGTGCAGCTGCCACAGCACCCGCTCTTCCCCGCCGGGGTAGCTGGGCGCCTGTGGCAGGGGGGCGCCGGGCATGGCCTCACGGGCCGAGCCCAGGGACAACAGCAGCGGCATTATGGGATGGGCATAGGGGCTCATGGCCAGCTCCACCTGGCCGGCCTGGGCCAGGCGGCGGTAGCGGGGCCCCAGGCCCAGGATCTGCTCTGTGATGATCGCCAGCAGTTGCTGGCGATCGGCCAGGGAATAGTGGCGGCCCTTGTCCTGCAGCTGCTGCACCCGCTGGTCACTGTCCCTGACCGTCTCCCCCAGCCAGCCCAGGTGGTACCAGACCAGCAGATCCGCAAGCAGCTGCTCGTCCTGGTAATGGCAAAGGCCGGGATGATCCAGCAACCACTGGGCCAAGGCGGCAATGCGTTCGAAGTCAGGGAAGCGGGCAATGACCCGCTGCTGGTTGATGCGCAGGCAGGCCCGCATCAGGGCCTGGCGCCCCTCCTCGCTGGTGGGCAGGGCCGGCTCCACCAGGGCCGCCAGCAAGGGATCGTGGATGGCGCCCCCCTGGCCGTGGGCCTTGAGCTGCTGGCCATAATCGGCCAACTGGTCCAGCAGTATGGGAGCGAAATTGACCACGGCCCGCCCCTGGGGGCAACGCTCCAGGTAGGCGGCCATGTCCACGTAGTCCTTGAGGGCGTGCAGGTAGGTCCAGGGCAGCTGGTAGCTGCCGCTGCGCCCATCGCGGTATTCGGGCTGATGCATGTGCCAGCACAGCACCACCTTGAGTGGACTCTTGCCGCTCATGGCGCCATCCCTCCCAGTTGTTCAGGCCGGTGCCTGTGCCAGCACAGCACCACCTTGAGTGGACTCTTGCCGCTCATGGCGCCGCCTCCCGAGGTTGTTCAGAGGGGGGCCTGCGCCTGCACCGGGCCAGGTTCAACGGGCTCTTGGTCGACATGGGGCTCTTCCCAAGCAGAGGCGGCCAGGGGACCTGGCCGCAGAGGTTCAGCAGAGGTGGCGCTGGCCCAGCATTTCCGGGGTCACCAGTACCACCCCCTCCTCGGTGACGTGGTAACGCTCCCTGTCGGCATCCCTGTCGAAACCTATGACGGTGCCGGGGGCCAGTTGGCAGCCGCGGTCAATGATGGCCTTGCGGATCCGGCAGCCCCGCCCTATGTCCACATGGGGGAAGATCACCGAGTCTTCCACCTCGCAGTAGGAATGCACGTGCACATTGAAAAATAGCATGGAGTGGCGGATCACAGAGCCGGAGACGATGCAGCCGCCGGCCACCATGGAATTGACGGCCATGCCGCGCCTCTCGTCGGCGTCGAAGACGAACTTGGCCGGCGGAACCTGCTGCTGATAGGTCCAGATCGGCCAGTTGCGGTCGTAGAGATTGAGCTCGGGGTTGATGTCGATGAGCTCCAGGTTGGCCCGCCAGAAAGAATCCACTGTGCCCACGTCCCGCCAGTAGCCCTGGCGACCCTCCTCCCCTGCCCCCTTGAAGGGAAAGGCAAAGACCTTGCCTGTGCCGATAAGGGAGGGGATCAGATCCTTACCGAAGTCGTGGCTGGATTGGCGCAGCTCATGGTCCCGGGTCAGCTCCTGCTCCAGCAGCTCGGCGCTGAATACATAGATGCCCATGGAGGCCAGGGCCCTGTCCGGCTTGCCCGGCATGGCCTTGGGCTGGGCCGGCTTTTCCTCGAACTCCAGGATGCGGCGATCGCTATTCACCTGCATCACCCCGAAGGCGCTGGCCTCGTTCAGCGGTACCTCGATACAGCCGACAGTGACCTCGGCGCCGGACTCCACATGGGCCGCCAGCATGGGGCCGTAATCCATCTTGTAGACGTGGTCCCCGGCCAGGATCAGCACGTAGCGGGGGGCATGGCCACGGATGATGTCCAGGTTCTGCAGCACGGCGTCGGCGGTGCCGTCGTACCAGGAGCCCCCCACCCGCTGCTGGGCCGGCAGCAGCTCCACGAACTCCCCCAGCTCTCCCCGGAAGAACCCCCAGCCCCGCTGCACGTGGCCGAGCAGGGAGTGGGCCTTGTACTGGGTCAGGACGCCGATGCGGCGGATGCCGGAGTTGACGCAGTTGGACAAGGGGAAGTCGATGATGCGGTACTTGCCGCCGAAGTGGACGGCCGGCTTGGCCCGCCAGTCGGTGAGCTGTTTCAGGCGGCTGCCGCGACCGCCGGCCAGGATCAGGGCCAGGGTCTCACGGGTCAGGCGGCTGATAAAACGGGGAGAGTCTCCGTTGCTCAAGGTGGTGGCTCCTTCGTCGGCTGGCTGCCCGCTGTCCTTGGGCGGCGCTGTGTTTTTTTGCCAGTGTAGACAAGGTTGATTTGTCTATCCTTTTGTAGCAGCTTATTTTTTATCCTAAAGTCGGAGCAGACCCCACAAGGATGAGAGTGGCCATGCCCCCTGCTGTCCGCCCAAGCCAAGCCCCCTTCCCCGACACCGAGCAGCGCCTGCTGCTGGCCGGCCGCCACCATGATCCTTTCTCGTTGCTGGGGCGCCACGGCCAGTCGGTGCTGGCCTACAACCCCCATGCCGAGGCCATGCTCCTGGAGGGCAGCCACAGGGAGCTGGCCATGGCGCCTTTGGGCCAGGGCTTCTTCCAATGGCAAGGCAGGGCCAAGTTGCCGGACCATCCCCGCCTCAAGTGGCAGGACGGCGCCGGCCGCTGGCACAGCGAGCAGGACCCCTACAGCTTCGGCCCCCAGCTACCGGACTTCGACCTGCACCTCTTCGGCGAAGGCCGCCACTGGCACATCTACCGGCTGCTGGGCGCCCATCTCCATCAGGTGGACGGTATCGAAGGGGTGCTCTTCGCCACCTGGGCCCCCAACGCCGAGCGGGTCAGCGTCATCGGCGACTTCAACGGCTGGGACGGCCGCCGCCACCCCATGCGGGCGCGGGGAACCAGCGGCGTCTGGGAGCTGTTCATCCCGGGCCTGGGCGCCGGCGAGCTCTACAAGTTCGAGCTGCGCAGCCGCCACAGCGGCGAGGTGCTGCAAAAGGCCGACCCCTACGGCAACCAGTTCGAGCACAGGCCGAGGACGGCGGCCCTGGTGGCGCCGCCCCAGGGCCATGTCTGGCAGGACGGCGACTGGCTGCAAAAAAGGGCCAAGGCCGACTGGCTGCATCAACCCCTGTCCATCTACGAGGTGCACCTGGGTTCCTGGCGGCGCGGCCCAAACGGCCGGCTGCTGGGCTACCGGGAGGCGGCCGAGCAGCTGGTGGCGCACGCGCTGGCCCTCGGCTTTACCCATATCGAGCTGCTGCCCATCACCGAGCACCCCTTGGACGAATCCTGGGGCTACCAGACCACAGGCTACTACGCCCCCACCAGCCGCTTCGGCAGCCCTGACGACTTCCGCTTCCTGGTGGATCACTGCCACCGGCACGGCCTGGGGGTGATCCTCGACTGGGTGCCGGCCCACTTTCCCAAGGACGAGCACGCCCTGGCCCGCTTCGACGGCACCGCCCTCTACGAGCACGACGACCCCAAGCGGGGCGAGCACCGGGAATGGGGCACCCTGGTCTACAACTACGGCCGCAAGGAGGTGCGCAACTTCCTGCTGGCCAACGCCAATTTCTGGCTGGAGGAGTTCCATATCGACGGCCTGAGGGTGGACGCCGTGGCGGCCATGCTCTACCTCGACTATTCGCGGCAGGAGGGGGAATGGACCCCCAACCAGTACGGCGGCAACGAGCACCTGGAGGCGGTGGACTTCCTTAAAGATCTCAACGAGCTGACCCACGGCCTGCACCCAGGCACCCTGACCTTCGCCGAGGAGTCCACCGCCTGGCCCCAGGTCACCCGCCCCACCTGGCTGGGGGGCCTGGGCTTCTCCATGAAGTGGAACATGGGCTGGATGCACGACAGCCTGGACTACCTGGCCAAGGATCCCGTCTTCCGCCACTACCACCACGACCGGCTCACCTTCGGCCTGCTCTACGCCTTCACCGAGAACTTCGTGCTGCCCTTCTCCCATGACGAAGTGGTGCACGGCAAGCGCTCCCTGCTGGCCAAGATGCCGGGGGACGAATGGCAGCGCTTCGCCAACCTGCGGCTGCTCTACTGCTACCTCTTCACCTACCCCGGCGCCAAGCTGCTGTTCATGGGCAGCGAGTTCGCCCAGGAGAGCGAGTGGTGGCACGGCGCCGCCCTGGACTGGCAGTTGCTGGAGCAGCCCCGCCACGGCGCCGTGATGCGCCTGGTGGCCGACCTCAACCGCCTCTACCGCGGCCAGGCCGGCCTCTACCGCCACAGCTTCGAGCCCCAGGGCTTCGAGTGGATCGACTGCCACGACGCCCCCCAGTCGGTGGTGAGCTACCTGCGCCGGGACGGGGACGACCAATGCCTGGTGGTGTTGAACTTCACCCCCCAGGTGCGCCAGGGCTACCGCATAGGGGTGCCCCAGGCCGGCCGCTATGTCGAGCTGCTCAACAGCGACTCGCGCTTCTATGGCGGCAGCGACGTCGGCAACGGCTTGGGCATCGACAGCGAGCCCAGGCCCTGGATGGGCCGGGAGCACAGCATCAGCCTGACCTTGCCGCCTCTGGCCGGCCTGGTGCTGAAAAGGCTGGGCTAGATGCGCATCCTCTTCGCCAGCAGCGAGGCCTACCCGCTGGTCAAGACCGGCGGCCTGGCGGACGTCTCCGGCAGCCTGCCGCGGGCCTTGCAGCACAGGGGCCACGACGTCCGGCTGCTGCTGCCCGCCTACCGCCAGGTGCTGGCGAAGGCCCCTACTCCCAGGCCCATAGCGACGCTGAAGCTGGGCCGCCATGAGGTGGCGCTGCTGGAAAGCCGACTGCCTGGCTCCAAGGTCAAGACCTGGCTGCTCCATTGCCCCGCCCTCTATGACAGGCCGGGAGATCCCTACCACGATCAGCACCACCAGCCCTGGCCGGACAACGGCGAGCGCTTCCTGACCCTCTGCCAGGCCGCGGCCCTGCTGGCCACGGACGAGGCGGGCCTCGCTTGGCGCCCCGAGATACTGCACTGCAACGACTGGCAGACCGGCCTGGCCCCGGCCATGCTGGCCGGCCGCCAAGACAGGCCTGGCTGCCTCTTCACCATCCACAACCTGGCCTACCAGGGGCTCTTCGGCTTCGAGCATTTCCTGCAGACAGGGCTGCCCCCTGAATACTGGTCCTATGAGGCCCTGGAGTTCCACGGCTGGTTTTCCTACATCAAGGGCGGCATCGTCTTTGCCGACCTCGTCAACACCGTCAGCCCGACCTATGCCGCCGAGATCCAGACCCCGGAGTTTGGCTGCGGCCTGGACGGCCTCTTGCGCCACCGCCGCCAGGCGCTGTGTGGCATCCTCAACGGCATAGACGACCACTGGAACCCGGGCACAGACCCGCACCTGGCCAGGCGCTACAACAGCCGCGACCTGGACGCCAAGGCCCAGAACAAGGCGGCGCTGCAGCAGGAGCTGGGGCTGGCCCAGGCCCCGGATCTGCCCCTGCTCGGCTTTATCGGCCGGCTGGCCGAGCAAAAGGGGCTGGACCTGCTGCTGGCCGCCCTGCCGGCCCTGCTGACCAGGCCCCTGCAGCTGGTGATGCTGGGCAGCGGCGAGCCCCACTACCAGCAGGCGCTCAAGGCCATCGCCAGGGAACACCCCCAGCACTTCAGGTTCGAACAGGGCTACGACGAGGCCCTGGCCCACCGCATCGAAGCCGGGGCCGACCTCTTCCTGATGCCGTCACTGTTCGAACCCTGCGGCCTCAACCAGCTCTACAGCCTGCGCTACGGCACCCTGCCCCTGGTGCACAGGGTCGGCGGCCTGGCCGACACCGTCTTCGAAGAAGGGCCAGAGGCCAACGGTTTCTGTTTCACCGAGGCCACTCCTCAGGCGCTGCTGGCGGCCTTGGACAGGGCCCTTGGCCGTTACCGGCAAGCCGGCCACTGGCGGGCCCTGCAGCTAAAGGCCATGGCCCGAGACTCCTCCTGGCGGCAAAGCGCCAAGCACTACGAGGCCCTCTACCAGGCGATCCTGGCCGGCTGCCGGTAAATTGACGCACCCCGGGCGGGGACTATCTTGTATTAATGCGCCAGCCGGCGCCGCTCCCCGACCATCAGCAAGAGGCGAAGTCACGCCATGCCCGGACGTCTTTTTTCGCTGGAGATCCAGCCCAGCCTGCCCCCTTCCCTGGCCAGGCTGGAGGATCTTGCCAACGATCTGCTCTACAGCTGGAACGCCGATGTGCGCTCCATTTTCTCCAGGCTGGACAGCGCCCTGTGGCGCCAATGCGGCCATAACCCCAAGCTCTTCCTGCGCCGCCTGCCCCAGCAGCTGCTGGACGAAGCCGTCCAGGACAGGGCCTACATGGACGAGTTCAGCCGGGTGGTGGGCGCCTACGACGCTTACTGCCAGGCCAGGATCCGCCCCGAATTCGCCCAGTTGCTGGATCCCAAGCAGGATCTGGTGGCCTATTTCTGTGCCGAGTTCGGCCTGCACGAGAGCTTTCCCATCTACTCGGGAGGCCTTGGCATACTGGCCGGCGACCACTGCAAGGCCGCCAGCGACCTGGGCATTCCCTTCGTGGCGGTAGGCCTCTTCTACAAGCAGGGCTACTTCACCCAGACCATCGACGGCCACGGCGATCAGCACGAGCATTACCACGACAACTGCGCCACCGACCTGCCCATCAGCGAGGTGATGCAGGACGGCAAGCCGCTGCGCCTCAGCCTGGCCTTGCCGGGAGAACAGCTGCAGCTGCGGGTCTGGCAGGCCAGGGCCGGCCATATCCGCCTCTTCCTGCTGGACACCGACCTCCCTGAAAACAGCGCCGCCCTGCGCGCCATCACCCACAGGCTCTACGGCGGCGACAAGGAGCGGCGGTTACAGCAGGAAATGGTGCTGGGCATCGGCGGCGTGCGGGCCCTGGCCGCCATGGGCCTCAGTCCCAGCGTCTGGCACATCAACGAGGGCCATGCCGCCTTCCAGATCCTCGAACGCTGCCGCCAGCAGTCAGAGCAGGGGCTGGCCTTCGCCGAGGCCCTGGAGCTGGTGGCCGGCGCCACCCTCTTCACGACCCATACCCCGGTGCCCGCCGGCCACGACATCTTCGATCCCGAACTGCTGTCCCGCTACCTCTCCCACTACTGCAACGAGCTGGGCATCGAGTTCGGCCAACTGCTGGCCCTGGGCCGCACCTTTGACCAGGATCTGGGCTTCAACATGACCACCCTGGCCTTGCGGGGGTCACGCTTCCACAACGGCGTCAGCCGCATCCACGGTGGCGTCGCCTCCAGCATGGAGAGGGGGATCTGGCCCCAGATAGCGCCCCAGGAAAACCCCATCTCCCACGTCACCAACGGCGTCCATGTGCCCACCTTCCTGGCCAGGGAATGGGCCAGCCTGCTGGACATGCGCTGCGCCGAGTGGGAAAGCGAGATGCTGGACCCGGATTACTGGCAGTGCATCGACGAGATCCCCGCCCACCACTACTGGAGCATCCACAGGGCCCTCAAGGAGCAGATGCTCAAGGAGGTCAGGCAGCGGCTGGTGGAACAGTTCGAACGCAACGGCTGCAGCCACGCCCTTATCCAGCGGGCCACAGCCCTGCTGGACGATCCTGAGCAGGATCTGCTGGTACTGGGCTTTGCCCGGCGCTTCGCCACCTACAAGCGCGCCACCCTGCTCTTCTCCGACCCCCACCGCCTGGCGAGGATGCTGGGGGATGCCCAGAGGCCCACCCTGATCATCTTCGCCGGCAAGGCCCACCCCAATGACCACCCCGGCAAGCAGCTGATCAAGGTGATCCATGAGCTGTCCCTACGCCCCGAATTCATCGGCAAGGTGCTGATGCTGGAGGCTTACGACCTGGCCCTGGCCCGCAGCCTGGTGGCCGGTGTGGACGTCTGGCTCAACACCCCCGAATACCCCCTGGAAGCCAGCGGCACCTCTGGGCAGAAGGCCGGCATCAACGGCGCCGTCAACCTGAGCGTGCTGGACGGCTGGTGGGGCGAGGGCTACCAGGGCGACAACGGCTGGGCCATCAACCCTCGCCACCCCGAAGGGGACAACGAAGAGCGCAACCGCGAGGAAGCGGACGACCTGCTGGACATCATCGAATACGAGGTCCAGCCCCTCTACTTCGACTACGACGGCAAGGGCTACTCCAAGGCCTGGGTGCAAAGATCCAAGAACGCCATGAAGTCCGCCATCCCCCATTTCAACGCCCAGCGCATGGTGATGGACTATGTCACCCGCTTCTATTGCGCCGCCAAGCACCAGGGGGCCAAGCTCGGCGCCGACCAGGGGATCAGGGCCAAGGCCCTGGCCCAATGGAAGGCCAGGGTGCGCCAGCACTGGCCAAGTGTGGGGCTGGAGCTGATCCAGGCACTTCCCGGCAAGCTCGGCCACGGCCAGCCCCTGCCCCTGGCCGTGCGGGTACAGCTGGGCGGCCTTGCCGCCGAGGACGTCAGGGTGGAATGCCTGCTGGGCACGGAGCAGGAGCTGGACGACTTCGACGCCGGCCTGCAAAGGGTGCTGCTGCAGGCCGGCAAGGAGGCGGGCGGCGCTGCCGACTACAGCCTGGATCTGCTGCCGGAAAGGCCCGGCCTGGTGCACTACCGGATCCGCGCCTACCCCCATCATCCGGACCTCAGCCACCCCTTCGAAATGGGGGCCATGATCTGGCTCTAAGCCAAGGCGTGGATGGCGGCGCCCTTGCACGGGGTGCCGCCATTGCCGACAATCGGCACCTCAATGCCAGGAAAAGCCGCCTCCATGTTCGACCCAGCCGCCTTTCGCGCCCAGTTTCCCGCCCTTGCCGCCGAGGACGCCCTTCTCTACCTCGACAACGGCGCCAGCACCCAGACTGCCCAGGCCGTGCTGGACGCCATGGCCGGCTATTACCAGGGCTACCGCGCCAACGTGCATCGCGCCGGCCACCCCTGGGCGGCCAGGGCCACGGCCGCCTTCGAGCAGAGCCGCGACGCCGTCAAGGACTGGCTCAAGGTGGAACGCCGCGAGGCGGTGATCTTCACCAGCGGCACCACGGCCGCCATCAACCTGGTGGCCTGGGGCCTTATCGACCAGGTCCGGCAGGGGGATCTCATCCTGGTCTCGGCCATGGAGCACCACGCCAACCTGGTGCCCTGGCAGCTGCTGGCCAGGCGCACCGGCGCCACGATCAAGGTCATCCCTCTGGATGCAAACGGCCGGCTGGACCTGGCCGCCTATGACCAGCTCCTCGCGCTGAAGCCCAAGCTGGTGGCCTGCTGCCATGTCTCCAACACATTGGGGCTTATCAACCCCGTTGTTGAGATCTGCGCCAAGGCCCGCGCCGCCGGGGCCCTGAGCCTTATCGACGGCGCCCAGGCCGTGGCCCACCTCGAGGTGGACATCCAGGCCATCGGCTGCGACTTCTACGCCTTTTCCGGCCACAAGATGTTCGGCCCTACCGGGGTCGGGGTGCTGACAGGGCGCCTTTCGAGCCTGGGTGAGCTGCTGCCCTTCATGGGCGGCGGCGAGATGATAGACAAGGTCAGCTTCGACGCCGTCAGCTTCAATGCCCTGCCACACCGCCTGGAGGCAGGCACTGGCCCCATCGCCGAGGTGATAGGGCTGGGAGAGGCGGTGAAGCTGGTGCAAGCATTGGACGCGGGGGCTCATGAGCGGCAGTTGACGGAGCGGCTGCTGGCGGGCCTGGCCAAGTTGCCGGTTCAGGTGCTGGGCCAGGGGGAGCGCATCAGCCTGGTGTCGATAACGGTGCCGGGGGTCCATCACAGCGATCTCGCCCATTACCTTGCCGGTAAAGGCATAGCGGTCAGGGCCGGCCACCACTGCACCCAGCCGCTGCACGGCCTGCTGGGCATTGCCGGCTCCCTGCGCATCGCCCTGGCCCCCTACAACGCCGCCGCCGAGGTGGACGCCTGCCTGGCCGCCCTGGCGGACGGCATCAGCCTTTTTAAGGAGATGGCATGAGCCTCTTTGACGATTTCGCCGCCGAGAAACATTTCGAGGGCCGCACCCGCTTCCTGCTGGGCCTGGCCCGCAGCCTGCCGAGGCTTGACGACAAGCACCCCGAAGACGAAGTGAGCGGCTGCGAGGCCAGGACCTGGCTGCGGGTGGATGTAGCAGACGGCAAGCTGGCGCTGCGCGGCGACAGCGAAGCCCGTATCGTCAAGGGGTTGATGGCGCTGCTCTTCAGCCTCTACCAGGGCCAGGCCCTGGCCGACGCCCGTCATGTGGATGCCAGGGCAGAGTTCGAGCAGGTGGGCCTGGAGCAGTTCCTCAGCCCCAGCCGCGCCAACGGCCTCTACGCCATGCTGGCCAAGATCCACGGCGAGCTGGGCTGAATGCTGGCAGGGGCGCTGTTGGCCCTGGCGGCGGGACTGCTGTGGGGCCTTATCTTCATAGTGCCGCTGCTGGTGCCGGACTACCCGGCCAGCCTGCAGTCGGCCGGGCGCTACCTGGCCCTGGGACTCATCTCCCTGCCCCTGGCCTGGCAGGCCAGGCGCCAACTGGCCAGGCTCCAGGCCGGCGACTGGTGGCAGGCGCTGCGCCTGAGCCTGGTCGGCAACCTCGTCTATTTCTTCTGCCTGGCCAGCGCCGTGCAGCGCACCGGCGCCCCCGTCACCACCATGATCATCGGCACATTGCCGGTGGCCATCACCCTCTCGGCCAACCTGCTCTACCGCCGCCAGGAAGGCCAGCTGCCCTGGCGCCGCCTGGGCTGGGCCCTGGGCTTGCTGGCGGCCGGGGTGCTGCTGGTCAACAGGGCCGAGCTGGCCGCCCAGGGCCAAATGCCCCCTGGCTACCTGCAAGGGGGCGGGCTGGCCTTCGCGGCCGTGGCCTGCTGGACCTGGTACGCCCTCAAGAACGCTCGCTGGCTGCGGGACAACCCCGGCCGCTCCCCCTCCAGTTGGGCCACGGCCCAGGGCTTGGTGACCTTGCCCCTGTCACTGGCGGGCTACGCCCTGGCTGCGCTGCAACTGCATTGGAGCCAGCCCGGCTTCGCCCTGCTGGGCCCCAGGCCCGAGATCTTCGTACCGCTGATGCTGGCCATAGGGCTGCTCTGCTCCTGGCTGGGGGGCCTGTGCTGGAACGGCGCCAGCCAGCGGCTGCCGACAGTGCTGGTGGGGCCCCTCATCGTCTTCGAGAGCCTGGCGGGTCTGGCCTACGGTTTTGGCTTGCGCCAGGCCTGGCCGCCACTGGAAACCTTGTTGGGAATGGCCTGCCTGGTGGCGGGAGTACTGGTGACCATGAGGGCCGGGCCCTCGGCCCGTAGCGAGGCGGCACAGCAGCCATGAAAAAAGGGCCCCAAGGGCCCTTTTTCAGGCTTTAACGCCCGTCAGTTTTTCTATGACCCGGGCCACGGCCACCAGGCCGAAAGAGGCTGAGGTCACCACCTGTCAGGCTTTAACGCCCGTCAGCTTCTCGATGACCCGGGCCACGGCCACCAGGCCAAAGGTCGCCGTCACCACCATGGAGGCGCCGAAGCCGGAGGCGCAGTCCATGCGCATGGAGCCGTCGGCGTTCTTGGTGCCGCAGACAGAGCCGTCCGGCTGGGGATATTTGAGGGCTTCGGAGGAGAAGACGCAGTCCACCCCGAACTTGCGGGTCTTGGAGAAGTGGTAGGAGCGGCGCAGCCGCTCTTTCAGCTTGCGGG
Organism: Gallaecimonas kandeliae; assembly: GCF_030450055.1. Taxonomy (NCBI): domain Bacteria; kingdom Pseudomonadati; phylum Pseudomonadota; class Gammaproteobacteria; order Enterobacterales; family Gallaecimonadaceae; genus Gallaecimonas; species Gallaecimonas kandeliae. Next base: position 2,887,877 of record NZ_CP118480.1, read on the forward strand.
CCAGGGGGTCCTGGATGGTCTTGGTGAGATCCGCCACCTGCACCTGGGTGGGATCCACCTGGCCGCCGGCGCCCCCTATGGTGATGACGCGTCTCTTGTTGCGCTTGCAGAAGGCGATCATGGCCGCCTTGGCCCCCAGGGAGTCGGTGGCGTCTATGACGTAATCGAAGCCCGGCGCCAACAGCTCGGCGACGTTGTCGGGGGTGACGAAGTCGTCGATAGCGGTGACGGTGCACTCGGGGTTGATAAGGCGGATGCGCTCGGCCATCACCTCCGTCTTGGGACGGCCTATGGTGCTGGTCAGGGCGTGGATCTGGCGATTGCTGTTGGTGGTGCAGATGTCGTCCATGTCCACCAGGGTGATGGCGCCGACGCCGCTGCGGGCCAGGGCCTCGGCCACCCAGGTGCCGACGCCGCCGATGCCGGCCACGAAGATATGGCTGTTTTTCAACGTTTCGGCAGCCTCTCGGCCGTAAAGCCGGATGATGCCGCCGAAGCGGGTCTCGAAATCGCTCATCTGTTACCCCTCAAGCAGGGCGCGCATTCTAGCATGGCTTTTTCCTGCACCTATGGCCTATTCCAAACTGACATAATTCCCAGGCATCATGTTTTTATCCCCCAACCAAGGGCGCCTTGCGCCCCAACAAGGAGTCACCCATGCAGGACGTAGTCATAGTCGCCGCGACCCGTACCGCCGTCGGTAGCTTCCAGGGCTCGCTGAGCCAGATCCCAGCCTCGCAACTGGCCGCCACCCTGATCGCCGAAACCCTGGCCAAGCTGGGCCTGGACAAGGCCCAGGTGGACGAAGTGCTGCTGGGCCAGGTACTGACCGCCGGCTCCGGCCAGAACCCGGCCCGCCAGGCCGCCATCCACGCCGGCCTGCCCCACGGCGTGCCGGCCATGACCCTCAACAAGGTCTGCGGCAGCGGCCTCAAGGCGTTGCATCTCGGCACCCAGGCCATCCGCTGCGGTGACGCCGAGGTGGTGATAGCGGGCGGCATGGAGAACATGAGCCTGTCCCCTTATGTGCTGCCCGGCGCCCGCACCGGCCTGCGCATGGGCCACGCCGAGATGGTCGACACCATGATCAAGGACGGCCTCTGGGACGCCTTCAACGACTACCACATGGGCATCACCGCCGAGAACCTGGTGGAGAAATACGGCCTCAGCCGCGAGGAGCAGGACGCCTTCGCCGCCGCCTCCCAGCAAAAGGCGGTGGCCGCCATAGAGGCGGGCCGCTTCAAGGCGGAGATCACCCCCATCGCCATCCCCCAGCGCAAGGGCGAGCCTGTCGTCTTCGACACCGACGAGCAGCCCCGCCCCGGCACCACGGCCGAGAGCCTGGCCAAGCTGCGCCCGGCCTTCAAGAAGGACGGCTCCGTCACCGCCGGTAACGCCTCCAGCATCAACGACGGCGCCGCCATAGTGGTGCTGATGAGCGCCGCCAAGGCACAGAGCCTGGGCTTGGCGGTGCTGGCCCGCATCAAGGCCTACGCCAACGCCGGCGTGGATCCGGCCATCATGGGCATAGGCCCTGTGTCCGCCACCCGCCGCTGCCTGGACAAGGCCGGCTGGTCCGTCGCCGACCTCGACCTCATCGAGGCCAACGAGGCCTTCGCCGCCCAGTCACTGGCCGTCAGCAAGGAGCTGGGCTGGGATGCAGACAAGGTCAACGTCAACGGCGGCGCCATAGCCCTCGGCCATCCCATAGGCGCCTCCGGCTGCCGGGTGCTGGTGACCCTGGTGCACGAGATGATCCGCCGCGACGCCAAGAAGGGCCTGGCGACCCTCTGCATCGGCGGCGGTCAGGGCGTGGCCCTGGCGGTCGAGCGCTAAGTAAAGGCCAGGTGAAAGGTCGCCGCACTCTTCACCTCGCCGTATCGGCGGCGGCCAAGGCGTGGCCCTGGCGGTCGAGCGCTAAGTAAGGGCCAGGTGAAAGGTCGCCGCACTCTTCACCTCGCCGTATCGGCGGCGGCCAAGGCGTGGCCCTGGCGGTCGAGCGCTAAGCCAAGCGACCACAAAAAAGGGCCCTTCGGGGCCCTTTTCTCATGGCAGCGGCCAGGGTTGCCCCTTTAACCATTGCCCGGCCTCCTTGCCCGGCACCGCGGCGCTGAACCAGTAGCCCTGGCCCTGATCGCAAAGGTACTGGGCCAGGAAGCTGGCCTGCTCTGGCCGCTCTATGCCCTCTGCTATCACCTCCAGCCCCAGGCCCTTGGCCAGGCCCAGCACCGCCAGGCTGATAGCCACGTCCTCGGCGCTCTCCGGCAGGTGCCGCACGAAGCCCTGGTCGAGCTTGAGGGCGTCTATGGGCAGCCTGCGCAGGTAAGCCAGGGACGAATAGCCGGTGCCGAAATCATCGATGGCGAGGCGGATCCCCCGCTGCTTGAGGGCTCCCAGCAATTCCAGCATGGCCTCGGCCCGCTCCGGGATCAGGCAGCTCTCGGTGATCTCCAGCTCCAGTAGCTCGGCCGGCACCCCATGGCGGGCCAGGCAACCGTCCAGGGCGTCCAGGAAGCCTTCGTCTCTGAGCTGGGGCACCGACAGGTTCACCGCAACCGGCACCCGTTGCAGGCCGGCCCTGCCCCAGGCCGCCAGTTGGGCACAGACCTTGTCCAGCACCTGCATGCCCACCGCCTCGATAAGGCCCAGCCGCTCGGCAAGGGGGATCACCTGGGCCGGCGACACTGGGCCCAGCACGGCGTCATGCCAGCGCAGCAGGGCTTCCATGCCCAGCAGGGCACCGCTATTGAGGTCCACCTTGGGTTGGTAATGGACGGCCAGCTCGCCCTTGGACAAGGCCCCGTGCAGCCGTTCCTCCAGCAGCAGTTCCTGGCGGGTGACGTCACCCATCTGACTGTTATAGAAGCGGAACTTGTTGCGGCCTTGCTCCTTGGCGCGGTACATGGCGGTGTCGGCAAAACGCAGCAGTTCGTCCTCGTCGTTGCTGTCGCCGGGGAAGAGGCTGATGCCGATACTGGCGGACAGGAACAGGGCTCGGCCGTCGATGGCGATGGGGGCGTAGAGGGCCTCGATGAGCCGCAGGGCAAGGCGCTCCAGGTTCTTGAGGTCCTCCACTTCGGGCACCAGCACTGTGAACTCGTCGCCCCCCAGCCGCGCCACCGAGTCCCCCTCCCGCACATTGTCCTGAAGCCGCTTGGCCACTTCCTGAAGCACCTGGTCCCCGGCCTGGTGGCCAAGGGAGTCGTTGATGCGCTTGAAGAGATCCAGGTCGACGAACAGCAGGGCCACCTGGTGGTGGTGGCGGCGGGCATTGGCGATGGCCAGCTGCAGCCGGTCGGTGAAGAGCCGCCTGTTGGGCAGGCCGGTCAGCTCGTCATAGTAGGCCAGGGCCTGGATCCTGGCCTCCTTGTGCTTACGGTCGGTGATGTCGGTGAAGATGCCGGCGTACTTGCGGATCTCGCCGTCGTCGTCGCGGATGGCGGTGATGGTCAGCCATTCCGGGTAGACCTCGCCGCTCTTGCGCTTGTTCCAGATCTCTCCCTGCCAGTAGCCCTGGTCCGTCAACTGGGCCCACATGGCGCCGTAAAAATTCTTGTCATGGTAGCCGGAGCTGAGCAGGGCCGGAGTCTTGCCTACCACTTCCTCGGGACGGTAGCCGGTCACCAGGGAGAAGCTGGGGTTGACCGATTCGATATGACCGTTGTCGTCGGTGATCATGATGCCGTCCAGGGAGGCGTTGATCACCTGCCTGGCCAGGCGCAGGTGTTCCACCGAGCTGCGCAGGGCCTTGTCCCGCTGGTCCAGCAGGCCCCGCAGCTGGCTGACATATTCGTATTCGATGCTGGCGAGGACGTCGCTGAAGCTGAGCAGGCCGAGCAGCCGACCTTGCGGATCCAACACCCCCATGTGCCGCAAGTGCCTGTCCTGCAAGGTCTGCACCGCCAGCATCAGGCTGCTGTTTTCCACCATGGCGAAAAGCGGGAAATGAGCCAGGGCGCCGGCGCTGGTGCGCCTGTCACCGGCTATCCAGGCCACCAGATCCCGTTCGGTGAGGATGCCGAGCTCCTCGCCCCGGGCCACCACCAGGGCGTCCACCTGCTGCTCGGCCATCAGCCGCACCGCCTCGACCAGGGGCATGTTGCTGTCCACCACCACGGGCCGGCGGCGCAGGCAGCCCCCGAGGTCGCGCATCAGCAGGTAATGCTCCACCCCCTGGAAACGGATGATGTCGGACTGGGTCAGCATGCCCAGGGCCTGGCCCTGCTCGTCGCTGATCAGCAGCCGGCGCACCCCGAAGCGCTTCATCAGGTTGGCGGCCCGGCCCAGGGGTTGGTCCTGGTCGATGCTGTGCACCGGGCTGCTCATCAGCTCGCCGATGGGCTGGGAAAGGGCTTGGGGTGAGGCGAGATCGAGGCGGCGCACGTCCCCTTCGGTCCAGATCCCCAATACGGCCTGGCCGTCCATGACCAGGATGCAGCTTTGCCTGGCCTTGCTCATCAGCCGGCAGGCTTCCTCCAGGGGCGTTTGGGGCGGGCAACCCAAGAGGCCGCCGCTGACAAGGCTGCCGACATTGGGTTCAGTCTGGAAATCGAAAGGTGCGGCTAGGCCGGCCATAGGGTCTTCCTTCCATGAGACGACCCTTGATATTAGGCGCTGGCAGGCCCAATGACCTTAAGCTGGATCAAAGTCAGGCGTCGAGGTAACGGGCTATGTTCAGGCCGTAGAGGGCCGGATCCTCTGCGCATTCGATGCTGTCCTGGCTGGTGCGCAGGTCCAGCTGCTGCACCGGCAGGTGGGTGCGGCTCTTGGCGTTGTAGATCAGCTTGACCAGGGGTTTCAGGGGGGTTTCCGGCGGCACTTCCATGACCACCGCCAGCCGCTGGGACTTGAGCCGCACCAGGGTGCCCGCCGGATAGATGCCGATGCACTTGATGAACTGCTGCACCAGAGTGCGATCGAAATGGCTGCCCGAGAGATCCAGCAGTATCTTCAGGGCCCGGGTAGGCGGCATCGCCGACTTGTAGCAGCGCTCGGCGGTGAGGGCGTCGTAGACGTCCACTATGGTGATCATCCGGGCGTACTGGGACAAGGACTCGGCGCCCTTGCCGGCCGGGTAGCCGTGACCGTCCAACCGTTCGTGGTGGTTGGCCACCACGTCCATCACCTCGGGCGGCAGGCCAGGCTCCTCCGCCAGTATGGCCGCCGAATGGGTGACATGGGTCTTCATCACCTCGAACTCTTCGTCGGTCAGCTTACCGGGCTTCATCAGGATGGACTCCGGAACCTTGACCTTGCCGAGATCGTGGAGCAAGGCCCCCAGGGCCAGCTTGTCGATAAGCTCCCTGTCCAGCCCCAAGTGGCGGGCAAAGAGCGCCATCAGGATGCAGACGTTAAGGGAATGCTCCATCAGGTAGGCGTCTTTCTCGCGGATGCGGGTCAGGCAGGACATGGTGGTGGGGTGCTTGAGGGCGCCGTCCACGAAGCCCTTGGCGTACTGGCTGGCTTCCTCGATGTCGGGCATGGCATCGCCGGCCACCGCCTCGTAGAAGCGGGCCATGGCGCTGCGCGCCTCGAGGTAGAGGCGGCGCGGTTTGGTGGTCTCTGCCTTGCCTTGCGGCTCAGGGGCCTCGTCCGGCGGCGAGGCCTTGCGGCGGCTGGGATCCACCCACACCGATTTGACCCCGGCTTCCCGTAGCCTTTCCAGGCTCTGCTCGGACTGGATATAGCCGGACTGCTTCAGGCGGAACCCTGAACTTTCCTCGATACGTACCACGTAATCGCCGGGTTGCAGAGCCTCTAGCTCAACGCATACAACCTTGTCAGACATTCTTACCTTCAACCCAGTCTTACTGAAGGCCCCGTTGCTTTCGCACCGGAGCCTGACCCCCAGGATGTACACTTTCTAACTAAACACCTGTTTAGCCAGGGGGAAAAGTGTATCAGCAAAGCAAGCGAAGGCGTCACTGACGGTTGTCACACTTTGTGGCTTTGGCCCCCGCCAGGCCCTAGCGCAGCAGCACCCTCAGCAGCCAGCGCAGCAGGCCCTCCTTGTAGGGCGGGTAGATGAAAGCAGTGAAGGACAGCCGCCCCTTCTTCAATACGGACCTGGCCTTGGAAAAGGTCAGGACCCCTTCCCTGCCGTGGTAATGGCCCATGCCGGACTGGCCTATGCCGCCGAAAGGCAGGTCGGCGGCCGCCACCTGCAGCAGGCTGTCGTTGATGCAGACACCGCCGGCATGGACGGCCTTGAGCAGCTTGCCCTGGGTCTTGGTGTCGAAGCTGAAAGGATAGAAGGCCAGGGGCTTGGGCCTGCCCTGGATGAAGGCGATGGCCTGCTCCAGGCTCCCGTATTCGACGACAGGCATGATGGGCCCGAAGATCTCTTCTTCCATCAGGGCCAGGTCCAGCGGCGGATTGACCAGCAGTTGCAGGGCCAGGCGGTGGCGGCCATCGTGCCGGCCCGGGGAAGGCCCCAACACCCTTACCCCCCTTTCCCTGGCCTCGTCCAAATAACTGCAGAGGCGGCTGTACTGCTGGCCGTTGATGATGCTGCCGTAGTCGCCGTTGTCCTGCCAGAGTGGGTAGCGGCCCTCGAAGGCGGCCAGCATCTGCTCGGCGAAGGCCTGGCCTTTGCCTTTTGGCACCAGCACATAATCGGGGGCCACGCAGGTCTGGCCGGCATTGAAGCATTTGCCGAACAGCAGCCGCTCTGCGGCCAGCTTCAGCGGCATGTCGGGGGCCACCAGGGCCGGCGACTTGCCCCCCAGCTCCAGGGTCAAAGGCGTGAGGTTCTCGGCGGCGGCCTTCATCACCAGCTTGCCGACGGCGGTAGAGCCGGTGAAGAGCAGGTGGTCGAAGGGCAGCCGGGAGAAGGCCGCCGACACCTGGGCGTCCCCTTCCACTATCTGCAAGAGATCCTTGGGGAAATACCGCTCCACCAACTCGGCCAGCAGCCTGGACGTATGGGGGCTGTGCTCCGAGACCTTCACCAGCACCCTGTTGCCGGCCGCCAGGGCTGCGGTGACCGGGCCCAGGGCCAGGTAGAGGGGGTAGTTCCAGGGCACCATGATCCCCACCACTCCCAGGGGGTGGTAGTCGAGGCAGGCCCTGGCCGGCCAGAGGCTGAGGCCGGCGTGGCGCCGCTCCCCCTGCAGCCAGAGTTTCATGTACTTGCGGTGGTGATTGATGCCTTCCACCGCCGGCAGCAGTTCCCCTAACAGGGTCTCAAAACGGGGACGGCCGCCGAAATCCTGGTCCAGGGCCTGGATCAGCGCCTCCTGGTTGTCCAGCACCAGCCGCTTCAAGCGCTTCAGCCAGTCGCGGCGCTGCTTGAAACTGGGATGGGGATCGGCCTCGAAGGCGTCCCTGGCCAGGGCCAGGCGCGAAGACAGGTCGATGGACGGCGGCGCTGAAGCCAAGGGAGTGACGGTGGCGCTCATCAATGAGCCTCAATTAACTGACTGAAAGTCAATTAATATGCGCCACAGTGGGATCAGGGGCAACAGCAGGGCCTTTAGCCCAGCTCAGGCGGAGCCTGCTCGAAGAGGCGCTCGGAGAAGAGCCCCAGCCGGCTTTCCTCCTGGTCCTCCATCAGGCAAGGCACCAGATAGAGGACGTCGTGTTCCACGTAGTAGATGGCGTTCTGTTCCAAGCGCCAGCCCAGTTGCACCGCCTGTTCCTTCGGCATCACCAGGGCCCAGGATTTCTCACGATGCTGGAAATCCGGCGAGCAGCCCCAGAGCGGTTGGGGGTGCTGGCCTGTGGCCTTCAGCTCGGCCTCCAGGCGCTGGTCACGGTAGTGGTTGGCCGCCTCGCAAAGCGCCTTGCCCCTGGGGTTGTAGGCCGTGACTATGGCAAAACTCAAACGCCGCGACGGTGGCCGCTGCATCAGAAACACAGTGTTTTGGTAAGCGTCCCAGAGTTCCATCTGCTTCTCTCCCTTGGCCTGCACCCTTTATTTTAGGCACGCAAACGTTTTTTACCCTGATGCATCAGCTTGTTAGGCCACTGTTACATGGCTTATACTTGCTCCCCCCACAGCAGGGACAAAAACTGACCAGCCGTAGGGTCTGCTTTTGGAACTTCGGCAGTGCCGGCTGAACTTTCTGGTAGTGGCAGTACCCAAGTTATCGGTTGTCAGTGCTGATTTAAGGGATTGTCAGCCCTTCGTTGCTAAAATCTCATTGAGCACGAACAGTCCTTGCCAAGTTGATGCGAAACTAGAGCCCAAAAATCAGGTAAGCCCATGCAGACCCCTCATATCCTCATTGTTGAAGACGAAACGGTAACCCGCACCACCCTCAAGAGCCTCTTCGAAGCCGAAGGCTATGTGGTGGTGGAAGCCAGCGATGGCGCCGAAATGCATGATGTGTTGGCCAACAACCCCATCGATCTGGTGATCATGGACATCAACCTGCCCGGCAAGAACGGCCTGCTGCTCGCTCGCGAGATCCGCGAAAAGCGCGACATGGGCCTCATCTTCCTGACCGGCCGCGACAACGAGGTCGACAAGATCCTGGGCCTGGAGATCGGTGCCGACGACTACATCACCAAGCCCTTCAACCCCCGCGAACTGACCATCCGCGCCCGCAACCTGCTGGGCCGTACCCTCTCTACCGCCAAGCCGGAAGAGCAGTCCGAGGTGGAGCGTTACAAGTTCAACGGCTGGACCCTGGAAGTGAACAGCCGCTCCCTGATAAGCCCCAAAGGCGAGAGCTTCAAGCTGCCCCGCAGCGAGTTCCGCGCCCTGCAGTTCTTCATCGAGAACCCGGGCAAGATCCTGACCCGCGCCGAGCTGCTCAAGCAGATGACTGGCCGCGAGCTCAAGCCCCACGACCGCACAGTGGACGTGACCATCCGCCGCATCCGCAAGCACTTCGAGTCCTTGCCGGAGACCCCGGAGATCATCGCCACCATCCACGGCGAAGGCTACCGCTTCTGTGGCGAGATAGACGCCACCGAGAACCACTAAGCAAAAAGCCGGCATTGCCGGCTTTTTCATGCCCACAGAAAACCGGCCCAGGCCGGTTTTCTGTTAGCTGCGGCTATCCAGCCAATCGTTCAATAGCGCCAGATCCGATTCCCAGTTCTCGGCTATCTCGTCCACCCAGTCTTGGATGTTCTCCTGCCAGGCCGGGGCGTCACCGTGCTGGGCGTGGTTGGCCAGCTGCTGGATGCGCTTGAGGCCGATGGCGGCGGCGGCCCCTTTGATCTTGTGGGCCATGTCGCAGGTCTCCTGCTGGTCGCCGGCCATCAGGTTGGATTCCAGCACCTTGAGGTACTCGGGCATCTGCTGGGCGAAGAGGCCGGCGGATTGCAGCATCACCTTGGCGCCCACCGCCTCCACGAACTGGCCAAGCAGCTCGGTGTCCAGCAGCTTGTCCTCGTCCTCGTCGACGCTGCGCTGCACCAGGCCGGTGCCGGGCTCGCCGTAGAACTCCTCGATGATGGCCGTCACGCTGGCCACCGACAGCGGCTTGGAGATGGCGTCGTCCATGCCGTTCTCCAGGTATTCATCCTTGTCCTTGATGACGTTGGCGGTCAGGGCCACTATCGGCAGCTCGCCGAACTGGGGCTGTTCGCGCAGGGCGCAGGCCACCTCGAAGCCGGTCATGTCCGGCAACTGGATGTCCAGCAGCACCAGATCGAAGAGATGGCCCTGGCAGGCCTCCAGGGCGGCCTGGCCGGTCATGGCCACTGTCACCTGGTGGCCGAGCTTCTCCAGCAGCGCCTTGGCCACGGTCACGTTCAGCTCTATGTCTTCCACCAGCAGTATGTCCAGGCTCTGCTTGGCGCAGCTGTGGGCCGTCTCGGCCGCCTTTTCCTCCTCGGACAGCGGCAGCGGCAAGGTCAGCACGAAGGTGGAGCCGCGGCCGGGGTTGGAGGTCACCTCCAGCTTGCCGCCCATGGCCAGGGCCAGGTTGCGGCTCACCGCCAGGCCGATGCCGGTACCGGTGGCGTGCTTCTTGCCGCCGGACTCCACCTGGTAATACATGGCGAAGATCTTGTCGAGTTCCCCCTGGGGGATGCCGATACCGGTGTCGGTGACGGCGAAACGGGCCAGCACCTGGCCTGCCCCCTCCGCCTCCAGGCTGACCTCAAGCCCCACCTGGCCGTGGTCGGTGAACTTGACGGCGTTGCCGATGAGGTTCCAGAGGATCTGGCGGGTGCGGGTGGCATCCATCAGCACATGTTTGGGCAGTTGGGCCGGGCCCTCGAAGCGCCAGGCCAGGCCCTTCTGCTCGGCCATCAGCTGGGCCAGGTTGCTGATGTCGTCGATGAAGGCGGGCAGGTCCTGCACGTCCGGCACTATGGTCAGGCGGCGGCGGTCGGCCTTGTCGAGATCGATGATGTCGTTGAAGAGGTTGCCCAGGGTCTCGGCCGACACATAGATGGTGTTGAGGTAGGAACGCTGCTCCTCGGTGAGCTGGGTGTCGCGCAGCATCCGCGCCAGGCCCACTATGCCGTTGAGCGGAGTGCGCAGCTCGTGGCTGAGGGTGGCGATGAACTGGGTCTTCTCCCGGGCCGCCTTTTCCAGGGCGTCGGCGGCCTTCTTGCGTTCCGTGATGTCGCGGCCGAAGCCCAAGAGCCCCAGGCGCCGGCCGGAGGCGGAGAAGAAGGGCACCTTGCGCATCTCGAACAGGGCCTTGCGGCCGTCCGGGTATTGCAGCCACTGCTCGTAGGTCACCTGCTGGTTGTTCTCGAACAGCACCTTGTCGGTCTCGATGGCACGCATGGCCACCTCGTTGGGATAGACCTCGAAGGGGGACAGGCCAATCAGTTCCTGCTCCTTCTTGCCGGTCACCTGCTCCACCGCCTTGTTGCAGCCGTAGAAGATGCCCTTCTCGTTGCGGAAGTAGATCATGTCCGGGGAGGAGTTGATAAAGGAGCGCAGCAGCGCCGTCTGCTCGCCGAGGGACTCCTGGGTCTTCTTGCGCTCCACCACTTCCAGGCTCAGGCGGTCTATGGCGTCCTGGCGGGCAAACTCGGCCTTCTTACGCTCGTCTATCTCGAAGTTGAGCTGCTCCACCTTGTCCTTGAGGCTCTGGTTGAGGACGCGGTCCTGCTCGCGCAGCTGCTCGAGCTGTTCCACCAGTTGGAAGAGGTGGCGGCGCGAGGCGTCGAGCTGGGAAATCATCTCCAGGAAGAAATAAAGCACCCAGGGGGCCGTGAGCAGGGTCAACAGCAGCGGGGTCAGCAGGTCATAGACGGTGACATTGCCGTGCAAGAGGATATCGGCAGTGCTGGTGCCCACCAGGCACACCAGCAGGATCAGGCTGAACAGGGCGATACTGAAGCGCGCCGTGCCCAGTCGGGTCAGCAGCTCCGTAAACTTCTGCGCCCAGGCTGTCATCATAGGGAAGAGTCCTCCTTTATCACCGCTATTGTCCTAGAGAGAGGGCCTCTGGGCAATCAACAAGGCATGAGACAGCACCGAAGCGCCAAGTTCCCGGCCCAGCCACCAGCCATCCAGAACAGCCAACCTACCACCAACACTTCCAGACGGCTAAACATCCAAAGCAACCCCTTGAAAAGGTGGAAAATGGCGGCCTTACGTTTACGTAAAGGTTGCATGAATATTGGAGTTTATATTCAAAACCCCATTGACCAGCCCCCATTCTTGGCTATAGGGTGAACAGTCCGCAACTGAGCATTAACATTTTTTATGCTGCATTAATGCATAAAAATGATGGAGGTGGACAAATGGTTGAAGCCCGCGACAACTGCGGTTTTGGCTTGATCGCCCACAAGGAAGGGCAAGCCAGCCACAGGCTGCTGCGCCTGGCCCTGCAGGGACTTTCCCGTATGCAGCACCGCGGCGGTATCGCCGCCGACGGCCGTACCGGCGACGGCTGCGGCCTGCTGCTGGCCCTGCCAACCAAATTCTTTCGCGCTGTGGCCGAGGAAAACGCTTTCCGCCTGGCCAAGCGCTTCGCCGTCGGCATGGTCTTCCTGCCCCGGGACAGCGAAAGGTCCAAGGCCATCATCGCCGAGGAGCTGGCCCAGGAAACCCTGACCGTAGCGGGCTGGCGCCCTGTGCCGGTAGACCCATCAGTGCTCGGCCATATCGCCCGCCAGAGCCAGCCGGTGATAGAGCAAGTGCTGGTCAATGCCCCGCCCGGCTGGCGCAAGCGCGAACTGGAGCGCCGCCTCTACATGGCGAGGCGCCGCGCCGAGAAACGCCTGGAGGCCGAAGGTCAGCAGGCCTACATAGCATCGCTTTCCTGTGTGGTGGTGGTCTACAAGGCCCTGACCCTGGCCGCCGACCTGCCGCGCTTCTACCGCGATCTCACCGATCTGCGCATGGAGAGCACCATCTGCCTCTTCCACCAGCGCTTCTCCACCAACACCCTGCCCCGTTGGGAGCTGGCCCAGCCGTTCCGCTACCTGGCCCACAACGGCGAGATCAACACCATCTCCGGCAACCGCCACTGGGCGCGGGCCCGCAGCCACAAGTTCGCCTCGCCGCTGCTGCCGGATCTCCAGGACGCCAGGCCCTTTATCAGCGCCACCGGCTCCGACTCACTGGCCATGGACAACATGCTCGACCTGCTGCTGTCCGGCGGCATGGATCTCTTCCGCGCCATGCGCCTCATCATGCCCCCGGCCTGGGAGCAGGATCCGGTGATGGCCGACGACGTCAAAGCCTTCTTCGAATTCAACTCCATGCACATGGAGCCTTGGGACGGCCCGGCCGGGGTGGTGATGGCCGACGGCCGCTTCGCCGCCTGCCAGCTGGACCGTAACGGCCTGCGCCCGGCCCGCTGGGTGGAGACCAAAGACGGCCTCATCACCCTGGCCTCGGAGGTGGGGATCTGGGACTACGCCGAAGACGAGGTGGTGGCCAAGGGCCGGGTCGGGCCCGGACAGCTGCTGGCCGTGGACACCTACAAGGGCCAAGTCTGGTTCAGCGACGCCATCGACAGGGACCTGGCCGAACGCCACCCCTACCGGGAATGGCTGAGCGAGAACCACACCAAGCTGACTCCCTTCGAGGACTTATCCGCCGCCCAGGCCGGCATCCGCGACCTCACCGACGAGCAGCTCAAGAGGGTGCAGAAGTACTTCGGCCTGACCCGGGAGGAGATCCATGAGGTGGTGGCGGTGCTGGGCCGTGACGGCAAGGAAGCGGTGGGCTCCATGGGCGACGACACGCCGCTCGCCAGCCTGTCCAAAGGGCCTCGCAGCCTCTTCGACTACTTCCGCCAGCGTTTCGCCCAGGTCACCAACCCGCCCATAGACCCACTGCGCGAAGCCTTCGTGATGTCGCTGACCACCTACATAGGTGCCGAGCAGAACGTCTTCTGCGAGACCTCGGGCCATATCGCCAGGGTCCAGTTCAAGTCCCCGGTGCTGCTCTACTCGGATCTACATCAGCTGCTGGCCAAGAAGAGCCATCAGATCCTGAGCCTGGCCTACCCCAAGGACGGCGACCTCAAGGCCGCCATAGAGCAGCTCTGCGAAGACGCAGAAGAGGCTGTCAGGGACGGCGCCGTGCTGGTGGTGCTCTCCGACCGCCAGGTCCAGGACGGCAAGTTGATGATACCGGCGCCGCTGGCCGTGGGCGCCGTCCAGGAAAGGCTGGTGGACCGCCAGCTGCGTGCCAGTGCCAACCTCTTTATCGAGACGGGCAGCGTGCGCGACCCCCACCACTTCGCCGTGCTGCTGGGCCTGGGAGCCACCGCCGTCTACCCCTATCTCGCCTTCGAGTCCCTGGCGGCCCTCGTTGATGCCGGCCTCTTGGACGGTTCTTTGAAGTCGGTGCTGCTGAAATACCGCAACGGCATCAACGCCGGCCTCAAGAAGATCCTCTCCAAGATGGGGATCAGCACCATCGCCTCCTACCGCGGCGCTGCCCTCTTCGATCTGCTCGGCCTGGATGAGGAAGTCTCCCGCCTCTGCTTCCCCGGCCTCAAGAGCCCTATCGGCGGCAAGGGCTTCGCCGAGCTCAAGGCCGACAGCCTCAAATGCCACCAGGACGCCTTCATGCCGGGCCCCCTGCCGCTCGGCGGCCTGTTGAAATTCCAGCCGGGCGGTGAATACCACGCCTGGCACCCGGACGTGGTGCAGAGCCTGCAACAGGCGGTGCGCAGCCATTCCTGGGAAGCCTGGCAGCGCTATACCCAGGCCGTGCACCAGGGCCGCGACGCCTTCCTGCGCGACAAGCTGAGCCTCAAGCCCCAGACCCAAGGCCTGGACATCGAGCGGGTGGAGCCGGCCCAAGCCCTCTTCCCGCGCATGGATACGGCGGCCATGAGCATCGGCGCCCTCTCCCCCGAGGCGCACCAGGCCCTGGCCATCGCCATGAACCGCCTCGGCGGCCGTTCCAACTCCGGCGAGGGCGGCGAGGATCCCCTGCGCCGCCGCAGCCTCGGCCGCTCCAAGATCCGCCAGGTGGCCTCTGGCCGCTTCGGCGTCACCCCCGAGTACCTGGCCACCGCCGAAGTCATCCAGATCAAGATGGCCCAGGGCGCCAAGCCCGGCGAAGGGGGCCAGCTGCCCGGCGAGAAGGTGTCGGAAGAAATCGCCAGGCTACGCCATGCCACACCAGGCACCACCCTCATCTCGCCGCCGCCCCACCACGACATCTATTCCATCGAGGATCTGGCCCAGCTGATCTATGATCTGAAGACGGTCAACCCAGAGGCCCTGGTGTCGGTGAAACTGGTGGCCTGCCAGGGGGTGGGCACCATCGCCTGCGGCGTGGCCAAGGCCGGCGCCGACCTCATCACCTTGTCCGGCTACGACGGCGGCACCGGTGCCAGCCCCCTGACCTCGGTGAAATACGCCGGCGGCCCCTGGGAGCTGGGGCTGGTGGAAGCCCACCATGCCCTGCTGCGCGAAGGCATGCGCGACCAGGTGCTGCTGCAGGTGGACGGCGGCTTCAAGACGGGGCTGGACGTGGTCAAGGCCGCCATCCTCGGCGCCGACAGCTTCGGCTTCGGCACTGCTCCCATGGTGGCCCTGGGCTGCAAGTACCTGCGCATCTGCCATTTGAACAACTGCGCCACCGGCGTCGCCACCCAGCATCCCGTGCTGCGCGACAAGCACTTCCGGGGCCTGCCGGAGCAGGTGGAAGCCTTCTTCCAGCTGATGGCGAGGGAGATCCGCGAACTGCTGGCCGGCCTTGGCCTTGAAAGCCTGGCTGCGGCCAAAGGCCGCCTGGATCTGCTGGAATGCAGCGACGAAGCCCTGGGCCAGGTGCTGCTCAAGGCCCTGCCCGGCCTGCCCGACTACGAGGTGGTGGTGCAGGAGCGGGAGCCGGGTCTCAACGGCAAGATCCTGGCTGAGGCCCAGCTGGATAACCCCTGGCTGGCCTACTACCCCATATCCAACACCGACCGCACTGTGCCGGCCATGCTCAGCGGCGCCATCGCCAAGGCCCATGGCGACGCCGGCAGCCCCCATCCCATACGGCTGCAGTTCCGCGGCACCGCCGGCCAGAGCTTCGGCGCCTTCACCCTGCCGGGGATGGAAGTGCGGCTGGTGGGTGACGCCAACGACTATGTGGGCAAGGGCCTGGCTGGCGGCACCCTGGTGCTGAACCCGCCCCCCGGCAGCCACTTTGTCGCCGCCGACACCCTGATCATGGGCAACACCTGCCTGTTCGGGGCCACCGGCGGCGAATGTTTCGCCGAGGGCCAAGCCGGGGAGCGCTTCGCGGTGCGCAACTCCGGCGCCCTGGCGGTGGTGGAAGGCCTGGGTGATCACGGCTGCGAATACATGACTTCCGGCCTGGTGCTGGTGCTGGGCAGGACGGGCCGCAATTTCGCCGCCGGCATGACAGGCGGCCTGGCCGTGGTCATGGACCTGGACAGCCGCGCCGTCAACCCCGAGCTGGTGGACTGGTGCCCCCTCACCGAGCATAACGAACTGGTGCAGCAGATCCGCGCCCTGATCAAGCGCCACCACAACCTCACCGGCTCGGCCAGGGCCGCCGAGCTGCTGGCCGAGCCCAGCTGGGCCCAGCGCTTTACCCTCATCCACCCCCAAGGCTGGCAGCCGCAACTCAAGGAGGCCGTATCATGAAAGACCCCCTGCATTACCTGAGCGTGCCACGCCAAACCGGCGCCGTGGTGCCGGCCGCCGAGCGGGTGACCCAGTTCAAGGAAGTCCAGGCCCGCCAGGGCGAGGAGGTCCGCGAGGACCAGGCCAAGCGCTGCCTGGACTGCGGCACCCCCTATTGCCAGTGGAAGTGCCCCCTGCACAACGCCATACCGCGCTGGCTGGAGCTGGCCGCCGAGGGCCGCATCACGGATGCGGCCGAACTGGCCCACCAGACCAACCCCCTGCCGGAGGTCTGCGGCCGGGTCTGCCCCCAGGACAGGCTCTGCGAGAGCGTCTGCACCCTCAACGACGAGTTCGGCGCCGTCACCATAGGCCAGGTGGAGCGGGACATCGCCGACCTGGCCCTGGACGCCGGCTGGCGCCCGGACCTGTCTTTCGTGGCCAAGACGGGCTTCAAGGTGGCCGTCATAGGCGCAGGGCCGGCCGGCATCGGCTGTGCCGATCTGCTGGTAAGAAACGGCGTCGAGGTCACCCTCTATGAGGCCGAGGCCAGCATCGGCGGCCTGCTGGTCACCGGCATTCCCGGCTTCAAGCTGGAAAAGGACATAGTGGCGCGCCGCTTCGAGGTGCTCAAAGACATGGGCGTCAACTTCGTGCTGGGTACCAGTGTCGGTAAAGATATCGATTTCAAGGCCATACTGGACAGCCATGACGCCGTCTTCCTGGGGCTGGGGGCGCCGCGCAGCGTCGACTCCGGTCTTGAAGGCAGCGAGGCCCAGGGCTGCCTGGAAGCGGCCCATTATCTCTACGACCAGAACCTGAAATTGATGCAGGACACGAGCCTGCATTTCGACCAGCTAGGCAAGAAGGTGGTGGTCATAGGCGGTGGCGACACCGCCATGGACTGCTCCCGCACCGCCCTGCGCCAGGGCGCCGACAGCGTCACCCTGCTCTACCGCCGCGACCGCGCCAACATGCCGGGCTCCCCCAAGGAGGTGCGCTTCGCCGAAGAGGAAGGGCTGAAATTTGCCTTCTGCCACCAGCCCCTGGCCGTGCTGACCGAGGATGGCAAAGTCACCGGCATCCGGGTCCAGGAAACGATGCTGGGCGCCCCCGACGCCTCTGGGCGACGCCGCCCAGAGCCGGTGCCGGGCTCGGAGCGGGACCTGGAAGCCGACACGGTGATACTGGCGCTGGGCTTCAGGCCGCAGCTGCCGGCCTGGCTGTCCGAGCTTGGCGTGGTGGCGGACGAAGCGGGCCGGGTGCTGGCCCCGGACGGCCGTACCCTGCATCCCAAGATCTTCGCCGGCGGCGACATGGTGCTGGGTGCCGATCTGGTGGTGACCGCCATCGCCAACGGCCGCAAGGCGGCCATGGGCATACTGGCCAAATTGGGGGTGACGGCCGGGGTGACCGCGGCTTGAGGCTCGCGCTATCATTAGGCTTTTCCCCCTATCAGGACACTAGCCAATGAAGATCGGCATTATCGGCGCCATGGAACAGGAAGTGGCGCTGCTGCAGAGCCAAATCGAGAACCTCCACACCGACGTGGTGGCCGGCTGTGAGATCTACACCGGCCAGTTGGCCGGCGCCGAAGTGGTGCTGATGCGCTCCGGCATCGGCAAGGTGGCGGCGGCCATCGCCACCACCATCCTCATTGAGCGCTATGCCCCCGACGCCGTCATCAACACCGGCTCCGCCGGCGGCTTCGACCCCAGCCTCAACGTCGGTGACGTGGTGATCTCCTCCGAAGTGCGCTACCACGACGTGGACGTGACCGCCTTCGGCTACGAGCTTGGCCAGGTGCCGCGCATGCCGGCCGCCTTCCTGCCCCACCCCACACTGGTGGCCGTGGCCCAGGAAGTCATAGCCCAGATGGACCACCACAAGGCCAAGACTGGCCTCATCACCACAGGTGACATCTTCATGTCCGATCCGGCCAAGGTCGACGCCACCCGCGCCGCCTTCCCGGCCATGATCGCCGTGGAGATGGAGGCGGCGGCCATAGCCCAGACCTGCCACCAGTTCGAAGTGCCCTTCGTCATCACCCGGGCCCTGTCCGACATCGCCGGCAAGGAATCCCCCGGCTCCTTCGAGAGCTTCCTGGAGAAGGCCGCGACCCACAGCGCCGAGCTGGTCATCGCCATGCTGGCCCAACTCAAAGACAGTGAACTGGCTTGATCTGACCCCCCTCCTGGCCTGGCCGGCGGCACTCTTGCTGCCGGCTTTGCCGTTTTGGCGCGCCTGGAACGGCCTGGCCGACGGCCTGGCCGCCAAGGTCAACAGGGGTGAACCCCGCCAGCGTCGCCTCTCGGGGCTGCTGGCGCTGTTGCTGCTATGGGGAGCCTTGCTGCTGATCTGCGCCCTGCTGGCGCTGAGCGCCGAGCTGCCCCAGGTGATAGAGGGGCTGGGCTTTTACCTGGCCCTGTCCGACGGCCGCCTGGCCAAGCTCCAGGCCCTGGAAAACCTCGGCAAGGTCCAGGGCCGCCAGCTGCTGGGCACGGTACTCAAGCGCGACTGCGGCGAGCTCAGCGAGGAAGGTCTCTACAAGGGAGCAATAGAAGGGCGCTGGCGCCTGGCCCGCGAACGGCTGCTGCTGCTGCTGCTCTTCGCCCTTGGCACCGGCCTGGTGGCGTTGCTGCTGCGGGCCTGGTGGCAACTGGCCGACCGCTGGCACCCGGCCCGCCCAGGCTGCCAGGCGTTCGGCCGGGCCGCCTGGGCACCGGCCAGCCTGCTGCGCTGCCCGGGTACGCCCCTGGCCACCTTCTGGCTGGTGCTGCCGCTCAAAGCTTCTGCCCTCTTCACCAAGGAAAAGCCCAGGGGCTTGGCCATGCTGGCCCAGGCCCTGGGCTGCCAGCTCGGCGGGCCTCTGCGCATCCAGGGCCGGCGTTTCGACAGGCCAAGGGTGGGACCGGCACCCCCCCCCACCCAGCTCCAGCTCGGCCGCCTGCGGCGCCTGATGCAGGGGGGCGAGCTGGGCACCCTGCTGCTGGCCGGCTGCTGGCTGGCCCTATGACAAAGGAGATCCGATGGAACTGACCCTGACCACCCCGGCCGTGCTCTTCCCGGCCATATCGTTGCTGCTGCTGGCCTATTCCAACCGCTTCCTGCACCTGGCCAACCTCATCCGCCAGATCCACGGCCAGGACCTCAGCCCCCGCCTCCAGAAGCAGATCGCCAACCTGCGCCGCCGGGTGGTGCTGATCCGCTACATGCAGGAGGCGGGGGTGATGAGCTTCTTCTTCTGCGTGCTGACCATGCTGGCCCTCTACATAGGATCGCCGCACCTGGCCTGGTGGCTGTTCGGCATTTCCCTGCTGCTGCTGGGCACCTCCTTGTGGCTGTCGGTGATGGAGATCCGCATCTCGGTGAAGGCGCTGGACATCCACCTGGACGAGATGGGCTGACCTTGGCGAAGCCGGCCCCCTCTGGCACACTTCACCTTCCACTGAATTACGGATTTGCGATGCGACTGCTGTACCTGCTCCTTGCCCTGCTGAGCCTGCCGACCCTGGCCGCGGACGATCCGCTGCTGCTGGCCCGCCAGTACATGCAGGCCTACACCGCCATGGATTACGGCGAGCTGGAGCAGCTCTACCATTTCGACGCCACCTTCGAAGATCCCAGCGCCGACGTCCAGGGCAACGGCCAGCGCATCAACGGCCGCCAGGCGATCCTCGCCTTCCTCAAGAAGGCCGAGCGGGGCGTGGGCCAGATCCGCTTCGTGGAGAACAACCACATGGTGATCGGCAACTGGGTGGTGCTGATGGGGGAATACCACTACCTGGTGTCGGGCCCCCAGTTCGGCCTGGGCCCCCAGCCGGTCTGGGTGGTGGTCAAAGGCATCACAGAGCTCAAGGTGGACACCGGCCTAGGCCAGATCCGCACCCACCGCGACATGCTCGACTACGAGTCCCTGCCCGCCCAGCTGCAATAACATATTCACGCACAAAAACTGCATAAAGCCTTTATCCCTCCCTGTTCAGTCCGTATGCTGGAGGCTGATGAGGGAAACGCCTTATGCACCAAGCCATAGACGACGCCATAGCGGCGCATGGGTTGCCCAGGCAGTATCAGGCCACCGTCACAGACCATTTCCTGCCCCTGGCTTCGCTGCTGGCCGCCCGCAGCCAGTGGTGCCCGGCGCCCTTGCTGGTGGGCATCACCGGCGCCCAGGGCACCGGCAAGTCCACCCTGGCCGACTTCCTGGCGCTGCTGCTCAAGGAAAAAGGCCTCAAGGTGGCCGTCCTGTCCCTGGACGACCTCTACCTCACCCGGGCCGAACGGCTGAAGCTGGCCGAGACGGTACACCCCCTGCTGGCCACCCGCGGCGTTCCCGGCACCCACGACCTCAGGCTCGGCCAGCAGGTGCTTACCGCCCTGGCCGCCCCCGGCGAAATCGCCCTGCCCCGCTTCGACAAGGCCCAGGACGACCGCGCCCCCAAGACAAGCTGGCCCAGGGTCCAGGGCCCCGTTGACATCATCTTGCTGGAAGGTTGGTGCCTGGGCGCAGGCCCCCAGGAGGAGGCCGAACTGGCCGCCCCCATCAACGCCCTCGAGGCGGAAGAAGACGGCGACGGCCGCTGGCGCCGCCACGTCAACGACCAGCTCAAGGGCCCCTACGGCGACTTCTTCGCCCAGATCCAGTACCAGATCTTCCTCCAGGCCCCCTCCCTGGACGCCGTGCTGCGCTGGCGCCAGCAGCAGGAGCATAGGCTCAGGGCCAGCAAAGGGGATGGCCCTGGGGTGATGAGCGACGCCCAGGTGGCCCGCTTCATCCAGTACTACGAACGCATCACCCGCCAGTTGCTGGCCCAGCATCCCCGGAACACTCAGGCCCGGCTGGAGCTGGACGAGGACCACCGCATAGTGGCGGTGCACCATGACTGACGGGGTTTTGATGGTCGCGGCGCTGGGCAAGAGACGCCAAGCATGACGGACTGGCTGGTGGTAACGGATCTGGACGGCACCCTGCTGGACCACGACAGCTACGACTGGGCCCCCGCCCAACCGGCCCTGGACCGCCTCAAGCGCCTCGCCATCCCCCTGGTGCTCAATTCCTCCAAGACCCGCGCCGAGCTGCGGCGCCTGCGCCAGGCCCTGGCCCTCGATACCCCCTTCATCGCCGAGAATGGCGCCGTCATCGACTGGGGCGACGGCAGCGGACTCGGCTTCGCAGAGCCCCGCCAGCACCTCCTCGACGTGCTGGGCAGGCTGCGGGAGCAGGGCTTCGCCTTCGAAGGCTTCGCCGACTGGAGCCAGGCCGAGATAGCGGCGCGCACCGGCTTGCCCCTCCAAGAGGCCGCCCTGGCCGCCGAGCGCGAATATACGGAGCCGCTCTTGTGGCAGGGCGGCCCCGAGTCCCTTGCCGCCTTCACCCAGGCCCTGGCCCACCAGGGGCTCCAGGCCCAGCAGGGCGGGCGCTTTTTGACGGTGATGGGCCAATACTCCAAGGGGACCGCCGTCCAGGCGCTGCGTGCGCGTTACCCGGGCCGCCAGCTTATCGCCCTCGGCGACAGCCCCAACGATCTCAGCCTGCTGGAGGCCGCCGATCTGGCCGTGGTGGTTAAGTCCCCACGCAGCGAGGCGCTGCGGCCCAAGGTACCGACCCTGCGTACCCGGCTGCCGGGACCAAAAGGCTGGAACCAGGCCATAGAGGACATTCTCGACAACAGGAGCTAGCCATGGCGGATTTCCACCAGAACGGCACCATCGCCACCCTGCACAACCTCAGCCGCCGCCCGGTAGAGGAACTGGAAAAGGAGCTGATGCGCTTTCGCCGCCATAGGCCCATGAGCCTGGTGCTGCCCTCCCTCTACTCGGAGCTGGAAGCCCCGGCCCTGGCCGGCATCCTCGACGAGCTGGAAAAGGTGCCCTACCTGGCGGAGATCATCATAGGCCTGGACAGGGCCGACGAAGGCCAGTACCGCCACGCCCTCCAGTACTTCAGTCGGCTGCCCCAGCAGCACCGGGTGCTCTGGAACGACGGCCCCCGCCTCAAGGCCATCGACGCCAAGCTCGCCAAACACAACCTGGCCCCCACCGAGCTGGGAAAGGGCCGCAACGTCTGGTATTGCCTGGGCTACATGCTGGCCTCAAACAAGGGCCAGGCCGTGGCCCTGCACGACTGCGACATCCTCACCTACCGGCGGGAGCTGCTGGCGCGGCTCTTCTACCCGGTGGCCAACCCTGTGTTCAACTACAGCTTCGCCAAGGGCTATTACGCCCGGGTCGCCGGCGGCAAACTGCACGGCCGGGTCAACCGGCTGCTGGTCACGCCGCTCATCCGCAGCATGCAGAAGGTCTGCGGCCACAACGATTACCTGGATTACATGGACGGCTTCCGTTATTCGTTGGCCGGGGAATTCGCCCTGCGCCGGGATCTGGTGGGCCACCTGCACATCCCCAGCGACTGGGGTCTGGAGATAGGGATGCTGTCGGAGATGTTCCGCAGCCTGGCCACCCAGCGCATCTGCCAGGTGGACATCAGCGACAACTACGACCACAAACACCAGGAGCTGAGCCCGGAGGACGCGGGGCGGGGCCTGTCGAAGATGAGCACCGACATCGCCAAGGCCTTCTTCCGAAAGCTGGCCACCAACGGCGAGATCTTCAGCACCGAGAAGATCCGCACCATCAAGGCCACCTACTACCGCATCGCCCTGGACTTCATCGACATCTTCAACGACGACGCCATGATCAACGGCCTGGCCTACGACAGGCACAAGGAGGAGCAGGCCGTGGAGCTCTTCGCCCAGAACATCGTCGAGGCGGGCAACGCCTTCCTGGCCAACCCCATGGCCACCCCCTTCATGCCCAGCTGGAGCCGGGTGGTGAGCGCAGTGCCGGATATCCTCGACGAGCTGAAAGCGGCCGTCGAGGAGGACTGCCAGGCATTCATGGGAGACTGAGCATGGACAGCGCCCTCTTCCGCCAGCTGGTGGCCCACCTCAAATTCATCTACCCGGAACGGGATCCGGCGCCCCTGGCCCTGGAGCTGCTGGCCGCCATGGCACTGGACCCGGACGCCCAGGGCCCCTCGCCCCACCAGAACCTCTGGAGCCAGGACGATGTGCTGCTGATCAGCTACGGCAACTCCGTGGTGGACCAGGGGGAGAAACCCCTGGTGACCCTGGACAGGCTGGTGACAGGCGAGCTGGCCGACTGCCTGTCGGCGGTGCACATACTGCCCTTCTTCCCCTTTAGCTCGGACGACGGCTTCTCGGTCATCGACTATGTGTCGGTGAACGAGGCCCTGGGGGACTGGGGCCATGTCAGCCAGATAGCCAGCCACAAGACCTTGATGGCGGATCTCGTCATCAACCACATGTCGAGCCGCAGCGCCTGGTTCGAGAACTTCAAACGCCGCCGCGACCCGGGCAAGGACTATTTCAAGGAAGCGAGCCCCGAGGACGACTTGAGCCAGGTGGTGCGGCCCCGATCCAGCCCGCTGCTGACCCAGGTCGCCACGGACGACGGCGAGCGCTGGGTCTGGTGCACCTTCAGCAGCGACCAGGTGGATCTCGATTTCGGCAACCCGGCGGTGTTGCTGGAATTCGTGAAGATAGTGGCCTTCTACCTTGCCCAGGGGGTGCGCTGGTTCCGCCTGGACGCCGTGGCCTACCTCTGGAAGGTCCCGGGCACCCCCAGCATCCACCTCCAGCAGACCCACGAGGTGGTGAAGCTGCTGCGCACCCTGGTCAGCCACAAGGTGCCAGAGGCTCTGCTCATCACCGAGACCAATGTCCCCAACCGCGAGAACCTCACCTACTTCGGCAACGCCAACGAGGCCCACCTCATCTACAACTTCTCGCTGCCGCCGCTGCTGATCCACAGCCTGCTGTCCGGCAGCTGCCGGCACCTCAAGACCTGGGCCATGAGCATGCCGCCGGCCCAGAACGGCACCGCCTACCTCAACTTCATCGCCAGCCACGACGGCATCGGCCTGAGGCCGGCCGAAGATCTGTTGGACGAACAGGAGCTGGGGGCCTTCATCGGCGCCATAGAGCGGGCCGGCGGCCTGGTCAGCTACCGCCGCACAGGCGGCGAGGACAAGCCCTACGAACTCAACATCAGCCTCTGGGACGCCCTCAGGGACAGCATCGAAGGCGGCGAGCAGCAGTGGCAGCTGGCCCGCTTCCTCTGCGCCCACTGCATCATGCTGGGGCTAGAAGGTATCCCCGCCTTCTACATCCACAGCCTCTTCGCCACCGAGAACGACACCCAGAAGGTGGCGCTGACGTCGAGAAACCGCTCCATCAACCGCCACAGCTGGACCCTGGAGGCCTTGCGCGCGGCGCTCAGCAACGGCAGCTACCACCAGCAGGCCTTCGAGGCGCTGCGCCACCTGATCCGGGTGCGCCGCAAGCAGCCCGCCTTCCACCCCAACGCCACCCAGTTCACCCTGCACCTGGGGCTGCAGCTGTTCGGCTTCTGGCGCCAGAGCCTGGACCGCAGCCAGAGCATCTTCGCCATCCACAACGTCAGCGGCCAACCCCAGGCCCTGGCCCTGTCGAGCATCAACCTGGTCAGCACCGACCTCTGGTTCGATCTGATCTCCGGCCGGCACTACCCGGACGCCCAGGCCGAGCTGGTGCTGGCGCCTTATCAGTGCCTCTGGCTAAGCAACCGCGACTACGGCGGCGGTGAATAAGGTACTGGGCGCCAGGGCTGGCGTCATCCATGTCAGCGCCTCTGGCTAAGCAACCGCGACTACGGCGGCGATGAATAAGGCACTGGGCGCCAGGGCTGGCGTCATCCCTGCCAGCGCCTCTGGCTAAGCAACCGCGACTACGGCGGCGGTGAATAAGGCACTGTCGCCAGGGCTGGCGTCATCCATGTCAGTGCCTCTGGCTAAGCAACCGAGACTACGGAGAAGAAGATTAGGATTCTTGTGTCAGGCACAAAAAAGCCCGCCAACCGGCGGGCTTTTTATCAGCCGGCTTCGGCCCGCACCTTGGCGGCGCTCATGGCCAAAAAGCGCTGGTAAAGCTCGGGGGTGGACAGCAGCCAGGCCTGCTCCTTGGGGTTCATGTAGGACAGGGCCAGGCAGGGATCGCTGGTGTCCCCCAGCTTGGTGATGACGGTGGCGTCCTGTCCGCGGATCTCCCCTGGCCTGCGCTCGGCGACGTTGTCGATAAGAGGCAGGCGGCGGCGGCCCAGCACAGGGTCCCGGGCCAGCAGAGCCAGGTCCGGAGCCGCGGCCACCCGCTCTTCGTAGAAAGGCAGCACGGCGTCCAGGGCCCGCTCTATGGCCGGCTTTTTCGTCTCCTCCGGGATCTGCAGCCAGCCCTTGTCTCTGAACCTGGCGCCCAGCTCGCCGGCGGCCGTGTAATAGGACAAAGGCACCGCCAGCAGCATGCCGAGGATGGCCGGCGACAGCCAGGCCAGCAGCTGCCAGGAGTTGAACCAGGCCGCCACCGCCAGCACCAGGCCTGTGGCCACATGGCTGCGATGGCGGCGCCAGACGTCCTTCCAGGGCAGGCTGCCGTCGTCCCGGCGCTGGGGGTTCCAACCCGAATCGGCGCCCAGCAGTACCGAGGCCACGGCCCCTGAGTGGATCAGCATCATCACCGGCGCCATCAGCGCCGACAGCACCACCTCGAAGAAGAAGCTCTTCAGCAGGCGGGCCGTGCCGCCGGCGCCGCGGCGCAGCTCGCTGTCCTTGAGGGCCAGGGTCAGGCCCAGCAGTTTGGGGGCAAACAGCACGGCCATGGTGACCCCGAACAGCATCAGGGCCCGCTTGGCGTCCAACACAGGCCAGGCCGGGAACAAGGAGAAGCTGTCGGGGAAGTATTCGGGGCGGATGAACTGGGCCTGCAGGGCCAGGGCGAAACCCGCCAGCACCAGCATCAGCCAGAGCGGCGAACTCAGGTAGGACATGATGCCGGTGACCATGTGCAGCCGGCTCACCCAGGACAGCCCCTTGGCCCCCAGCACCTTGCTGTGCTGCAGGTTGCCCTGGCACCAGCGGCGGTCGCGGATGGCCATGTCGATGAGGGACGGCGGGCTTTCCTCATAGGAGCCGGTGAGATCCCAGGCGATGTCCACCACCCAGCCGGTACGGCGCAGCAAGGCCGCTTCCACGAAGTCATGGCTCATGATGTGGCCGCCGAAGGGGGCCTTGCCCGGCAGGTCCGGCAGGCCGGCGGCGCTCATGAAGGCGCTGGTGCGGATGATGGCGTTGTGGCCCCAGAAGTTGCCGTCCCTGTCCACCCACCAGGCGAGGCCTGTGCCCACTATGGGGCCGTAGATGCGGGTGGCGAACTGCTGCACCCGCGCCACCAGGGTGGTGCCGCGGATGAGCCTGGGTATGGTCTGGATCAGGCCGGCATCGGGGTTGGCCTCCATGCGCCTGGCCAGCTGGATAATGGTGCTGGGCTCCATCAGGCTGTCGGCGTCCAGCACCAGCATGTGGTCGTAGTGGCGGCCCCAGCGGCGGCAGAAGTCGGCGACGTTGCCGGCTTTGCGGGCCAGGTTCTCACGGCGGCGGCGGTAGTAGATGCGGGCATCCGGCAGCCGTTCGCGGATGGCCATCAGCGCTTCTTCTTCCTGGAGCATCACCGCCGGGTTGGTGGTGTCGGCGATGATGAACCAGTCGAAGGCGGCGCCTTCACCCGCTTCCATGACGCCCCTGGCCATGGCCTCCAGGGCAGCGAAGATCCGGGCCGGATCCTCGTTGTAGCTCGGCATCAGCACGACGGTGCGGCCCCTCAGGGGAGCCTGGACCCACTCGGGGCGCTTGCGGCGCAGCAGCACCAGGAAGCCGGCGATGCCGGTGGTGCAGGCCAGGGCTATCCAGCAGAAGGTCAGGGAGAAGAGCACCAGCACCACGTATTCGGGCCAGGTGACGCCACCGGCGGCGAACACCATCCACATCTCGACGATGGCGTAGACCGAGAGCAGCAGGGCGCTGCCCACCACCGCCAGCTGCCGCGGCCAGCGCGAAGGCACGGCCGCCGCATCGACGGGGGTGCGGCGCTGGCAGGCTTTAAGGGATTGCTGGGGCATCAGCCCCGGCAGTTCCTGGGGTGTTCCGGGGTTCATCGGGCCGTCCAGCGGTAGAGCCAGGTCTCGGCCTGGCGGCCGTCTTCAAACTTTAGCTCCAGGCGCAGCTCGGCCAGCTTCTGGTCGCCGGGTTTGAGCCTGAAGCTGACCCTGTAGCCCTGGCAGTTGGGGTTGGGCTGCACCACCACATTGCTGATGGTGCCGCTGGAGCTGGTGACCATGGCCTGGGGCAGCTTGTCGGACGGCGGCTGCACTTCCTGGTAGTCCACCACGAAGAGGCGGTCCGGGGTCGGGCCCTTGATGTCGGCCCGGCCGGAACGGGTGGCCACCACCCGCACGGCGCGGGACAAAGGCTCGGTACCCCAACTCAGGCGGTAGGAGAAGCTGTACTCGGAGCCGGCCTTGAGCACCTCGGCCGGATCCCAGTAGGCGACGATGTTGTCGTGGATCTCCGACTGGCTGGGGATCTCCACCAGGGTCACGGCCCCCTTGCCCCAGTTGCCCACAGGTTCCACCCAGAGGCTGGGGCGTTTTTCGTAATGGGCTTCCAGGTCCTGGTAGCGCTCGAAGCGGCGCTCCCGCTGCATCAGGCCGAAGCCCATGGGCGCCGTGTCCTCGAAGGCGCTGATCTGCAGCTCCCTGGGGTTGGCCAGGGGCCGCCAGAGCCGCTCACCCTTGCCGTTCTGGATCAGCAGGCCGTCCGAGTCATGGACCTGGGGCCTGTAGTCGTCCGCGTTCTGGCGGCCGTTCATGGAGAACATGTACATGCTGGTGGCCGGGGCCAGGCCCACCTTGTCCAGGTCCACCCGCGGGAACAGGGTCGCCTCCACGTCCATGACGGTGTTGTCGCCAGGCCTGATGGTGAAGCGGTAGGCGCCCGTGGTGCTGGGGCTGTCCAGCAGGGCGTAGACCAGTATGGAGTTGCTCTCATGGGAGGGCTTTTCCACCCAGAAGGCGCGGAAGGCGGGGAATTCCTCGCCACCCGGATCGGCGGTCTTGATGGCCAGCCCCCTGGCCGAGAGGCCGTAATTCTGGTGGCGGCCGAGGGAGCGGAAGTAGCTGGCGCCTTGGAAGACCGCCACTTCGTCATAGTAATCGGCCCTGTTGATGGGGGCGTGGAGGCGGAAACCCGAGAAGCCGACATCGTCGCTGGGCAGGGGCTTGGTGATCATGGGGCCGGCGTTGAACATGGCCGGATCATAGGCCACATGCTTGGCCTGGCCGTCTTCCACCACCGCCACTTCCACCGGATCCTTGTAGTAGAGGCCGCGCAGGAAGAACTGCATCTGATAGGGCAGGTCGTCATGAGCCCAGACCGCCGACTCCGGAGAGAAGCGGATGTCGCGGTACTGGTCGTAGCTCAGGTCGTCCAGGGCCTCGGGCAGCGGCTTGTCAGGTGCCTTGTAGGGCTTCTGGGACAGCTTGCGGGCGATTTCCACCACAGTGTCACGGCTGAAGGGGCCATCCTGGGTATAGGCGGGGCCACTGACGACGGCAGCAGCCTGCGCCTGGCCCAACAGGCACCAGGACAAAGCAAATAAACCCATGTATTTAAAGCCCTTGGCTATCACCCTTACTCCCTCCTCGGACCACAGCGATCTGCAGCTGATTCTATATGCTGCCGCCCCGTGCATTAACTTTTGCTGATGAGGAAAGATGAAATTTTCTAGAGGTGGATCACAAGGGCTTGTTGTAGAAACGTTTTCGCAAAGATGACGGCTTCTGTTCCCAGCCTCCAAATGTTAGAAAGCCGTAAAAAATATAATCCCCTCCCCTTTTTCTTTTTCCCGTTCCCCGGGCCGGCCCCCTTGCGCCTGGCCCCAGGGCATAGGCAAATCTCCTTTTATTACAAGTGCCTGCGATGCGACCATCGGTAAACAAAAAGGCGATCTTGATCACTACATTTCTGTGACAAATGTGACATCTTGGCGGCGCCCTGGCACCGGATAAGGCTATCGGTGGCGGTCCTGGGCAACAAAACGAAAACAATATCTGAGGACAAACCACAATGACCAAATCCCATCTGGCCCTGCGCCTAGCGCCTGTGGCCCTGGCACTCTGCGCTTCCTTGAATTCAGCACCGGCCCTGGCCGAACACGGCATGCAGGCCCCCTTCGTGGCCCAAAAAGCCGACCAGGGCGAGCGCTACATAGTCCGCTTCAAAGAGCGTGGCAACATGAGCATCCAGGCCATGAACCACAGCCAACGCCTGGCCCGCGCCAGCGAGAACGCCAACCTGGTGCTCAAGCACGGCGGTAAAGTGAAGAACAGGATGGCCCGCTTCAACGCCATCGGCGCCAAGCTCACCAAGGCTCAGCTCAAAGCCATGAAGGCCGACCCCAGCGTCGCCTACATCGAGCCCGACCCGATCCGTAAGCCCCTGGCGTCCAGCCTGGGCGAGATCATGCCCTGGGGCGTACAGAAGGTGCAGGCCGCCGGTACCCTCGGCAACAACGCCGCTACCGGCCGCAAGGTTTGTATCATCGACACCGGCTTCTACCTGGGCCACCCCGACCTGACCACCACCAACGTCAGCGGTGAAGGCAACAGCGCCACCGGCGACTGGAGCAAACCTGGCGCCAGCCACGGCACCCACGTTGCCGGCACCATCGCCGGTATCGCCAACAACGGCGAAGGCGTTGTCGGCATCTTCCCGGCCGACCAGGTCGCAATCTATTCCGTCAAGGTCTTCGACAACGACGGCAACTGGCCTACCGCTTCCGACCTGGTGACCGCCGCTGAAGACTGTGCCAGCCACGGCGCCAACGTCATCAACATGAGCCTGGGTGGCGGTGCTTCCTCCACCACCGAGAGCAACGCTTTCGCCCAGCTGCTGAGCGACGGCGTACTGTCCATCGCCGCTTCCGGTAACGGTGGCGACAGCACCCTGTCCTACCCCGCTTCCTACGATTCCGTCGTTTCCGTCGGCGCCGTGGACAACAACGAGCAGTGGGCCTACTTCTCCCAGTACAACAACCAGGTAGAACTGTCCGCCCCTGGCGTGGCCATCCGCTCCACCGTCATCCCCGGTGACGGCCGCGAAGCCGACCTGGTCGTAGGTGGTGCTTCTTACGCCGCCAAAGGCGTAGTACCCCAGACCCGCTACACCAAGAGCGGCACCAGCTATGTCGTCAACGACTTCAACGGCACAGTGACGGCCCCCCTGGCCAGCTGTACCACCAGCGGCACCAGCGCCAGCTGCAGCGGCGCCAGCGGCAAGATCTGCGTGGTTGAGCGTACCGCCAACGAAGACACCAGCGGCTATCCGGAAGTCAACGCTGTCGCGGCCTGTGCCAGCGCCGGCGGCGTCGGCGCCGTGGTCTACTCCAAGTCCAGCCTGCCTGGCCTGCAGAACAACTTCCTGGTGGATGCCAACGGCGTAGCCACCTTCCCTGTTGTTTCCGTAGACCGCGCCACCGGCCTGGAGCTCGCCGGCAAGGCCGGCCAGAGCGCCACCCTGACCGTGACCGGCAACGCCGACTACGAGTACTACAACGGTACTTCCATGGCGACCCCGCATGTCGCCGGTGTAGCGGCCCTGGTATGGAGCTACTTCCCCAGCTGCAGCGCGACCCAGATCCGCAGCGCCCTGGACGCTACCGCCAAGGACCTCGGCACCGCCGGTCGTGACAACTACTACGGTTACGGCCTGGTCCAAGCCCAGGATGCCGTGGACTACCTGAATGCCAACGGCTGTGACGGCGGTGGCAGCACCGGCGGCGGCTCTGACAACAGCGTCAACGAGTCCAACCTGTCCGCCAGCTACCACAACTGGGTCTACTTCCCGATCCAGGTACCGGCCGGCGCCACCAGCCTGAACGTCGCCATCAGCGGCGGCACCGGTGATGCCGACCTCTACGTGCGTAAAGGCTCCCAGCCCACCACCAGCAGCTACAACTGCCGCCCCTACCTGACCGGTAACAATGAGAGCTGTGCCATCAGCTCCCCTGCCGCCGACACCTGGTACATCGGCATCCGTGCCTACGCGGCCTTCTCCGGCGTCAACCTGACTGCCACCGCCCAGTAACAAGGGCAATAAAAAGCCCCCTCCTTGGAGGGGGCCCATGAAAAAGGGCGCCTCAGGGCGCCCTTTTCTTATCGAGCCTGACTCAGGCCAGGGTGACGCGGGCGAACTTGCGCTTGCCCACCTGGAACACGGCCACTGTGCCCTGGGCGACTACCTGCTTGGCGTCATCGATGCGTTCGCCGTCCATCTTCACTGCCCCCTGCTTGATCATGCGCATGCCGTCGGAGGTGGAAGCCACCAGGCCGGCGTCTTTGAGCAGGTTGGCGATAGCCAGGCCTTCGCTGCCGGCTTCCAGGGTCAGCTCGTCCATCTCGTCGGGGATGGCGTTCTTCTGGAAGCGCTGGATGAAGTCCTGGTGGGCCGCTTCGGCGTCCGCTTCGCTGTGGAAGCGGGCGATCAGTTCCTTGGCCAGCAGGATCTTGGTGTCACGGGGGTTGGCGCCATCAACGATGGCCTGGCGGAAACCACGGATCTCTTCCAGGGGGCGGAAGGACAGCAGCTCGAAGTAGCTCCACATCAGCTCGTCACTGATGGACATCACCTTGCCGAACATCTCGGTGGGGGCGTCGCTGACGCCGATGTAGTTGCCGGCGGACTTGGACATCTTCTTGACGCCGTCCAGGCCCACCAGCAGCGGCATCATCATCACCACCTGGGCGGACTGGCCTTCGGATTTTTGCAGCTCGCGGCCCATCAGCAGGTTGAACTTCTGGTCGGTACCGCCCAGCTCGATGTCGGCCTGGAGGGCCACGGAGTCGTAGCCCTGCAGCAGCGGGTACATGAACTCGTGGATGGCGATGGGCTGGTTGCCGGCAAAGCGCTTCTTGAAGTCGTCCCGCTCCAGCATCCGGGCCACCGTCAGGTTGGAGGCCAGCTTGAGCATGCCGGCGGCGCCGAGACCCTCGAGCCACTCGGAGTTGAAGACGATGCGGGTCTTGGCCGGATCCAGGATCTTGAACACCTGCTCCTTGTAGGTCTCGGCGTTGCGGGCCACGTCCTCGCGGGTCAGGGGCGGACGAGTGCTGTTCTTGCCGGTGGGGTCGCCGATCATGCCGGTGAAGTCCCCGATCAGGAAGATGACCTCATGGCCCAGATCCTGGAACTGGCGCAGCTTGTTGAGCACCACAGTGTGGCCCAGATGGATGTCCGGCGCCGTCGGATCGGCGCCCAGCTTGACGCGCAGGGGGCGACCTTCCTTGAGCTTGGCGACCAGCTCGTCAACAACCAGGATCTCTTCCACACCCCGCTTCAATACTTCCAGGGCGTCCTGGACCACTGTCATCTTCGTATCCTTATTTCGCTGCCAAAAGACATAAGGACCTAGTGTATCCGATTGGCTTGGGCCAATAAAAGCCGATAGACTTGAGCGTTGAACAAGGCAGCAGAGCTGCGCGCCTTTTTGTATTTGCCCAAGCCAGACAGACGCCATGCTGCATCTCATCAAAGCCTTGCCCAAGAGGCATAAGATCCTGGCCGGCGGGGTGGCTGCCCTGCTGGGCCTGCTGCTATTCCTGCCGTCGGAAGATGCCGAAGCCACCCGCGCCCACGACGGCCTGCAGGTGGGGCAGCGCTATCCCCTGGCCGTGGCCGTCCAGCCCCAAGCCAGCCAGCCTCTTGCCGCTCCCGAATGGCAGTGGCAAGGGCAAACCGTCAAAAGCGGCGACAGCCTGGCCAAGCTTTTCGACCGCGCCGGCGTCTCGGCGCGGGTCCTCCATGAACTGCTTCAAGATCTGGGCAAAGCCGGCAGGCCGCTCACCGAGCTGCGCCCCGGCGAGAAACTGGAATTTGCCAAGGCCGAGGACGGCAGCCTGGCCGCCCTGCGCTACAGCCCCAGCCGCACTGAGCAGCTGCTGGTCAACAAGGGCGACAAGGGCTTTAGCCTGGAAAGCCGCGAGATACCGGTAGAACACCACGAGCAGTTCGCCACCAATACCATCAGCTCCAACTTCTGGAACGCCGGCGTCGATGCCGGCCTGTCCCCCAACATCATCGACGGCATCGCCGACATCCTCGGTTACGACATCGACTTCGCCCTGGAGCTGCGGCGCGGCGACAGCTTCGCCGTGCTCTACGACCAGGACTACATCGACGGCGACTTCATCGGCGACGGCAAGATCCAAGCGGTAACCTTCGTCAACCAGGGCCAGCTGTTCCAGGCGGTGCGCCACAGCGACGGCAACTACTACACACCGCAAGGCAAGTCCCTGCGCAAGGCCTTCCTGCGCTCGCCGGTGAACTACAAGTACATCTCGTCGAGCTTCAACCCCCACCGCCTGCACCCGGTCACGGGCAAGGTCCGCCCCCACAACGGCATCGACTACGCCGCCAAGGTGGGCACCCCCGTCTACGCCTCGGGGGACGGCCGGGTCATGAAGTCGGCCTATTCCAGCCTCAACGGCAACTATGTCTTCATCAAGCACGGCGAGAAGTTCGTCACCAAGTACCTGCACCTCTCGAAGCGGCTGGTGAAAGCCGGCCAGGCGGTGCACCAGGGCCAGCTGATCGGCAAGGTGGGGGCCACGGGCCGGGTCACGGGCCCGCACCTGCACTATGAATTTTTGGTGGGCGGGGTGCACCGCAACCCCCGCACCGTCAAGCTGCCCGAAGCCCAACCGGTGCCTGCCGCCGAGCTGGCCGCCTTCAAGGCCCACGCCCAGGAGCTGCTGGCCCGCCTCGGCACCCAGCAGCGGATCATGGTGGCCATGAAGTGATGAAGCATGACGAGCTCTATATCGGCCTGATGAGCGGCACTTCCCGTATGCGCAGGCGATACCGTCCCAGCGCCCAGCCCGCCAAGGGGAGCCACTGATGGAGCTTTATATCGGCCTGATGAGCGGCACCAGTATGGACGGTATCGACGCCGTGCTGGTGCGCTTCGAGGGTGAGCGCCTGCAATTGCTGGAGAGCCACCTCGAGCCCCTGCCCGAGCGGCTCTGCCAGTCCCTGCACGGCCTTTGCCAGCCGGGCCAGGACGGCCTGGACCAGGTAATGAGCGCCAGCCTCGCCTTCGCCGAACTCTCGGCCCAGGCGGTC
This sequence comes from Gallaecimonas kandeliae, assembly GCF_030450055.1. Classification (NCBI taxonomy): domain Bacteria; kingdom Pseudomonadati; phylum Pseudomonadota; class Gammaproteobacteria; order Enterobacterales; family Gallaecimonadaceae; genus Gallaecimonas; species Gallaecimonas kandeliae. The sequence continues at coordinate 2,921,913 of NZ_CP118480.1, forward strand.
AAGGCCTTGCTGAAGAAGGCCCAGGTGGCGCCACAGGCCGTCACCGCCATCGGCAGCCACGGCCAGACCATCCGCCATAGGCCCCAATGGGGCTACAGCGTGCAGATAGGGGACGCCGCCACCCTGGCGGTGGAAGCCGGCATCGACGTGGTCAGCAACTTCCGCATGAAGGACCTGGCCCTCGGCGGCCAGGGCGCCCCCCTGGTGCCGGCCTTCCACAAGTCGGTGCTGCAAAGCGACGCCGTGCTCAACATCGGCGGTATCGCCAACGTCACCTATCTTGGCGACCCCGTCTGCGGTTTCGACACCGGCCCCGGCAACACCTTGATGGACGCCTGGGCCCGGCGCCACCTGGGCCTGGCCTTCGACGAGGACGGCGCCTTCGCCGCCCAGGGCCAGGTGCTACCCCAGCTGCTCGGCGCCCTGCTGGCTGAACCCTACTTCGCCCAGCCCTGGCCCAAGTCCACGGGCCGCGAACTCTTCCATCTGGACTGGCTGCAAGGCTTCCTGCAAGGGGACGAGAACCCCGCCGACGTCCAGGCCACGTTGCTGGCCCTGACGGTGGAGACCATAGCCCTGCACCTCGAACAGCTGCTGCAAAAGGGCAAGGTCCAGCTCTGCGGCGGCGGCGCCCGCAACCCGCAATTGGCAGCCGCCCTCAAGGCCAGGCTGCCGGCCCTGGAGTGGGGTATCACAGACCACGAAGGCATCCCCGGCGACTGGCTGGAAGCCATGGCCTTTGCCTGGCTGGCCAGACAGTTTATAAAGGGGTTGCCCGGCAACCTGCCGGAGGCGACCGGCGCCCGCCGCCCCGCCCTCTTGGGACAACTGACAAGAGCCTGCTGAGCCAGGCCGAGAAACACATGCATCATCCCAGCAAGATCATCCGCCTGCTGGCCGACCATTGGCCCAGCTTCGAGCGCCTGGTGGACAGGTTCGGCTTCGCGCCCTTCAGCTTCCAGGATCTCCAGGCCCTTATCCGCCAGCAGTACCCCGACTGGGGCCCGGAAAAGGTGTTCAAGGAAGCGGAGCGCTTCCTGGCCCTGGAAGTGGCCCTGCCGCTGCCCAAGTCCAGCCTGCTGGAGCTGAACGGCGCCGTCTTCGAGTTCGTCCAGTACCTCATCAAGGAACACCAGTTGGGGCTGAGCGGTGAAGTCGAAGCCCAGCTCGCCGAAATAGCCCGTCTCAGCGCCAAGCTCGAGGAGAGCCTGGCCGCCCTGGATGCCGAGGACAGCCGCCGCTACCTGCGCCGCATCGACAACCTGGTGCGCAAGGTGGCCGGTCAGTTCAAGGAAAACGAACAGGCCATCTACCGCCTGGCCGAGACGGCCAAGAGCCAGAGCGCCCTGTCGTTGAACCACAGATACCAGTTGGTGCTGGACGCCTTCGACGACTACATCGAGCCCATGCTGGACATGCTCGAGCCCCACGGCCGCTTCGCCCTGGCCTTGGACGACTTGGCCTTCAAGCTCAACGACCAGTACCGCCACCTGGAGCGCTCCGGCCACCTGTTCGAGGTGCGCGGCGCCCTGCTGCTGCTGCGCACCCGCATCCTGGTGCTGTTCAACGAGGGCCGCGAGAGCCTGCGACGCGCCGCCGACCTGCTGCTGCCCCTGCGCCAGGAGCTGCGCAAGAACACCCTGATCGCCAAGGCCGCCAGCCAACTGCTGGGGGAAATTCGCAAGAAAGGGTTGGAGCGGACCCTGGGTGGCCGCACCCCTGTGCTGTCCTCCGATACGATGCGCCGCACCCTGGCCAGCCAGCACCAGCTGCTGGCCTACCTCGGCGACATCGCCGGCTTCCAGGAAGAGGAAGTGCTGCTGCCGGAGGACGACGACCGCGCCCCGGCCGCCAACCTCAACCTGCCGGACCCGGCCGAGGTCCAGGCCGCCTTCAAGGCCTCGAAAGACAAGAGCGCCATCCACTGGCTGCTGGACCAGTACCCGAGTCTCGCCGCCGACGAGCTGCTGCACCTCTACCAGCACCTCCAGCTCAAGGCCGACAACCCCCATGGCCAGCGCCAGACCCTGGCCCTCAAGGACTGCACCCTTCACCTTTATCCGCTGGAGAGCCGCCATGCAGATTGATTTGGCCGAACTCAAGGCCCTGGAAGACATCCACCGCAAGTTGATGGCGGGCTACCACCTCAGTGAGCAGGAGCCCGGCCTCTGGCTGGAACTGTGCGCCCAGGAAGACGCCTACCAGGGGCTGTTCGCGGCCCTCGGCTATGAGCTCAAGCACGACGAGCGGGGTTTCTTCTACTTCAACACCCCCGAGACCACGGTCAACATGTCCAAGACCTCCCAGTGGTTCGCCCTGACCCTCTACTGCCTGGTGGAAGATCTGGCGGACGCCGGCAAGGATCCGGTCAATGCCCTTTTCGATCTCACCTTCGGGTTCGAGGAAATGGACGCCCTGGTCAGCCGCCACCTGCCGCTGTTCGAGCAGCTCAACGTGCAGAGCGCCTCGGATCTTCGCAAGGAAGTCTTCAACCGCATGGTGCGCCTGGGCTTTGCCCGCGAAGAAGGGGACGGCTTCAAGTTGCTGCCCCCCTGCCACCGCTTCCTGGACGCGGCTTTGGCTTTGACGGTGGAGGAGCCCAATGAATAACGTATCTGGCTTGGGCAAACTGCTGCCCGCTCTTGACCACGGCATCTTGGATGCAGCCCTGGCCCTGACCACCGACAACGCCGAGGAGACCCTGGATGTCTGAACAGACTTTCGGCCTCACCAAACTGGCCCTGCTCAATACCGCCGGCTACGGCAAGTGCGTGCTGCCCCTGGACAGGTCGGTGTCGGTCTGCGCCCCCAACAACACCGGCAAGTCGTCGGTGATCAACGCCCTGCAGTTCCCGCTGATCAACGACATGCGCCTCACCGAATGGGACGGCCACAGCTTCGAGGAAACCCGCAAGTTCTACTTCGGCTCAGACAAGTCCTATGTGCTGCTGGAAGCCAGACTGCCCGGCGAGCGCACCATGACCATAGGGGTGGCGGGCCGCGGCAAGGCCAGCGGCTACCAGTACCAGTATTTCTGCTACCAGGGCGCCCTCGATCTGGGCCACTACACCGAGGGCAAGGCCATAGTGCCCTACGGCCGCCTCTTCGAGCGCCTGGCCGAAAGGGGCTGCCAGCCCCAGGAGCTCAAGGCCTCGGAACTGAACGCCCTCTTGACCGGCGGCGCCACCCCTTATGACCACCTGCACATGAAGCTCATCCCCCTCAACAACGTCTCGGATGCGCCCGTGTACAAGGAGATCTTCAGGCGCATGCTGAACCTGCACAAGCTCAGCGCCCAGGACGTCAAAGGCTTCATGCTCAAGGTCTTCGACCGCCACTTCTCCAACGCCCGCATCGACTTCCTGGCCGTCTGGCACAATGCCTTCGACAAGGTCAACCGCATGCGCGCCCAGCTGGCGGCCATGGAGAAGGAAAGCCAGGCTGTCCAGGCGCTGGAAAACCTGCTGGACGGGCGGGCCGTGCTCAAGGGCAAACTGGCCGCCTACCAGCCGCGCCTGGACGAGGCCTTGGTGCAATGGCACGACCATATGGACGAGAAGACACAAGAGCTGGCCCGCCGCCGCGAACTGCTCGCCGACGAGAAGGCCGGCCTCAAGGACAGGAACAATTTCTACCAGAGCCAGCTGATGGAGTTGGGGGGCAACAAGAAGGCCCTGGAGCAATGGCTGGCCGAGTATGACGGCCTCTACCAGGATTTCGCCCTGGTGGACGAGGCCACCCTGGCCGCCAATATCCAGAGCCTCAAGGCCGAGTACGAGGCCCTCATCGGCCTGCTGGCCTCGGTCAAGGCCCAGCCCCTGTCCGCCATAGAGCGGCGCCTCAAGGAACTGCGCCGCCAGCTCAGCTCCAACAAGCTGCAGTTCAAGAACCTCGAGTACAACCTTTATTCCCGGCTGCGCGAAGATCTCTCTCCCGGCGAGGTGGCCGAGCTCAGCCGGCTGCTGAACCCGGATCTGCTGGCCCTGTCCACCGCCAAGGGCGGCGAAGTGGCCATCGAGGACGACGGCGCCTTCGGCGACTTCCTGGAGCAGGTGGCCGGCGCCATCCGCGGCCAGGTGATGCACCTGCCCGGTGCCACCATCGACTTGAGCCACCTGGCCAGCCACAGCTTCAGCTCAGCCGAGGACAAGCTGGTACTGAAAGAGACCATAGAGCAGCAGGAAGCCGAGCTGGAACTGCTCAGCGCCCAGCTGCGGGTGGCCCAGGATCTGGAAGCCAGGCTCGCCGAGAAGGCGGCCCTGGAACGCCAGGTGGAGGAAGAGCAGGCGGCCCTGCGCGGCTTCAAGCGCTTCGACGAGATGCGCAGCCAGTACCCTGAGCGCCAAGCCCAGTTCGACACCCTGGCCGAGGAAGAGGCTACCTTGCGCGAACAGCTGGAAGAGCTGCGAGCCCTGGAGAGCCGCATCAACGACGAGCTGCTGCAGCTCAAGGTCCGCGAGGACCAGTTCAAACGCCAGGGCGAGGTGCTGGAGCGGGCCAAGGCCCTGCGCATCGACGATCAACTGGATCTGGTCACGGGCCGCAAGACCCCTTACATGATCGACATCCGCCTCGACATGGACGGCCTGGCCGACAGCCTCGAGCACTTCAACCGCGAGTGCCGGGAGCTGCGCGACCACGATCTCAACATCAGCAACACCTACCTCTACCTGGTGCGCCAGGGGATCAGCCAGTTCGACGGCGACCCGGACGAGGAAAGCCGCTGCCAGAAGCTGATCAACTACTTCCACAACCTGCCGGCCGAGCGCGAGGTGATAGCCCGCCAGGCCAGGACAGCCCTGGTGGACGTGGCCGGCACCCTGACCTCGCTGCGCAGCGACCTGCACCGCCTGCACGGCGAGATGGAGCGCTTCAACCGCGGCATCACCCGCCACCCCATATCCAACCTCAAGGGTTTCAAGATAGAAGTGGTGGACAGGCCCCAGCTGGTGCAGCACATCGACACCATCCTCGAGACCTCCAAGCGCTACGAGGAAGGCCAGAGCTTCGATCTGCTGGATCTCAACCAGCCCACCGACGACAAGGCCCTGGCCCAGGCCAAGGACTACCTGATCAAGGTGGGCACAGAGCGCGCCGGCCTGACGTTGGACGATCTCTTCGACATCCGCTTCAGGGTCACGGACCGCGCCGGCAACACCGAATCCTACGACAAAATCGACTCCGCCGGCTCCAACGGGACCCGCATCACCATCAAGCTGCTGTGCGGCATGCTCTTCATCCGCCAGCTGCTCAGCGAGAAGGAGCGGGGCAAGTACCTTATCCCGCTGTACATCGACGAGGCGGCGGACATCGATCCCTCCAACCAGAGGGCCATCATCGACACCGCCCGCCACTTCGGCTTCGTGCCCATCTTCGCCTCGGTCAAACCGCAGATCGCCTGTGAGGTGGTGGTACCGATCCGCACCACCCGCGACGGCACCCTCAACCTGGTGGAAGAAAAAGACTGGATAGAAGTGGAAGCCCCGGCCCTGGCCCCAGAGGCCCTGGAAGCCTGATCCCAAGCCGTCCACCCGGGCGGCTTTTTTACATCCCGGTAAAAAACCTGAAAGACCAGGCCGCCGCCCCTGGTCCTCTTCCTTGCAGTGACGTGCCACCCCCGCATCCCACTTGGCATAAAGGAGGGTATCGCTATGACACTGACCCAAACCCTGGGCACAGCCCTGCTGCTCTGCTCGGCGGCGGCCCTGGCCGGCCCCGGCAACGACAACGGCCACAGCCGCCGTAGCAACGGCGGCGTCATCTACGTCACGGACCAGGGGCTCTACTACGACACCTTCGCCGTGGTGGACGCCATCCCCATGCAGGGACGCTTCCAGAAACTCAACCCCAACGGCCCCATGGGCCCCGAAACGGAATTTGGCCCAGGCGATCCCGGCTACCTCGGCGGCCGCTGGTGGGTGGATCTCAACGGCAACGGCTACATGGACGAAGAGGACATGTACTTCCTCTGCCCCCTGCTTGGCCCAGGGCGCGAAACGCCCTGAACCCTGCCGGTCCTGCCTGGTGCAGGACGCAAAAAAGGGAGGCTACGCCTCCCTTTTTCATTGCCGCCTACTGGCCGGACAGGGGCGTCTGGCTGACCTGGTAACCGCCGTCCGTACAGAAGCTGCCTTGCAGTTCCTGGGGGTCCAGGTAGAAGGGCTTGTCCGGGTAGGGCCTGGATACCCCGGAGGGGGTGCCCATGGGATAGCGCTTTAGGTAGCCGTTGTCGTGCTGCTGCCACAGCTTCAAGGGATAGCTGTAGGTCATCAACAGTCTGGGCCTGTCGCCGTTGTCCGCCAGCAGCCGCTCGACACCGCCGGCAACCAGCCCGGCCTGGGCCACCACCACCTTGAGGTTGAAGCGGACATCGTTGCCGGTGGAGCCCGGCACCTGCAGCTGCTGCCACTTTTCGATGGGCACGAAGGCCGATTGCGCCTTGCGGCGGCCGTTCTCCAGCCGTTCTATGGCCACGAACACATCCACGTCCTCGGGATGCCAATCCGAGTTGGGATTGAGGGTGTAGTAGAAGTTGCCGTCCAATGTGGTGGGGTTGCAGCCCGTGGGCCTGCCGTCATAGAAACTGGAAGTGCAGTTGTAGCCGTCACCATCGATGGACGAGACCCACTGCGCCACACCGACATTGGGCAGCTTGACCATGGCGAAGACCCCCAACGGCTCGTTGTAGGTGGGATAAGCCCCGCTGTTGTCGTAGGCACCCGTCTCAGGGGCATCCTTGGCATTCAGAGAGCCCGGCGTGGCGATGCTGACGTCGTCGGTATTGCCCATGAAGGTGGTCTCTCCGCGCAGGGCCATCTCGCCGACGGTGACCGTGGGCATGGGCGGCGGCAGGTCGAAGCCTTCGATCTTGGCCGGTACGCTGAAGTTGGCGAAGCCGAAGAGGGACGACAGGCTCCCCAGCACCGCAGACGATATGGGCTCAGGACTGGCCGTGGCCAGCAGGCCCAGGGCTTCGCCCGTCTTCTGCAGGGCGGTAGCGCTGTCCGAGGTGTTGGTCCACAGCTTCTCGTCGTAGACGGCGGTGGCGTAATCCTTCTGGTCCTTGAACTGCTCGTAGAACTGGCGATAGCTCTTGAAGGTGGTGGCACCTACCCGATCGTCCAGGCCGGCGTCGTTGAAATAGCTGGTCAGGTAGTCGGCGTCCAGGAAGCTGCTGGCGTCGCGAACCGGCACGCTGTTGCCGGTATAGCGGCCGGTGAGCCTGGTTTCACCGTTGGCCATGGGCGAGACCTTCAAGGTCAGCACCGAGGCGTAGCAGGCGGTGCAGGGATCATAGCCCAGCTCGAAATCGGCGTAGATCCATTGCTTGTCCTCGTTGGCGATCAGCGGCGCCATGGCCGTGACCCTGGTGGTCCCCGCCTGCCTGTCCAACGACATGGGCGCATAGGGTGAGAAGAGGTTGCTGGCGACCCGGCCGTTGCCACCGCTGTGGCTCAGCTCGATGGCGGCGGCGTTGTAGATCCCGGGGGCCTGATCATAGAGGACTATGGCCCTCAGCCTGCCGGTGTAGCGGTTATACAGCATCACATAGGGCATGCCGTAGGTCTTCTGGTCGAAGGGCACGTCCGTCTGGCCACCCTTGAGCATGTGATAGCCCAGGTTGTGCTTGACCAGCTCCCAGCCGCTTTGCGGCTGCATGTCCGGTAGCTCACTGCTCGAGCCGGCCGGGGCGGCGAAGGGATAGCGGCTCAGTGAGTCCTGGTAGAAGGGGCTGATCAGCGGTGGCTGCTCGGTAGGATTACTGCTGCCCACATAGCCCACGTAGGGCCAGTTGAGCCGGCGCCAGTCGAAGCCGTTTTGCTGGTAGTCGTTGTCGCTGCCGTAGCTGGCGTTGCGCTGTGCCGGCGGCACCCTGGGCGCATCCGGGTCGGTGCTGATCCGCTCTTGCGCATTGCCGGCCAGGTAACGGGCGTAGGACTGGACCTCGTCCTTGGCCTTGAGCCGCCACTGGCTGCCCGGCCCCGTCTCCTGGCTCAGTGAGACGCTCTTGTCGTCCGCCATGGTCAGGTACTGGCCGTAATGGCGGTTCTTGAAGCGGAACAGGTTGTCCTCGACGATCTCCACCTGCCAGCGGCAGGCATCGCTGTTGGGATCGCCCCCCAGGGTCGCCTGGTCCTCCGGCTTGACGAAGCAGAGGCCGGCACCATTGCCATCGACGAGGGCCGCAACGCCGTCCTTCAGGCTGCTTATGTGCCAGTGTTGGCCATCGGCCTCCTCCTCCAAGTCGGCAACGCTCAGCCGCTGGCCCTGCTCCAGGGCGAAGCGGCTCAGCCGGTACTTGTCCAATGCGGGTACCAGGTAGTAGTCCTGGCCGGGGTCGAAGGCGGCCAGACCCTTGAACACCTTCATGGACGACACCTTGCCTGCCAGGTCACCCAGATCCTGGTTGTCGCTCAGGGTCAGCTTGGCGCCCTGGAAACCGGTATGCTCGTAAAGCTCGGCCACATAGCCTGGCGGCAGGGTCACCGACCTTGCCAGATCGTTGAAGTTAGCCAGGCCGCTGAGGTCCTGGTCGCTGCAATAGCGCAGGCCGTTGCCGCCGGGTTGCTTGTAAAGGCAGACCTGGGTGCTTTCGTCAAAATCATCGTCGTGGACAACCTGGAAGGGGCCGCGGCCGTGGTAGTACTCCCACCATGAATCCAGGTCGTAGCTACCCTGGCGCCAGGATTGGCTATAGGGTCCGTCCCACTCCTGCCTGCTGAAGTCCACCCGGTAGCCTTCCTTGACCCTTATGTTTTGGACCCACCAAACCCCGGCACCCGATCCGGCGGAGTAGCTCTGCCCTGCGTCCTTGCAGCTGGTGATGCCGTCCGTATTGGCATTGCCTTCCGTGAAACAGGCGGCGTCGTAAGCGGACGCCGCCGGCGCCGCGCACAGCAGAACCAGGGTGATCGCCGCCTTGAGGCGGCTCCCCTTGCCTGGCGCGGCATTAGTGGCAACCTTGGCCCATGCGGGGCTCCCAATGACTCTCATAAATTGCTTCCTTATGTTGTTGCTGGTCAGGAGGGAGAAGGGATGGGCGGACCGCCCAGACGGCATGCTAGGCCAGGGCCGGATGGGGGCATATAGCCAGTACTGAAAACGCAGATCCAGAGTCGAAAGCGCTAATTTGCCTAGCGCCAAAGGAGCCGGGCAGGACTAAAGAACAAAAAGTAGCAATTTAAATTACATTTCGGTAACCATGACAAAAGAGCAACAACCAGCAGTCAGGAGCTCGGCCATGGAAGACCTCTACTACTTCAGCTGTGTCATGCGTTTCGGCCAGTTGAAAAGCGCCGCCCTACACCTCAGGGTATCCGTCCCCACCCTCAGCCGCGCCATCCGACGCCTGGAACAGCGGCTGAACACGTCGCTGTTCAACCGCCACTCCAACAACCTCAAGCCCACCGCCGGGGCCATGCAACTGCACCAGCAATGCTGCCAGCAATTCCTGTCCCTCGAGGCCTTGCTCAGGGGGGCCAGGGAACAGAGTCAGAGCGTGGAGGGACCGCTGCGGATCATCGCCCCCGTAGCCTTCGCCCGCTCCATGCTGGCCCGGGGCCTGCTGGATAGCTTCCGTCACAGCTACCCGAAGATCGAACTCCGGCTCGATCTCTGCAACCACAGGTTGGCCTTGGACGAGACGGATTTCGATCTGGCGATACTCATCGGCGAACTGCCCGACTCGCCCTTTCTGTGCAAGCGCATCGGCAGCCTGGCCTTCATCCTCGCCGCGGCGCCGGCCCTGTTGGCCAGCACCCCGCCCCTGTCGCTGCCAGAGCTGCAGCAGTTCCCACATCTGGTGTTCGATCCGATCAAGCACTGGCATTTCCGTTCGCCGCAGGGGGAACAACAGGAGTTCATGCCGAGGCGGGACTTTTCCTGCACCGATGCCGAGATCTGCGCCCTGGAGGCGATCCAGGGCAAGGGCCTCTACTACGGTCCCAAGCTGTTGATCAAAGAAGCCCTGCACAGCGGTGAGCTGGTGCCGGTGCTGCCGCAATTCCAGCCCTTGGAGCGCAAGGTGTCGCTGCTGTGGCCGGACCGCCTGGTCTCGCTCAGGACCCGGCTGATGATCGACTACCTCGCCGAACACTTTCCCTGCTGTGTGCAATGAGAGTCCCGGCCATGGCTTGGGTGTCACAGCTGGTGAGGTGGCCCTATCTCACCGAAGTCGAAACGGCCGGTTCGCCATAGCGGCAGGACAAACCTGGCCCTTCCTTCAGTAAGAAGCGGCCCGGGTTGCGAGACAAAGGCCCTAGGCCCAGGGCTCGGCCATGGGATACGACACCTTTGCCGCAGTGGGACCCCAAGGCTGGGGCTGGAGGTGCCCCAAACCGAGCTCAGGGTACCCTCGCCCGTGGGCCTGTACTCTCCCTGTCCTCCGCTTATTCCTCCAGCCCGGCGATCAGCTTCGCCAGGACCTGGTCCGCCAGGCGCAGCTCCTCCTCGGTGAGCCCTGCCGCCAGGACTGCCGCCCAAGGCTCCTGCAGCTTCCCGGCCTTCTCCAGCACCTGACGCCCGTCCTCCGTCAGCACAAAGAGCCTGGCCCTCTTGTGCTGGGGGTTGTCACGGCTCTCCAGCAAGCCGTCTGCCGCCATGGCATCCACTATCCGCTGCACGCTCTGCCTGGCCTGGCCCATGGCGCGGGCAATGTCCGGCACTGTGGCGCCCCCCAGGCTCTGGCCCACGGCGCCGAGCACCTTCCAACGGGCACTGGTCAGCCCCAGCCCCTTTACCAACTTGTCGCCTTCGGTGACCAGCAGGCCACTCAGCTTGAAGGTGGCCAGCACCAACTGGGTGAAGAGGCGGCCTTTCTCGTTATCCATGGGTCGGATCTCCCCCTTGATAAAATGACAGCACATTGTCATTATTCGCACACATTGACAGCAAGCTGTCATTTTACCCCGAAGCCCCCGGCCTGCACAGGTACCGGGAGAAATCAGCCATACCCTTGGAGGCAACATGGCCCAGGTTACCCTGATCAACCCCTTCGAAATCCCCAAAGGCCAAGAGCAGGAGGCCCTAGCGCACTGGGAAAAAGCCAGGGATTTCCTCGCCGGCCAGCCCGGCTACATCTCCACCCGGCTGCACCGCGCCCTGGACCCCGATGCCCGCTTCCACCTCGTCAACGTCGCCATCTGGGAAAGCGAAGCCGCCTTCAGGGCCGCCACCGCCAAGATGCGCCAGGAGCTAGGCCCGCCGCCCCAGGGCGTCAAAGGCGGCCCCGCCCTCTATGAGGTGATCCGCGACTGACCTTGGCCAGGCGGCGCCTGTTACCTCGGCAGCCGCAGGTGGCAGCCATCGCATGGACAGAAAGGTATCACCGTCCTTCTTTACTTGAAGGGCACTGTGAGCAAAGAGCCTGCACAAAAGAGGCCACAAGACCCCTCTTTCCGGCCAATCAACCCCAGCGTCCACCTCGCCATATAAGCGAAAGGTTAAAAATTAACAGTTTGTTGACACAACAAATCAAGGTCGCTAACGTCTTGATTGAGCTGGATCCCCTGGCTCAAAAACATTCGCTACATCATTGAAGGAATCAAAGATGACCAAGCAAAACAACACCAAGCTGTTCGCCTTCAAACTGGCCGAGAAGAAGCAGGAAGTGAAGTCCGACATGAAGTGGACAGCCCGTGACAACGTCGCTACCGCCGGCTGCACTGGCCCCTTCACCCGCGCCTCCACCACCCGTGCCTATGACGGCGGCATCTACTGCTGAGCCGGCCAAAGCACAAGCCTTGAGCTCCGGCTCAAGGCTTTTTTTCAGGCCAGTTGTGAGACGCCATGACCAAGAAGATCCTGATCGTCACCCACAGTGACGACCTGCACGCCGACCGGCTCGAACCCCTACTGGCCGCCCGGGGCCAAAGCTTCTTCAGGGTGAACCTCGATCAGTTCCCCCGTGACTACCGGCTCACCCAGCACCTTGACCATCGCCGTCATGGCGGGATGCTGGAACACCTCCCCTCAGGTACCGAACTCCAGCTCGACCAGGTGGGCGCCACCTGGATGCGCAAACCTGCCCCCTATGCCTTCCTGAGCCCGGACCTCTCTCCCCAGGAGGCCGCCTATGCCAGGCAGGAGACGGACCAGGCCATGTTCGGCTGGCTTTATTCCCTGGATTGTTTCTGGATGAGCCACCCGGTGCAGATGCGCGGCGCCATGTGGAAGGGTGAGCAACTCAAGCGGGCGCGGGAACTGGGCTTCACAGTGCCGCGCTCCCTGGTCAGCAACTGCCCCGATGCCGTCCGGGCCTTCAAGGCCGAAGTGGGCGGCGACATCATCTTCAAGTCCCTGTCCAGCCCGCACCTGGCCGCCGACGAAGTCGGGGATGCAGACCGGATAAGCCAGGGCCTGCCCACCACCCTGATAACGGACGACCTCCTGGAGGAACTGGATGGGGTGAGGGAGCTGCCCTGCCACTTCCAGGAATATGTCCCCAAAGCCTACGAACTGCGGGTGACCCTGATCGGGGACCGGCTGTTCGCCGCCAAGATCCATTCCCAGGACGATCCCAGGACCCAGGTGGACTCAAGGGACATGTCGGCGCCTATCCGCTACGAGGCAACAGCGCTCCCGGCCGAGGTGGCCGAGCGCTGCCGCCACTTCGTCCAGAGCTATGGCCTCAACTACAGCGCCCTGGACCTGATAGTGACCCCAGACAACGACCACGTCTTTCTCGAGAACAACCCCAACGGCCAGTTCCTCTACGTCGACCAACTGGTCCCTGAGTTGGGGTTGATGGAGACCTTGGCGGACACCCTGGCCAGGGAGGCCCAATGCCGCAGCCTATGACAACGGACCTCGGCCCCGGGCTCAGGGAGCTGGAGCAGTGCCGACGGAGCAAGGCGCTGGTCCTCTGCGCCTCCCATCTGGACTTGGACCTGCTGCCCCGCCTCCATGACTGCCTGCGCCAGTTGGGTAAGGTGGAACGCCTCGACGTGTTGCTGCAGGCCAGGGGCGGCGAGGTCAACGCCAGCCGCCGTATCGCCCTGCTGCTGAGAAAGCATTGTGACCACCTCGGCTTCATAGTGCCCTTCCACTGCCAGTCCGCCGCCACCCTGCTGACCCTGGCCGGCGACGAGATCCTCGCCGGTGACCTGGCCCTGTTCTCCCCCATAGATCCGCTGCTGCACGGAGGCGGGGCCGATGGCACCCCCTCAGCCCTCTCCTGCCAGGATATCCGCCGCTTCGGCAGCCTCTGCCAGGACTGGTTCGGCCTGGACCAAGCCGAGGCCCAGCAGCAGGCCCTTGCCCTGCTCTGCCAGAGCGTGTTCCCGCCCACCCTGACCGCCTTCTACCGCAGTACTCAGGAGGTCAAGGCCATCGCCAAGGCGTTGCTGACCTTCCAGCTCCCCGGCGCTGACGAGGAGGCCAGGGAAAGGATCGTCGAGACGCTGATGTTCGGCTACCACTCCCACGACTACGCCCTCACAGGCGAAGAGCTGCAGGCCCTGGGGCTGAACCTTTGCCGCGACGCCGAAGCCGAAGCCCTTGCCTGGCAATTGTCGGTGAGCCTGCAAGACCTGGTCGGTGGCGGCCTGCGCCAAGGCCCCGAGGCCCCCTGGCACGATGCCCTTATCGCCACCAACGAGCGCCAGCTGCTGCGGACCCGGACCGACGCCGCCCTGCTGGGGCAATGGGAAGAAAGGGGCAGTGCCCATGGCTGAAACGGACGTCCTGGCCCTCCTCGCCCGGCTGCTGGCCGGCCTCTTCTTCGGGTTCTCGGCCCTCGGCAAGGGGCGGGCCCTGAACGCTTTTAGTCAGAACCTGGTGGACAGCTTTGGGGTACCGGCCGCCCTGGCCGGCGCCGCCAGCTGGACGCTGGTGGCCTTCGAAGCCCTGCTGGCCTTGGCCCTGCTGGGAAGCTGGACCTACCGCTGCGCCGCCATGGCCCTGGCCTTCCTGGCCCTGGCCGCCTTCACCGCCCTGGTGGCCTGGCGCCATGTTCAGGAAGGCAACCTTCGCTGCCACTGCTTCGGCACCAGCGACAGGCCCCTGTCCCGTTTCGACATCGCCAGGAACCTGTTGCTGCTGGCCGCCATCGGCGCTTACCTCGTCACAGGTGGCGAGAGCCATACCCCGGCCCCGGTGGAACTGGCGGTGCTGGGCGCCCTGGCCCTGGTACTGGTCCAATGGCTTATCCATTTCCACGAAACCCTGGAAACCCTCTTCTACCAAGGCCGGAGGCCGGCACCATGAGCCTCACCCAACTGGTGCTGCTTATCCTGTCGCTGAGCGTCGCCCTCAACCTGGCGCTGAGCTTTCGCATACTGCGGCTGCTGCGCGAGCCGCCCGTCGCCCAAGATCCGCTGCCGGTCACGCCGGGAGAACTCTTGACGCCCGTCAGGGGCCGTACCCTCGAAGGCAGCCCCATCCTGCTGAACCACCAAGGCAGGGCCAGCGCCCTGCTGTTCCTGTCCAGCCAATGCCCCAAATGCCGTGAAAAGCTGCCTGAGTTAACCGCCCTCACTGGCCTGCTGGAACCGGCGGGCCTGGATCTCTGGCTGGTGAGCAACGAAGGCCAGGGCCGGCTGAACCGCTTCCTGGCCGATACCCCCTTGGCGCCCCTGACCCTGAGGGTCGGCGTCAAGGCCTACAAAAAGCTCAATCCCAGCCTGAGCTCCCCCTTCTACCTCTTCGTGGACCATGAAGGCCGACTCCAGGCCGGCGGCACCGTGGGGGACCCTGACTGGCAGAGCTTCCTCGACCAGATGGGGCAGATCCGCCTCGAACTGGCGGCCAGCGCATGAGCGCCGCCAAGGACAAGGGCAGCCACGTCAAACGCCTGGCCCTGCTCAAGCCTCTACGTTGGCGCCTGCTGGCAGGGCTGGCCGCCATGACAGTCACCATCGCCATCCAGTTGGCTTACCCCAAGGCCCTCGCCTATTTCATCGACCACCTGGACCAGGCCCAGGCCCCCGGCTGGTTCGGCACCTTCGCCCTGGCCATGGCCGCCCTGCTGTTGGTGCAGGCCGGCGCCACGGCCATGCGCTACTACCTGTTCGACTCCAGCGGCCTGATGCTGGTAGCCAGGGTCAGAGAGCTGGTCCACCAGGCTTTGCTGCGTCAGGGCATCGCCTTCTACGACAGTCATAACGTCGGTGAGCTGACCAACAGGCTCAGCGCCGACGTGGAGGAGCTGCAGGATACCTTCACCATGGGCATGGCCATCTCGCTGCGCTCTGTGCTGGTATGCCTGGGCGGGGTGGCGCTGCTGATCGCCACTTCCCCCCTGCTGAGCCTGGCCATGTTGCCCTTCATTCCCATCAGCCTTTATCTCGGCAAGAAGGTGGGAGGCCAGATTGAACGGCGCTCGGCCCGGATCCAGGCCTGCCAGGCCGACTGCGGCAAGGTGGCCCACGAAAACCTGGCCAATATCCGCCTGATCCACGCCTTCAATCGCCAGGCCAGGGCCCAGCACAACTACCAGGGCGCCACGGCTGCCGCCCTGGCCGAGTCCCTGTCCCGAACCCGCTACCTGGCAGGCTTCCAGGGTTACTCCAGCCTGCTGATCTACCTGGTGCTGGTGTTCACCCTCTGGCTGGGAGCCAGGCTCATCGCCCAGCAAGCCCTGACGGTGGGGGAGCTGACCAGTTTCGTGCTTTATTCGGCCATGGTGACGGCCTCGGCCGGCGCCATCAGCAGTTTCTGGAGCGACTGGATGCGGGCCATCGGCGCCACCAGGCGGGTCTTTGAGATCCTGGACTCCGCTCCCACCGAACAGCCTGGCAGGAACGCCGGCACCGCCAGCCCTCTGGCCTTCGAGGCGGTGGATTTCCACTACCCCGGCCGCCCCGAGAAGGCGGCGCTCCAAAACTTCAACCTGGCCCTGGCCGAGGGGGAGAAGGTCGCCCTGGTGGGCCCCTCAGGTGCAGGCAAGTCCACGGTGGCGGCCCTGCTGCTGGGCTTCTACCCACCGACG
Organism: Gallaecimonas kandeliae; assembly: GCF_030450055.1. NCBI lineage: Bacteria > Pseudomonadati > Pseudomonadota > Gammaproteobacteria > Enterobacterales > Gallaecimonadaceae > Gallaecimonas > Gallaecimonas kandeliae. Next base: position 2,937,841 of record NZ_CP118480.1, read on the forward strand.
TCGGGCAGCCTGCGTTTTGGTGGCCAAGACAGCCGGACCCTGGACTGGCCAAGCCTGCGCCAGGGCATCGCCGTGGTCGAACAGGAGCCCGCCCTCTTCAGTGGCAGCATCAGGGACAACATCGCCTTCGGCGCCCGGGACGAGGCTCCCGACGACCAGGCCATCATCCAGGCTGCGCGCCTGGCCAATGCCCACGACTTCATCAGCCAGTTTCCCGCCGGCTATCAGACCCAGGTGGGGGACAGGGGCGTGCAGCTGTCGGGGGGCCAGAAACAGCGGATCGCCATAGCCCGCGCCATACTGCGCGACCCCAAACTGTTGATCCTGGACGAGGCCACCAGCGCCCTGGACGGTGCCAGCGAGATGCTGGTGCAGGGCGCCTTGGACAACCTGATGGCGGGCCGCACCACCCTCATCATCGCCCACCGCTACGCCACCATCATCAAGGCCGACCGGGTCTTGGTGCTGGAGGGGGGGCGCCTGGTACAGCAGGGCTCTCACCAAGAGCTGGCCGCAGACAGGGCCGGCCTCTATGCCCGTTTGTTCGGGGAGCAGTTGGCCGGCCAGCGCCTTCAGAGGGAGAAGCGGGCGTAGATGGGGTTGTGGTCCGAGACCACGTCGGTATCGATGGCGGTGGCCATCTCCAGTTTCAGCCCCCGGTAAAAGATGAAGTCCAGGGGCAACTGGAACAGGCTCTTGACGTGGTGGCGGTCCTCCATCACCGCCTCGGTCAGCCCCGCCGCCTTGGCGAAGGCCTCCAGGTAGCGTTTGCGCCTGGGGCTCCAGACGTTGAAATCCCCTGCCACCACCATGGGCCCGGCATGGCGATGCAGCCTTTCTATCAGCTGCTCCATCTCCGCCAGGAAGCGCTTGTGATGCACGAAGTTCACCGCGTGGACATTGGCCACCAGCAAGGATTGACCATCCCCCAGCAGGTGCAGGCTGATCATGGCGCTCTTGTGGGTGGCAAAGCGCAGCTCCCGGTGGCGGCTGAGCAGGGGTATCAGATCGTCGAAGGCGACGTTGGCCGCCGTCAGCACTCCGTACTGGTGGCTCAGGGTCTGCATGTTGGGGGCCATGGCGTAGGAAAGCCCGGCCAGGTTGAAATGCTGCCCCAACGGCAGCTTGGCCTCCTGCAACAGCAGCATGGCGCTGGGGTATTGATGCATCAAAAGTCCCAGCCGCTGCTGGAAACGCTGGTCCAGGGTCAGTTTCTGGGTGTTCCAGCACAGCACCCCGAAGTCCCCATCTAATCTCGCGTTTTGATGGGCCAGGTGCTGGGTCAGGGAAAGGGGTTTGAGCATGGATCTCTACTGCCGGTGTCGATGCAGTGAGCTTAGCAGCTGCCCTGGCAACCAGGCTGGCCATCCGGCTACACCGCCGAGACGACGGCCACCCATTGCCGAGCTCGCCCGCGGCCTAGAGCCTGACCATGCCAGCGCCGGCATTCAAGGCCTAGGCGCCGCCCCTTCAAAACGGGGCGGCCATGGGACTGGGCCCTCCCGAGCTCGCTTTGCCGAGGCAGGCAATATAACCAGCTGAAGAATATGGAACTATCATGAGTTCACCCGGGGGTTTCAATCAGGGGATTGTTTGCGCGTCGGCCAACGGCAGCAATAAGTTCAGGTGTGGAAGATGGCTGACCGTCCCCCTTTCCCCTCCCTTGTCGCCGTGGCTCGGTTCTGGTCTGATCCCCAAAAGGAGCCAATCCACAGCTGCTGTCTCGGCTCGAGCAGCAGGTACAAGTGGCCGTCTCCCGCTCAGTGAGCGTCTCGGGAGTAAACCAACGAAAAGACTCAAAGGCTCGCCGATGTCTGAAGTAAAAAACTACCGTGAACTGGGTTGCCAAGCATGCTTGAACGGCACCGCTTTGGGCTTCGATTTCTCCATGGCCTTCCAACCCATTCTGGATCTCTCCACCAGGACGGTTTTTGCGCAAGAGGCCCTGGTCAGGGGCATAGGGAACCTGCCGGCGGCAACGGTGTTCAAGCAAGTGAACGACGAAAACCGCTATGCGTTCGACCAGGCCTGCCGCGTCAAAGCAGTCAGTCTCGCGGCCCGCCTCAAGATGCCGTCCCTGCTCAGCATCAATTTCATGCCGAATGCCGTCTATCGGCCTGAGCTCTGTATCAGGACGACCCTCAAAGCCGCCGAAGACTTTGGCTTTCCCATATCCCGCATCATGTTCGAAGTGACGGAGTCGGAAAGGGTCGACGACATTCCGCACCTGCAGTCGATCATCCGCCACTACCAGCAACAGGGCTTTACCACGGCGCTGGACGACTTCGGCGCCGGCTTTTCAGGCCTGAACATGCTGGCGGATCTGCACGTCGACATTCTCAAGCTCGACATGCACTTGGTCCGGGATATCGACAAGAACGGCCGCAAGCATGCCATCGTCAGAGGCGTCATGGCCACCAGCGAAGAACTGGGCATCAAAGTGATAGCGGAAGGAGTCGAGACGCCACAGGAATACGTGGCGTTGCGGGAAATGGGTATCAACCTCTTCCAAGGCTTCTTATTCGCCCGCCCGGCTTATGAGGCACTGGCCGAGATAGACTGGCAAAACAGATAAAATGCGGACGGCAACTTCCCACTGAAAAGCAAGACGCCGTAGGAAGTGACAGGGGGCTCGTTGCCACCGTCCTGGCGTATTCCACCTTGACTGGCCCGGCCAAGGGTCCGCTGCGCGTGAAGATGCCGTTACGGTCTTTGTCATCCCAGCCTCGTGACAACAAGGGTAAAGCTCCCGCCGTCGGTGGCAGGGCGCCGCGCCGGCTTCAGCGAACAATATCTTTTACTTTCAATGAATTACCATTATCGTAGCTGGCTGTAATGGGGTGAAAGGAGCGGGAGCGGTATCGGCGGCACATACTGTGGTAAGGATAGTGAGCCTGCGCCCATGCCAGGCCCAAACGCACGGCAGGATGTTGATGTGCTAAGCAAGCGGTACTTCCCCGCCATTGGGCCAGAGCCGCTGGACTCAGGAATAGACCATGCCTTCGCGTGAACAACTGATGCAAGTCATCCAGATCCAGGCCGAGATCGCCAAGCTCGGCCTGGATCTGGGCGGCGTGATGCAATTTATCGTCGAGCAGACCGTCCCCTTGGTGCAGGCCGACGGCGCCGTCATAGAGCTGGCCGAGGATGGCGAGATGGTTTACCGGGCCGCCTCGGGCATCGCCAAGGCCCAGTTGGGGCTGCGCTTGAAGATAGAAGACAGCCTCTCGGGCCTTTGCGTCCAGAAAGGGGAAACCCTCTGCTGCGAAGACTCGGAAACCGATCCCAGGGTCGACCGCCTGGCCTGCCGCCAGGTCGGCCTGCGCTCCATGATCGTCATGCCCCTCAAGCACCAGGGCACCACAGTCGGGGTGCTCAAGGCCATGTTCGCCAAGCCGAGCAGCCTGAAGCCGCTGGACATCACCCTGCTAGGCCTGCTGTCCGAGGTGGTGGCGGCGGCCATCTTCTTCTCGGTCAAATACGACATCCACGACCTCTTCATCAGGGCGACCCACGACGGCATGACGGGGTTGGCCAACCGCGCCCTCTTCATGGACAGGCTGCGCCACGCCACGGCCCAGGCCAGCCGCGGCGGCGAGCCGGCGATGTTGCTGATGATCGACATGGACGGCCTCAAGCAGATCAACGATAGCCTGGGCCACCGCATCGGCGACGCCGTCATCCTCGAATTCGCCAAGCGCCTGCAGCAGGCCAGCCGTCATTCCGACACGGCGGCCCGGCTGGGCGGCGACGAGTTCGCCGTCCTCTTGACCTCGATCGACGAGAAAGGCGGCATAGTGCCCGCCATCCGGCGCTTCGAATCTGCCATGGCCCCGCCCTTTGCCTTCGAGGGCAGGGAATACCGGCTGCAGGCCAGCATGGGCTATGCCCTGCTCCCCGAAGACGGTGTCGATCCCGAGCAGCTGATGGATCTCGCCGACCAGCGGATGTATGCGGTCAAGCTGGCGCGTAAGAAGGCTTGAGGGGCGGCGGCCCCTCCCCCCTTTTCCCCCTACACGGGCTTCAAGGCCGGTCGCAGGCCGGCTTCCTGTTGTTATGCCTGCAAAAGCATGCTTATATTTCAGCCAGTTAGCTGGCGAGTAAAGGGACTTTGGATAACCTGATTCCAAGGGCGGTAGCGTGCCTCGGGCAAGCCTTGCAACAAGGCTTTGACTTGCAGGATGCGGTCCAGGGAGCGCCGCTGTCCCAGGTCTGACAGGATGCGGCGAGCAAGAGTGCTGCCAGGCTGACGCCAATGACTCGACTTCCCAAGCCCTTCCAGACATCACCTCGTTGTATAACGGCCATTTTCACGACGTCCCTGACGGCTAAAGGAAGATTGACTCATCCAGCCCAACCATTGCAGTAACGGGGCGTCCCTGAAAGTGGGAAGCCGCGTCTTCACGCAGATTGGGGTCTAGGCCATGTGGATAGACATTCGCACTGCACCGCCAAGCTGAGCTCATCAACAAAAGCGAGAGCCCTCGCGAAGATAACTTAGGAACCACGACAATGAATAACCGGTATTTCTCCGCAGTATTCCTCGGTGGCTTGGTTGCAGGAGCCCTCGATATCACCTTTGCCATCTCGTTTGCCGCCTACAACGGCCATCCCCCTGTCCGCCTGCTTCAAATCGTCGCCAGCGGCTTGTTCGGCAACGCGGCACTTACCGGGGGGCTTGGCATGGCAGCATGGGGCCTGGCCCTGCATTTCTTCATGTCCTTGCTGTGGGCCGGGATCTTTCTCGCTCTAGCCCTGCGCTTGCCGGCGCTGGTGCGCTCCCCCTTGGCAAGTGGTATCGCCTTTGGCGCTATCGTCTTTCTGGCCATGCGGCTCATCGTATTGCCGCTTTCCGCATTCCCTTTCCCTGTGGCCTTCAAGCTCGTCGCGACGATCCTTGACCTCTTGTCACACACGCTGCTGTTCGGCATCCCTATCGCTTTTGCCTCCCGCTGGGCCTTGGCACCGGCGCCCCAACCGGCCTGACGTGCAGCTGCCTTCCTTTGTGTAGGAGTTGCGTGAAGGACAGGGCCAGTGAACCGTCTCGAGCTGATGACGTGGGCGGCTTGACCCGGAGTGGAAGACCACCTACGAGGGCAAAAGTCGGGACCTGTGGAGGGGGGATTGTCTTAGAAACGAAAACAGTGAGGCCCGTCAACTCAGGGGGGTAGCGTGTCTTGATGGTGCCTGCGGCACGGCTTTTTGTTTGCAGGGGGCGCCCTGCATGCGCGGCACTTTTGCGGCAAAAGTCAGTGGGACTGCCCAGCCAAAACCTGGCCCCACGCTTCGCTTGTTCTTCGCCTCTGGTCGCTTGCCGCTGACCGCTGCATACGCGGGTCCAACCACGTATTCCGCTCGCTCGGCGTCCCTGGTTACTCGGACCTTCCTGGTCCTCGCCCTAACGGGCCATCGTCGCAGGTTCCGATGTTCAAATTTGCTCCCGGCAAATTTGTCGCGCCAGCTCACGCTCCCGGCGCCTCAGCGCTGCGCTTAACGGGGCGAAAGCGCCATCACCATTGGCTTAAGCTTCTGGCCTGAGGTCCCGCAACTCCGTTCGTGCTTCTGCACAACGCAAGGAAGAAACAAGAGCCCAGTACAGCTAACCGAGCTGGCAGGTGAGACCCCGGAGCCCCTTTTAAGTGGAGCGCCTTACCGCCGGGAGTGAAAGGCCAGCCGAGACAGGACGGCAGGGGGCCGCCCAGGTGCAGGCGAATACGTGCCGGGAGCGCGTATGAGCCGGTGGCCTCCGAGCGACCAGAGGTAAGGACATCGCGTAACGCCAGGGGCGGTGCCTTTGGATGGGCAGCCCCGCTGACTTTGTGCGAAAACAAAGTATCCCGCCCGCCGGGGCGGGACCCGGCAAGCAACAAGCCATGCCGCAGGCATACCACCCGCCCTTTTGGCTAAATCAAGACGGTTTGACACGGTTGGCCGTTGGACAGCGGCCAGCTCCCTTCAATTTTTTTGGATGGGCATACAGTATGAACGGCATTGTAGGCAGGCGGATGCGTACTATCCTTCCCGACCAATGCGCGTTTTCACACCTCCAACCAGTAGCAAGTGGTTCATGCGGCGGGTTTTATCGTGATCCGATGAGTAGATAGTCGAGCCGGGGCTGGAATGATAACGCGCATGCTCGTTTTCATCCTTGGACATATTATGACACTGGTGAAATACATAGGGGGATCAGCGCCTTGTACAACCTTATAGGCACTGGTCTAATGAGACAAAGCGCGTATGCGCACTATTACGCTGTTATGCGCGGTCCATGTCTTCATGGCTTGGCGCACAAAGAATTGAAATATAGCGAAGGAACATATGGATAATATTTTGAATAGATTGTTATGTTACTTGGCAGGAATAGACTTAAACAATCTAATATCCACAAGCGCTACGGTAATTACCGCATTCATTGCCTGGAGTGCATTAAGCACATGGAAAAGTCAAAAGCGCGCAGATATATTTGTTGAATATTTAGATGATTTTATGGATGAACTTCATGAGCTCATATATGCAGTCTATCCTGCTTTGGAGTTTTTAAACTATATTCAAATTGCCATTAAAAGCAGACAAGAGTTTTCAGATATCGAACAGGGTGCAATAGAATACTTTGAGAAAGAAGGAACTCGTGATTCGGAGGAGTTTCAAAAATACCTTGCTCCTTGTACAGATAGAGTCGCACGTGTTCGGTCATTGGCGGCAAAAGGGCAGGTGTTAGGTTTAGATGATTTTGATGCAATAATGACATCAAGTTTAAATATTTGTGCGCAATACGATAGGCTGATGTCTCTCCGTGTGTTTATGGCTATGAGGAATATAGTTTGGCAAAATCCAACGGTTAATAAGACGCTTCGTTCAATATTGACTATAGATAACGTGAAGATAAAAAGTGAAATTGCAGATAGCAATATGGCTTTCTTAAAAGCGGTTAAACGTAATTATGATCGAAACCTGCGTGACGCATAACAATCAGCAGCAAGGGACCCCGCTACGTTCCGGCAACTTGTGGTTTGCTGCGCAAACTTACCACAAGTTGCCTCCACTCCACGGGGCCCCTGTGCTGGGCGTTAGGCTACACAATCAGAGGATCTATAATACTGTGGCGAGATGCTTTCAAGATTGTGCTTGTCAATGCGGTCAGACTGACAATGAGTTTGATCTAATCGCAGCAAGTGAACTTGCAAATCCTATTTCCTTGCAAAGTATTGCCCGGATGAACATTGGTTGGTTTAGTGACCGGAATATCTGCGATCATCACATCAACGAATGGGGCCTGGATCATAAAGAGGGTGTGTACATCCTTTGGCATAAAAGTGACTATTGTGCTGAGCATGAACGTTTTCACATGAGAGCGCTGTATGTTGGTAAGGGCAACATTGGTATACGTTTACGAACTCATTGGGAAAACAAAGATTTTTCGGACCAGTTGCTTATATATTTCACATATGTAGAAATGCAAAATAGGCTTTCAAAATATGTCGAGCAGCTATTGCTTGACGTGTACGATTTTCCACTAAATAAATCGGAAAACACTGGGCAAAAAATTTTATGTGAGCACTTTACTCAAAACGAGGTGGATTGAATGGCACCTAACAAGGTGAAAGTACCGTTTTGTTATCCGATTTAGCCCTATGGCCACTTGCTTTTGTGGGTAACCGCCAGGCTAATCCTGTCTCCATATAGCCGGGCTCCAGCCTCCATGGAGATAAAAGAAGCAATCGGCGGCCTTGACCCTGACGCGACGTGAGGGCCTAGCCTTGTCGGCGAGCTTGAAGAAGGAGTGATGCCATGTTGTTCAAAGTAGGGGAGCTGGCCCAGCGTTGTGGCCTGACGGTTCGCACCCTCCACCACTATGACGCCGTTGGGTTGCTTAGTCCTTCAGCTCGTTCCGATAGCGGCTACAGGCTGTATGACCGTGGCGACGTTGCCCGGTTGCACGAGATCCAGGCGCTAAAGCGCTTTGGCTTGCCGTTGGCCGACATCGGGGCAGTTCTGGCGGACCCCGGCAGGAACCTCGCAGCCATTGTCGAGCAACAGATGGCGTCGTTGGCGCGGCAGCTCGAAGAGGGCAGGAGGCTGCATGGCCGCTTGTCCGAGCTCCATCAGCAGCTGCAGCGAGGGGAAGAACCGGCGTTGGCCGATTGGTTAACGACTCTGGAGATGATGGCAATGTACGACAAGTATTTTTCGGCTGACGAGATTGAAAGACTGCCGCTGTTAGATGCGAAGGATACGGCGGTAAGGGCCGAGTGGGCGTCCCTCGTGGACGAGGTTCATCAGGCAATGGGCGCCGAGGTGCCTGCTGAGGGCCTTGAGGCGCAGGCCCTGGCCAGGCGCTGGATGGCCATGCTGGTGCGTGACACAGATGGCGATCCCAGGTTGCTGGCGAAGTTGAACACCATGCAGTACCAGGAGCCGGACGCGCAGGAACAGAGTGGTGTGACGCCCGAGATGATGGCCTATATCCAAGGCGCTTTTACCCAGAGCAAGTTGGCGATTTACGAGAAGTACCTCTCGCCAGAAGAATTCCAGTTCATGCGCGCCAACTACGGCAAGCAGGGGGCCCTATGGCCACCCTTGATCGGCGCCGTCCGCCAGCAACTGGAAGAAGGCACAGCCCCCGACGCCCCCCAGATGCAGCGCCTGGCAGCCCAGTGGATGGCGCTGTTCCGCTCCTATGCCGGTGACGATCCACAGACCCACGCGAAGATTAGGGCGGCACACCAGGCAGAGCCCCAGCTGCTGGAAGGGACCTTCATCGACAAGGCGCTGCTGGGGTATATCGCCCAGGCGCTGTCAGGGGTGCAAGGCGCTGAGGTGACGGCGCAATAAGACAGTCCCAGCCGACCTCAAGTCCACTTTTGAGGTCGGCTTAACCCAAGCGCTCCAGAGCTGATGAACTGCGCAGAGGCAGTAGGACAATGCACACCCACAGCCTTCCATCGAAACATCAGGCCATGAGCCACCACCGAACACGGAAGGATATCGACCAGGCCCCTTCATGCGCATATTAAGCAGCATCATCTTTGCCCTCTCGCTGATCCCAGCCTCTTCCCAGGCCGTTTCAGAAAAACCGCTCCCGGCGTTGCACCAGGAATTACAGAGTATCCAGGAGGACTATCAGATCCCGGCCATCGCCATGGCCGTGATAGCGGATGGGAAGGTGGTGTTCGCCGATGGCGCCGGCTTTCTCGACCAAGGACACCAGCAGCCGGTTTCCAGCGGTACGCTGTTCCGGCTGGCGTCGATCTCCAAGCTCTTTACCGCCCAGGCCGTGATGCAGCTTGTCGAGGCGGGCAAGCTGCAGTTGGACGACCGGGTCTCGACCTACCTGCCTGAACTGGGCCCTTCCGACATCACCATCAGGGAGCTGCTGAGCCATGTGTCGGGACTTCGGGATCAGGTGCGGCCGGTGCCGCACGAGGCCCACCGGCGGCAGGCACAATACCTGAAAGCCGTTGGCGACAGCCTGGCAACCAGCCAGGGCCAAAAGGTCTTCAATTACAGCGACACGGGGTTCAACCTCTTGGGCGCCGTGGTCGGCAAAGTCTCGGGCATGCCCTTCGACCAGTACATCAAGCGCCACATACTGGTGCCGGCGGGGATGTCGAGCAGCGGCTATTACGACGGCGTCTCGGGCGTCATGTCCGAAGCGCTGCCGACCTATGAAGGCAAACCGCTTCCTCGCGCCCAGCAGCGGCCTTACGATCCGGCGTTCTTTCCCTGTGAGGGCCTGGTCTCCAACGTCTCTGACTTGGCCAACTGGCTGGTGCTCACCCTGGCCATGGACAAGCGCCTTCTCACCCAGCGCAGCTACCAGGAGATGCTCAAGCCCAGGGCCAAGACGCCTTGGGGCGATATCGACGTGGGCCTCGGCTGGCAGCTCTACCAAAAAGACGGCCAGCTCGTGGCGCGGCATCCCGGCAGCATCCGGGGCTACAAGTCCCTGGTCCTTGCCTACCCGGGGAAACGCAATGCCCTGGTGCTGCTGACCAATGCCAGCAAAGCCCCCCGCTTCAAGATCGCGGAACGCTTCACCAACAAACTGGTCGCCTTGGGCATTTGGCAATAACAGGCCCAGCCCCTCGCCGCAGCGCAGCTGCCATCGGCACAGGCGCGCCCCCGGTGAGGGCTGCCTGGGCCAGGCCAGGGCCCCTTAGCGCTGCCGCCTGGATGCTCACAAAAAAGCCAGGCATTCCCGGCATAGAGACACACACATCGGCTTGCTCTTTGCCGCCTCTGCCAGTTAAATGAAGTTATCAGAGCGTTATTGAAAGCTGTGCCCCGGCATGAAAAACCCCAAGAAGCTGTGGTTGCTGGCGGTCATAGTGTTTGCCGCCGTTTTGGCTCTTGGGGAGTACATAGTGCACCTCCAGGAGCTGAACGCCAGGAAGGCCGACAGCGCCAAGCAGATGGCCAGCCTGACCGAGCTACGCGCCCGCATCGAGTCCTCCCTCAATGCCAGCCTCTACACCAGCAGGGGTCTGGTGTCTTTCCTGCGCACCCAGCCCAAGGCCTCCAAGGCCGAGGTGGACGCCATGCTGGCCGACCTCTTCCATTCCAGCCGCCACCTGCGGGACCTGGTCACGGCCCCGGATCTGGTGATGCGCCAGGTCTACCCCCTCAAAGGCAACGAGAGCATCATCGGTGTCGACTATCGCAGCCTCCCGGACCAATGGCCGGCCGTTGAGGCCTGCATCCGCAGCCGCAGCACAGTGCTGGACGGCCCCGTCAAGCTGATCCAGGGCGGCATAGGGGTGGTGGCCCGCAGCCCCGTCTTCCTGGCGGACGGCAAGCTCTGGGGCGTGGTCGGCATGGTGGTGGATCTCGACGCCGTCTTGCGGGACGCCGGCTTCTTCAGCCTGGTGGACCGCTTCGAGCTGCGGCTGTCCAACCCTGCCAAGGCGGAGAGCTATATCTACGGCGCCGCCACCATGAGCCATCCCCGTTTCAGCCTGCCGCTCAAGGTGCTGTCCGACAGCTGGCAGCTGCAGGCCGACACCAAGGAAAGGCCTGCATCCATGCTGCCTTGGCACCTGCTGGCCCTGCTGTCGGCCCTGCTGGTCTCCATCCTGGTCTACCTGATGCTCAGGGAGCACCTGCGGGCCCAGTTTTGGGCCAACCATGACGTGCTGACTCAACTGCCCAACCGCCGATTCTTCATGCGCAGCCTGGAGCAGGCCCTGGACCAATGGCAGCAGCGCCGCCGCCCCTTTGCCCTCTTCTACCTGGATCTCAACGGCTTCAAACGCATCAACGACGACTACGGCCACGAAGTGGGGGACGGGGTGCTGGTGGAGCTGGCCAGGCGGCTGCACCAGTCGGCCCGCAAGGGGGATCTGGTGGCCCGCATCGGCGGCGACGAGTTCGTGCTGCTGCTTCCGGATCTCGCCTCGGTCAAGGACATCCGCCTGGCCGCCCAGCGCTTTTTGAATGCGGTCCAGGCCCCCATGACGGTGCTGGGCAACACCCTCAACCTCAAGGTGGCCATGGGCCAGGCCAGGCCGGCCCAGAGCGGCGACAAGGCCGACGACCTCATCCGCCAGGCCGACCTGGCCATGTATCAGCAGAAGAACGGCACTACTTCTTGAGCCACTGGCCTTCAGGGGTCTTGATGTACTGGCCGGCCGGGGTGCGGGCTATGGCCTTCTGCCCCGCCAGCATGGCCACCTGCTCCAGGCTGATGCCGTTCTTCTTGGCGATCTCCAGGTAGGCGGCGCGGCGCTTGGCGTTGATGTCCTGGGCCAGGGCCACGGCTTCGGGGGTGGCCTTGACCACGCCGAGGTAGCCGTCAGGCTGTTCGCCGAGCAGGCCCTGGGCCTTGGCCTCGCCCAGGTTCATGGCAAAAGCGGCCAGGGGCAGCAACAGGGCAGCGACGGCCGTCCATATCCATTTCTTCATGCTTCACCTCAGAAAAGATCGCTTTCGTCTTTGAAGAGCTGGTCCAGATCCTTGTCCACCTTGATGCGGATCTCGTGCTCTATCTTGACGTTCAGGTTGATGGTGATGGGCTCCTTGGGAGCCTCCAGGGCCACCCTTGGCGAACAGCCCGCCAAAAACCACAGGGTCAGGGCCGCCAGCGGCGCCAGTTTGGCTGTCATGGTTTCCCTCCTTGTTTCTTCATCTCGGACTGTACCTTTTGTGCCACCTCGTCGCCGATACGCAGGCTGCGCAGCAACTGCCTGAGGTTCTCTTGATGAGAGTAATGGAGCTTGACCGGCAAGTCATCCTTGCCGGGGTTGCGGCCTTCCAGGGTCACCGCCAACCGGGCTTCCCCGTCCTTGGCCATGTCAAAGTCCGCCGTCAGCTTGTCCACCGCCAGGTTGCCCAGGGCGTCCAGGGCAACCTTGACGCCGCCGTTGCTGGCCTTGAGGTTGTTGACCGAGTCCACCGCCAGCACCTGGATGCTGGCAGGCCCGCTGCTGTGCAGCCTGGCACCGACGACGCTGATGCCGTCCTTTTCCAGCTGCAGCGGCACGGTGCCGTCCAGCTGGCCGCCAAGGGCCACCACCGGCTTGGCCTGCAGGGCGGCGAGATCCGCCAGCGCCAGCCCCTTCACCTCGACCGGCTGGGGCTCAGCCGAGGGCCAGCTGAGCAGCGGCGCACTCAGGGTCCCGCCCAGGGCCTTGGCCGCCAGGCCAGTCAGCGCCAGGCGATCGTCTTGGTAGTCAATCCTGGCCTCGAGATCCCTGACCGGGGTGCCAATATCAAGCTCGGCCAGCTTCAATGGCCCTTTGACCTTGAGGCCCCCGTTCCAGCCGAGGGCCAGGTCGCCGTCCAGGCCGGCAAAGCGGCTGGCCTGCCAGTAACCCTTGGCGCCCTCAAGATGCAGCTTGGCGTCGAGGCGAGGTTCGGGCCAGGACCAGTTGCCGGCAAGGGCCAGTCTGCCACCGGCGAGATCCAGGGGCAGGGCCTGGCTGAGGCCTGGGCCAAGGGCCAGCTCCCCCTTGAGATCCCCGTGCCAGTGGCCCTTGGTTTCGGCGAGCTTACCGGCCAGGGCGCCCTGCCAGGCCGGCACCGCCAGCCGCCACTGGCCTTGGCTACCGTCCAAATGCAGCTCGCCCTGCCAGGGCGGCACCTTGCCGTCGGCCCAGAGGAGGCCCTGGCCCTGGACGGCCAAGGCGCCTTTCAGCTCGGGGAGCAGCAAGGGCTGGCTGAGGGTGGCCTTGACCGGCAGCAGCAGCCTGTCCTGCCAAAGCCCCTGCTCCAGGGCCAGGGCGCTGCCGGCCAGCAGCATGGGCTCTGGGCTCAAGCGAAAGGCGCTGGTGAGCCGCAGGTGGCCGCCCTTGTCCAGCAGCGGCGAGCTGGCGCCGTTAAGGCCCCCCACCCAGCCGTCCGCTGCACGGGCCAGGCTGAGCTGGCCTTGGAAGCTGGCCTTTTGGTACTGCCAGTCCAGCTCCAAGGCCAGGGCCGGCGCCTGGAAGTCGAAGCGCTGGGACGCCTTGTTGCTGAGCTGGCCCTTGCCATAGCTGCCGGCCAGGGCCAGTTGGAAGGGCGCCAGGGTCAGCCCCTGGTCGTCCAGCATGAAGGGCAGCTCACCGCCCAGCCGCTGGCCCTGCCAAGTGCCCTGGAGCTGGCCCTTGCCGTCCAGGCCCAGGCTGCCCCCCTGCCAGTGAAGCCTCGCCGCCACCGCCAGCTCCATCTGCTGGTAGCGCCCGACCAGCGCCAGGGGCACCTGGCCACCGGCGGCCAGCGGTATCAGGGCCGGTCGGCTCAGGCTGAGGGTAAGGCCGCTGCGCTGCAGTTCGGCGGCTTCCAGCCGCAGCTGGTCCCGGGTCAGCAGGGCCTGGGCCTTGAGATCCTGACCGCTCAGCTGGAGCTCGGCCTGAGTCAGGTCCCGGGCCTTGGCCTCCAGGAGCAGTGGCCCCAGGGGCGTGCTGAGCTGGCCTTCCAGGCGGGCCCAGTCCAGGGCCTGGGGGCTGCCCTCGGCCTGCAGCTGCCAGTTGGCGTTGAGCTCCCTGGCCAGCTGCAAGGGGCCGTCGCTGGCCGCCACCAGTTGCCAGCGCTCACCGTCGAAGTCTCCCTTGGCGTGCAGGGCCAGTTGCTGCCCGGCCAGCAGCAGAGAGGGGCTGCTGGCCAGCACCTCGAGGCGGCGCAGCCGGCCGTCGAACAGGCCCTGGCCCTCGAGCGTCACTTCACCCTTGCTGGGAGCCAGATCGGTCAACCGGCCATGGAGGTTCAGCTCGCCGCTGGCCGGCTGCCAGTCCAGCGCCAACTGGCTCTGCTGGTAGCCGAGCCGGGCCTGGACCCGCTCTCCCGTGCTTTGCAGCTCCAGGGAAAAGGCCGGCCAGTCGCCGTAGCGTACCGAGGGCAATTTGATATGGCCGGCGGGTAGCCTGGGCAGGCTGGCGTTACCTGTGGCGGGGCAGGTATGGAGGGAAAGCTCGGCGGCGGAGAGGGCCAGGGGGAAGAGGCCTTCCAGGCGCAGTGCCTTGGCTTCGGCCAGGGTGCAATCCCCTTGGCGATAGACAAGGCGCTGGGCCTGGCCCCAGCCGAGGCCGGCCAGCTGCAGGCCGGCGGGCCAGGCGCCATAGAGCAGGCCGGCGCCCAGCAGCGCCACCCCCAGCAGCAGTCCCAGCCCCCATTTCCACATAGGCCCCTCGGTTCAATTCCCTGTTTCTCAAGGCTAACTTGGGCATAATGGCGGCACAACGCCTTATCCCAAGGAAGATCATGCACCGTCAGTTTGCCGTCATCGGCCTTGGCCAGTTCGGCCGCACCATAGCCCTGGAATTGATGCGCCAGGGCCACGAAGTCCTGGGCCTGGACAACGACCAGAAGCTGGTCAACCAACTGGCTCCCCAGCTCACCCAGGCCCTGGTGGTGGACGCCACCGACGAAAGCGCCCTGGCCGAACTCAACCTCGGCCACTGCGACGCCGTGGTGGTGGCCATAGGCGAGGACATCCAGTCCTCCATCCTCTGTACCCTTCACCTCAAGAGCCTGAAAGTGAATCAGATCTGGGTCAAGGCCCTGACCCCGGCCCACCACAAGATCCTGGCCAAACTGGGCGCCGACCGCATAGTGCATCCGGAGCACGAGATGGGCCTGAGGGTGGCCCAGAGCCTCAACTACCCGGCCGTACAGGACTACATCGCCCTCGGCAACGAGCTGTTCCTGGTGGAGATCGCCGCCACCGAGCTGTTGGACGGCAAGGACGTGGCCAGCCTGAACCTGGCCAAACGCAACATCAGCCTGGTGGCCCATAAGCGCGGCACCGAACTGCTGCAGTCGCCGCCGCCAGAGCTGAGCCTGGCCAAGGGCGACGCCCTGGTGCTGCTAGGCAAACTGGGTGCCCTGCAGGAGCTGTCGAGCCTGCTATGAGGATGTGGCGCAACAAGACCCGCCCCCGCCACTGGCGGGGGCAGCGGACCCTGGCCGCCAGCCCGCCGGCGGTATTGGCGGCAGGCTTCCTGGCGCTGATCCTCATCGGCGCCCTGCTGCTGTGGTTACCCTTTGCCGGCACTGCCCCCCTCTCCTTCCTGGATGCCCTCTTCACGGCCACCTCGGCGGTGACGGTAACGGGCCTGGGAGTGGTAGACACCGGCACCCATTTCACCTTGGCAGGCCAGGCCGTGCTGCTGGTGCTGATCCAGTTCGGGGGCCTGGGCTTCATGACCTTCGGGGTGCTGGTGCTGCTGCTTTTGGCGGGCCGGGTCTCCTTCAGCCACCAGTTCCTGGTGCGCGAAAGCCTCAACCAGACCCAGCTCAGCGACGTGCTGCGGCTGGTGCGGCACCTGGCCCGTTTCGTGGTGGTGGCCGAAGGGCTGGGGGTGGCGCTGCTGGCCCTGTGCTGGGTGCCGCAGATGGGCTGGGGCAAGGGGCTCTGGCATGCCCTCTTCTACACCGTCTCGGCCTTCAACAACGCCGGCTTCGCCCTGGACAGCGACAGCCTCAGCCACTACGTGGACAACGGCGCCGTCAACCTCATCATCACAATACTGTTCATGACCGGCGGCATCGGCTTCGCGGTGCTCTCCGAGCTGGGCCAGAAGCGCCGCTTCAAGGGCCTGGGCCTGCATACCAGGGTGATGTTGCTGGGCACGGCCGTGCTCAGCCTGGGAGGCATGGCCCTGTTCCTGCTGGCTGAGTGGGAAAACCCCGCCACCCTCGGCCACCTGAGCCTGGGGGGCAAGCTGTGGGCGGCCTGGTTCCAGTCGGTCACCACCCGCACCGCCGGCTTCAATACGGTGGACATGGCCGGCCTGACCCCGGCCTCGGTGATGCTGTTCCTGCTGCTGATGCTGATCGGTGCCGGCCCCGGCTCCACGGCGTCGGGGATCAAGGTCACCACCTTTGCGGTGCTGATCGCCGCCACCCGCGCCTTCCTGATGCGCCGCCCCCAGACCAAGGTGCTGAACAGGGCAGTGCCGGCGGTCCTGGTGTTCAAAGCCCTGGCCGTGACCTTGCTGAGCCTGATGCTGATCTTCCTGGCACTGTTCGTGCTCAGCGTCAGCGACGGCGACAAGCCCTTCATGGATCTCTGCTTCGAGGCGGTGTCGGCCTTCGGCACTGTGGGCCTGAGCCGCGGCATCACCCCTGAGCTCAGCGAGCTGGGCAAGGGGGTGCTGATGGTGCTGATGTTCCTGGGCCGGGTCGGGCCCCTGACCCTGGGCTTCCTGCTGGCCACGCCACAGACGACACAGATCCGCTACGCCGAGGAGCCCATCGCCATCGGCTGACAAAGAAAAGCCCGGCCTGAGCCGGGCTTTTTCATACCCCTTCGCGCTCGTGGGGGCTGTCCAGATCCTGCACCGGCCCCAAGGGCACTATGGCCGTGGGATTGATGCCGAGGTGGGAGCCGTAGTAGTGGTACTTGATGTGCTCGAAATCCACCGTCTCCCTGATGCCGGGGTACTGGTAGAGCTCCCGCACATAATCCATGAGGTTGGGGTAGTCCTTGAGCATCCGCTGGTTGCACTTGAAGTGGCCGTGGTAGACGGGGTCGAAGCGCAGCAGGGTGGTGAAGAGCCGCCAATCGGCCTCGGTCAGGTGCTTGCCCACCAGGTAGCGCTGCCGGGACAGCCTGTCCTCCAGGGCGTCGAGGGTACTGAACAGCTCATTGAAGGCCTGCTCGTAGGCCGCCTGGGTGGTGGCGAAACCGGCGCGGTAGACGCCGTTGTTGACCTTGTCGTAGACGAGGGCGTTGATCTCGTCGATCTCCAGGGCCAGGGGATCGGGGTAGAAGTCCCGCTCGTTGCCGGTCAGGGCGTTGAAGGCCGAGTTGAACATGCGGATGATCTCGCCCGACTCGTTGGAGACGATGCGCTGCTGCTGCTTGTCCCAGAGCAGGGGCACCGTCACCCGCCCCGTATAGTCGGCCTGGTTGCGGCTGTAAAGCTGGTGCAGGAACTGGCTGCCGTAGAGGGCGTCGCCGCTGGAGCCGGTGGCCTTGTCGAAGGTCCAGCCGTGCTCGCGCATCAGGTGGCTGACCACGGACACCGAGATGTGCTCTTCCAAGCCCTTGAGCTTACGGAAGATAAGGGTCCTGTGGGCCCAGGGACAGGCCAGGGACACGTAGAGGTGGTAACGGCCGCTCTCGGCGGCGAAGCCCCCTTCCCCGCTGGGGCCTGGGCTGCCGTCCGGCGTCACCCAGTTGCGCAGCTTGGCCGCTTCTCGCTGGAATTCGCCGTTGCTGCTGTCGGTGTCGTACCAGCGGTCCTGCCACTGGCCTTTGACCAAGAGTCCCATCTGCAATCTCCTCGCACTGACTGCCCTCAATGGCAACACAGCCCAAGCTTAGGCTGTGTTCTTAAACAGGTCATCCCTTACGCTGGCACCACAGATCGCTGAGACAAGGCAGGGTAAGCGTGATTTGGTGGGCCCAAATAAGCGAGCCCTAACGCCGCATCGGCGACCTGTGGTACCAGCCCGCAGGGTCTAGCCCAGAAGGACGTCCCCTGCGTTGACGACTTTGCCCATAGGGCCACTATGCCCTGCAGTCGCCGCCTTGGCTACGTCCTTCTGGGACAGCGACGCAATCATGCACTGTTCAAGAACACAGCCTATATTCCAGCGCAAAATTCGAACAAAAAGCTTCGCTTAGATGAAAGAATGGGGCCGGGAGCTGGGTCTTTTAGGCGATTGCCCCCACAGAGGAATGAGGAAAGCGATGCCGCTGGTGATGCGCGCCCTGCTGGTGCTGTACCTGGCCTGGCAGGGGTTGTCGACCCTGATGTCCACGGCCATGAACCTGAGTTTCTGGCTGACCATGGGGCCTTTTCCCATACCGGCCTGGCTGGCCATGGGCTGGGGCGGGGTGCAACTGCTGTTGGCGCTCTGGCTGCTGAGCCCCCGCTACCGCCAGGCGCTCTGGCCTGTGCTGCTGGTGCTGGCGGCGCCCTTGCTGCTGCTGGCCTGCTACCCGGTGTGGGTGGATGGCCTGGGTTTCCCGGCCCTGGGCCCGGGCCAGACCCTGCTTAAGCACCTGGCCATGGCCGCCCTGCCCCTCTACCTGCTGGGCCACCGCAAGGCCGCCGGCTGGCTGGCCATGGCCGGCATCACCCTGGTGTTCGGCTGGATAGGGGCCATGAAATTCACCAGTGTCGAGGCCCAAGGGGTGGCCGGCCTGATGCAGAGTTCGCCGCTGACGGCCTGGCCCTATCGCTGGCTCGGCCAGCAGGGGGTGTCCAACCTCATCGGCGGTATCGAACTGGGCTTGCTGGGGCTTTTCCTGCTGCCGGCCAGCCGCCGCTGGGGCTACTACGGCCTGCTGGCCACCTTCGCCATCACCCTGCATTTCCTGGTCTTTTACGACGGCGCCCTGATGTACTGCTGGCTGACCAGCACCGGCGTCTTCCTGCTCAAGGACGCCCTGCTGGCGGCGGCGGCCTGGATAGCCCTTACTCGCGGGCCAGGAGCCAACGCCTCATAAGGGCGGCCAGCTGTTGCTGTTCGGCCTCAGTCAGCGGCGCCAGCAGGCGCCGCTCGTTTTCCACATGGATGGCCACGGCCTGGTCGATGAGGGCCGTGCCCTCCTCGGTCAGGGCCACCTTGAGGCTGCGCCTGTCTTCCTCCGACGGCGCGCGGTGGATAAGGCCCCGCCCTTCCAGCTTGTCGAGCCTGGCGGTCATGGCTCCCGACGAGAGCATGGCCGACTGGTAGAGCTCGGTGGGGGTCAGGGGTTGGCCGCCCCGCTTCAGGGTGGCCAGCACGTCGAAGTCGGTGTTGGAGAGCCCCAGTTCCTTGAGGGGCCTTTCTATCTCCCTGCTGGCCATGGCCGCCATCCGTGACATCCGCCCCCAAACCCCCATGGGGCTGCAATCCAGATCAGGCCGGCGCTCCGCCCACTGGGCCAGCAGTTGGTCAACGTGATCCATTGTCATTTTTCCGAACATTTATTTTGATAAAAAGATACTTGATAAAAAGACATATCCCCAGAAGAATGTATCTCGACACGAAGATACTTTCCATGGAGATAACATGTCTTACCTTATCGCACTGCTGGCGCCGCTGCTCTGGGGCAGCACCTATGCGGTGGTCAGCCTCAGCCTGGCCGGCCTGCCTCCCTTCTGGGTCGCCGCCTGGCGAGCCCTGCCGGCAGGCCTGCTGCTGTTGATGCTGGTCCGCCGCCGGCCCCCCCTGCCTTGGGGCAAGCTGCTGTTGCTGTCTTTTTGCAACATCGGCGCCTTCTTCTGCCTGCTGTTCCTGGCCGCCTACCGCTTGCCGGGGGCCGTAGCCGGCACCCTGGGCGCCACCCTGCCCCTGGCGTTGATGCTGGTGGCCTGGCTGCGCTATGGCCAAAGGCCGGGGCTGCGCTGGTTGCTGCTGGCCCTGGTGGGGCTGGCCGGTGTGGCTTTGCTGCTGAACCCCTCGGCGCACCTGGACCCGATCGGAGTGCTCTGCGCCCTGGGCGCCACCTTGCTGATCGCCCAGGCGACCCTCTGGATGCAGCGCTGGCCGGTGTCGGATCTGCTGGGGCTGACGGCCTGGCAGCTGGCCCTGGGCGGCGCCATGCTGGTGCCCATGGCCTGGCTGCTGGCCGGCCCCATGCCGCTGCCACCGGCCAGTGCCCTGCCGGGGCTGGCCTGGTTGGTGCTGGCCAACACGGCGCTGGCCTACTGGGCCTGGATCCGCTCCATCAAGGCAGTGGGGCCCCAGGTGATGGGCATGTTGGCCCTGACCAACCCCCTGGTGGCGGTGGGGCTCGGCACCTCGCTGGTCAACGAGCACCTGGGCCAAAGCCAGTGGCTGGGCATAGGGCTGATCCTCTCCAGCCTGCTGCTGATGAAGCTGCCGGCGCGCAAGAAGGCGGCGGCCCCGGCCGGGGAAGAGCCGGCCTGAACCTGAAGCAAGAAAAAGGGCAGCCCCTGGCTGCCCTTCTTTGCCTCTGGAAAACTCAGCTGCCCACGGCGTCCTGTTGGCGCTCGGCGGCCGCCAACTGGCCACCGCAGGGGGCGTACCAGTCCATCTTGGCGTCGTAGAGATGGGTCTTGACGCCCATGATCCCCAACAGGGAGTGGAAGACGTCATCCTGGGAGGCCGGCTGGGCGGCGCGGGCCTTGAGGCAATCGCCGGTCAGGTCCAGCTGGGCTTCGAGGCCGCTGGACAGCCAGGTGATGCCGGGCACATGGGTCTGCTGGGACGGGGCCAGCATGCGGGGGGCGCCGTGCAGGTAGAGGTTGTACTCCCCCAGTGACTCGCCGTGGTCCGACACATAGAGCATGCCGGTGTCATAGCCGGGCACCGCCTTGAGGAAGTCGATGACCTTGGCCAGCACGTGGTCGGTGTAGAGGATGGTGTTGTCGTAGGCGTTGGTCAGGGCCTGCTGGCTGCAGTCCTTGGGCTCGTTGGAGCGGCAGACAGGGGTGAAACGTTCGAAGGCCTTGGGGTAACGCTTGTAGTAGGCCGGACCATGACTGCCCTTCTGGTGCAGCACCACCAGGGTGTTCTGGGGCTTGGCCGGCAGCAGCTTGTTCAGCTGGTAGAGCAGCGCCATGTCGAAGCATTCCTGGTCGCACTGTTCCGGCACGTCCAGGTCGGCCACCGCCTGGTAGCTGACGCGGGTACAGACGTCCTTGCAGCCGGAGTTGTTGTCACGCCACACCACCTTGACCCCGGCCCTGTCCAGCATGTCCAGCACGTTGTCGCTGAACTTGGCTTTCTCCACGTCGAAGTCGGCCTGGGTCTCAACGGAGAACATGCAGGGTACGGAAATGGCGGTGGAGGTCCCGCAGGAGCTGAGCTGGCTGAAGTTGACTACCCCTTCCTTGCTGAGCTCGGGGGTGGTGTCGCGGGCATAGCCGTCCAAGCCGAAGTTCTGGGCCCTGGCCGTTTCACCCACCACCATGATCACCAGGCGCGGCCTGGCCGGGGGCACCAGTTTGGCGTCCAAGCCCAGTTGCTTGTGCACCAGGGGCGCCTTGGTGAGGCTGGCCACGTATTTGACCGAACTGTCCATCCAGTTGATGGGGCTGACGTAATGGCGCAGCTCACGGTAGTTGCGCACTGTGCCGGCCAGCAGATCGTATTGCATCCAGGGCAGGGCCAGGGTGGCCACCAGGCAGAGGCTGATCCAGCCGCCGCGCACACCCAGGCCGCGCAGGCCCTTGGGATAATTGAGGGGCAGGCGCCACCAGGTCACCAGGGCAGCAATCACCAGGGCCAGCACCAGCAGCATGGGGCCGCTCACCAGATCGGCCACTTCGGCCGGGTCCGTCTCGGCCACGTTGCGCACCATGGTCTGGTCGATGGCCACCCCGTAGGTCCAACTGAAGTAGGACGCCATGGCGGTCACCAGGAACGCCAGGCCCACCACCGGCTTGAAGGTGTAGCGGAAGGACAGCAGCATGAACAGCAGGGCGATTACCCCGCTCACCAGCCAGGCCACCACGGCCATGACCTTGACGCGGTCGAGGGCCGGCAGGGGCAGATGCCAGATCTTGTTGAACAGCACCACATCGCCGACCAGCACGGTCAGCACGGCGGCCAGCACGGCCCAGAACATCACACTACGGAACATCGACACCCCAAAAACAAAGGCCCACAAGCAATGTTGGGAGCCTTGCTGAAACCAAAAAGGGCGGCATTTTAACCTTTGGCGCAATTTTAAGCGAGTGCCCTTTCCTCTTCCCTCAGGGTCAGCACTTCAACGCCGCTGTCGGTCACCAGCACAGTGTGTTCCCACTGGGCAGAGAGGCGACGGTCACGGGTGACTACTGTCCACTGGTCCTTCAGGATACGGACCCCAGCTGAACCGGCGTTGAGCATGGGCTCTATGGTGAAGGTCATGCCGGGTTCCAGGTGCAGGCCCCGGCCCGGCACGCCGAAGTGCAGCACGTCCGGCAGCTCGTGCATGCGCCGCCCTATGCCATGGCCGCAGAACTCCCGCACCACTGAGAAGCCGTTGGCCTCGGCATGGGACTGGATGGCATGGCCCAGATCCCCCAGGCGGGCGCCGGGGCGCACCGCTTCGATGGCCCGCCACAGGCACTCGCGGGTGACCGACACCAGCTTGCTGGCCTCGGCAGAGACGCTACCCACCTGGAACATGCGGCTGGTGTCGCCGATGTAGCCGTCTTTTTCCACCGTCACGTCGATGTTGAGGATGTCGCCCTCTTTGAGGATCTCCTCGGCCTTGGGAATGCCGTGGCAGACCACCTGGTTGACTGAGGTGTTGATGGCCTCGGGAAAGCCGTATTGGCCCTTGGTGGAGGGCCTGGCCTTGAGCTCCTCGATAATGAAGCGCTCCGCCTCGCGGCTCAGAGTGAGGGTGTCGACGCCCGGCCGCACCAGGGAAACCAGGTGACTCAGTA
The DNA here is from genome assembly GCF_030450055.1 of Gallaecimonas kandeliae. Taxonomy (NCBI): domain Bacteria; kingdom Pseudomonadati; phylum Pseudomonadota; class Gammaproteobacteria; order Enterobacterales; family Gallaecimonadaceae; genus Gallaecimonas; species Gallaecimonas kandeliae. Next base: position 2,960,595 of record NZ_CP118480.1, read on the forward strand.
CCTGGCCGGCCAAGCTACCGGCCACCCGCATCTTGGCGATTTCGTCAGGAGTTTTGATCATGGCGGGCCTTGGCCTCCTCTACCAACAGCTTGAGCAGCTCGGCCCCGCTCAGGGTAGGGTTCAGTTCGCAGGCCCGGCCCAGACGGATCCAGAACTCGGCCTGGGCGTTGATGGAGCGGCAAAGCCCCTGGCTGGCGACGCGGATCTCGTCATGGAGCTGGTCGCTGATCTTCACTATGCCCATGGGCACCTCAATATACGATTCATATATACATCGTATATTTTTAGCGAAGCCATGCCAAGTGCCGTTACAATGGCCCTTTTCCCCTGGAGCCCGCTATGACCATCTGGGTCGACGCCGACGCCTGCCCCCGCGTCATCAAGGACATCCTCTTCCGCGCCGCCGAGCGCACCCAGACGGAGGTGGTGCTGGTGGCCAACCAGTCCCTGCAGGTACCGCCCGGCAAATGGGTGCGCAGCCAGGTGGTGCCCAAGGGTTTTGACGTGGCGGACAACCACATAGTGCAGCAGGCCCTGGCCGGGGATCTGGTGGTGACGGCCGACATACCGCTGGCTGCCGAAGTGATGGAGAAAGGCGCCCAGGCCCTCAATCCCAGGGGGGAGCTGTACCGGGATGACACCATCCGCCAGCGCCTGCAGATGCGTGACTTCATGGACACCCTGCGCGCCAGCGGCATCCAGACCGGCGGGCCGCCGCCCATCAGCCAGTCCGAGCGCCAGGCTTTCGGCAACGCCCTGGACCGCTACCTGCAGCAAAAACGCCGCTGATCCTTGCCGAAGCCCTGAAGGGCTGCAAAGCTGCTAAAAAGGCAGCGCAGGAGAAGCCCATGCCCACAGCACGCACCTTGCCGGTCGGTCGGGGACATCATGCCCTTCTGGAACAGGGCGCCAGCGGGCCGGCCAACGCCCTCTACCACCTTTATCCGCTGTTGGCCCAGCATTACTGGGCCGCCCTCGGCTGGCTGCTGGAGCACTACCGGCAGGCCTTCCATGATGGGACCCCCCATTGGCCGAGGGACTGTATCGACCCCGTGTCCCGCCACTATCAAAAGCTGCTGGCCCTCAGCGAACAGCCCCAGGCCCGGCCCCAGCTCGCCTTGCAGCACCTGGGCTGCAACTTCTTCCTGGGCCCCAGCCCGCTGCTGCGCCTGGATGACGGCATGCCGGCCCCCAGCTCCTTGTCGGCCTGGCAGCTCGATTGCTTCCATGCCTTGGCCCGCCGGTTGGACGCGTTGGTGCAGTTCAGCCCCGTCTTCCAGCCCAGGCGGGAGCTGCTGGTCGACGACCTGGCCCAGTTGCTAACCATGCTGGCCCCGGTGGCAGCCAGGGCGGCACTGGGCCCCCACCCTTTCCATTCATCCGATTGGCTGGCCGTTGTCCAGCCCGGCCAGACCCTGTGCTACCGGCAATTGCTGGACAGCAGCCACAGGCAAAAGCTGCGGCGCCTGGAGCGCGACCCGGCCGGGCGCAAGCAGCTCTGCTACTACCGCTTGGATTGGCGGCCACAGGGTGGCGCCCTGGCCTACTGCCGGCTGCGCAGGGCAAACGAGGCGGTGCCGACGGCCAGTTTCGGCGTCAGCCCCTGCCATTAAAAAAGCCGCCCTGAGGCGGCTTTCTTGTTTAGCGCAACTGGCCCTTGAGCACCTTGGCGTAGGCCTCCAGCAGGCGGCGGTGGCCCTCTGTGGGGTGTTCTGGATCCAGAGCATGGAGGTTCGGGAAGCGGTCTTCACCGCTGGCCAGGGCCTTGGCCAGGGCCAGCTTGTCTGCCCCGAAGTAGCTGATCAGGCCGCGTTCGAACTGGCTCAGCTCCTTGCCTTCCAGGCTCAGCTCCAGCACCGCGAACAGGGCACGGTACAGGGTTCGCTCGTCGTCGGTGAGGTGGCCTGAGGCCAGTACCGAGCCCAGCTGTTCGAAGGCTTCTTCCCGGCGGTCCAGGGCCAGCAGCAGCCAGAGGCGTAGCTCACCGATGCGCAGGCGCGCCCAGGGGGTGCCCTTGTCGCCGACGATGCCGGCCCATTCCAGCACCCGCAGCTGGTCGTTGACGGAGTAGTGGTCCAGGGCTTCCAGCAGCTCCTGCCAGTCGTCTTCGGTGGCGTTCTTGAGGTCGAACAGCACGGGGCGGAAATCCAGGGCCTGGTTGTTGTTGTGCCAGACCAGTTCATCCGCCGGGTAGATGTCGGAGAAACCCGGCACCAGGATACGGCAGGCATAGGCGCCAAGGGCGGTGTGCTCGGCGACGTAGACCTGATGGCCTTCGTCATGGAGGAGGTCGATCAGGGCCTGGCGCTCGAAGACGTTGTCGTGCTGGTCGTCCCAGTCGGCGAAGTCGAAATCGGGCTTATCGCAGAGGAAGCCCCAGCCCACATAGCCGGAGGAGTCGATGAAGTGCAGCTCCAGGTTATGGGGATCCGTGACCTGCTCCATGTCGGTGGTGGGGGCCGGGAAGCCTTCGAGCTCATCCAGGGCGCGGCCCTGCAGCAGCTCGGTCAGCGCCCTTTCCAAGGCCACGCCGAATTTGGGGTGGGCACCGAAGGAGGCGTAGACACCGCCGTCCTTGGGATGCTGCAGTACCACGCACATCACCGGGTAGCGGCCGCCCAGGGAGGCGTCCAGGGCGCGGATGCCAAAGCCTTCGGCCTGCAGGGCCTTGATGCCGGCGTCGATATGGGGGTAGCGGTCGAGGACGGCTTGGGGCACTTCCGGCAGGGCGATGTCTTCGACGATGATGCGGTTCTTGATGGCACGTTCGAAGATCTCGGACAGGCCTTGAACCTGGGCTTCTTCGCGGGTGTTGCCGGCGCTCATGCCGTTGGACACGAAGATGTTGCCGATGAGGTTGACCGGGACATAGACGGTCTTGCCGTCGCTCTGGCGCACATAAGGCAGGGCGCAGACGCCCTGGCCGGAGTCGCCGCCGTTGTGGTCGATGAGATCGGCCAGCTCCAAGTCACCTTCAGAGTCATAGATGGCACGGCAGTGTTCGTCCAGCAGCTCTTCAGGCCAGTCGCCGTCTGCGTCGAACCAGCGCTCGTCGGCCTGGTGCACATGGCCGAACTGCTCAAGGGCCGGGGTCAGGCGAAAATCGGCCCAGAGGTAGCGGGTGGACAACCGCTCGATGAGTTCGCCGTAGGCCGAGGCCAGGCAGGCCTCGCGGCTGGCGCCCTTGCCGTTGGAAAAGACCTGGGGGCAGTCCTTGTCACGGATATGCACGGACCAGATGAAGGGAGCCGGGTTCAGCCAGCGGGCCTCTTCGATGTCGAAGCCCAGATCCTGGATGGCGCCGCCGATACGGGCGATGGAATCTTCCAGGGCCGCATCTTTGCCTGGGATAAAGGTCTTTTCCATGGGAATTCTCTAAGGGTTTACAAAGGGGCGGATTCTAGCAGAAATCGTGGCCAATCACCCAGCCACGACGGCAAAGGGTGCAAGAAGTCACAGCAACTCGATGTCCAGCCAGACCAGGCGATGATCCGACGCCTCTGGCCCCCTGACCAGCCTGGCCTGGGGATCCTCCGGCGCAGGCCAGAAGACGCCGCCGCCTTTGACCTCCAGCCCCTGCCTTGAGGGCAGCACATAGTCCACCCTCAGGCCCCAGTCGGCCGTGCGCCCGGCGTCCCCCAGGGCCAGGCCGCCTGGGCTACTGGGCACAAAACGGCTGTCGATAAGGGGATGGTTAAGCAGCTGGGCGGCGGCACCGGGCAGGCTCTCACCCTTGGCCGGGTCGGCATTGAGATCGCCGAGCACCAGGAAAGGCAGGCCCGGCTCCAGGCCGCCGCCCCGCCCCTGGTCATCCCTGATGTACTGACTGCGCTCCGGGCTGAGATAGTCGGCCCAGAAACGGATCTCGTCAAAATTGCGGGCCGCGTTGCGCCGCTCCGGGCCGTCGAAGACCGGCGGCGTGGGGTGGCTGGCCAGCAGGCGCAGCCGCTTGCCCTGGATGTCGATAGCCAGATCCCAATGGGACTTGGAAGACAGCCTGAGCTTTTGCCAGAGGATGTCCTCATGGTAAGGCCGGCCCTCCAGCATGGGCCTGCTCGCTCCCGGCATGGCGGACCAGGGAAACAACCGGAAGCTGCGGCAAGCCGGCAAGTCCAGGGGGTAACGGGACAAGAGCGCCATGCCGTAATGGCCGGGAAACTGGCCAAAGCCCTGGCAAAGGTCGGACTCCCCCTCCACCGGCACACCGGTATTGCTGGGCGCCACATGGAGATACTCATAGTGGATAGGCTCGGCGCCGCCTTGGCTGTGGCCAAGGAAATCCCGGTTGAAGGCTGTCAGGCCTTCGATGCCAGGCCAGCATTGGTCGAACTCGTTGAGCAGCAACAGATCAGGCCTGACCCTCTGTATCACCTCTGCGGCCTGGCAAAGCCGAGGCTGAGAAGGGACAGTCAAAGCTTTGGCCAATGCCTGCGGATCAAGAGCTTGATCACTTTTTCCGCAAAAACTGCCCGATTCTAAAGCGGCATTAAAAGTTGCAACCCTTAACATAAGACCATCCACTTCCTGTCACGAAGACGAATTTAAAAGACAAGTTCAAAGAAGTTCGACGCAAAAGTAGCATCAGAAAAGGTTTTCATCAGAACGGAAAACCTTTTCCTTGACAGCTCCCGAATGATGACAGACCAGTTGCCGTTTTGTTACAGTTGGCCGCGTTTGGCGCATCGGGACATAAAACTGTCAAAAACGCAGTGTAAAACAATGCCCTGCTGTAGCTTCACATGCAGCACAAAAACAACAAAGCAAACGTGTTCTAACCTTCGTCTTCACAGGAAATTGACATGATCAAGGGACTCGTAAAAAGTCGCCTGGCATTGGCCTTGAGCCTTGCCCTGGGCGCATCTTCCGTGGCTTACGCCGCCGATACCACCTCTGCCGTACGCGGTGTTATCACAGGCCCGGATGGCCAACCCGCCGCCAACACCAAGATCACCCTGATGCACCAGCCCACCGGCACTGTGACCGAGGTGATGACCAACGCCCAAGGCGCCTTCAGCGCCTCTGGTCTGCGCGTTGGCGGTCCCTACCTGGTGGTTATCGACTCCGACAAGTACCAGGATATCTCCAAGGACGATGTTTACCTGCAGTTGGGAGAGACTCTACGCCTGAACGAGCAGCTGAAAAGCGCCCAGGCAGATGAGACCCTGACCGTTTACGGCTCTGCAGTCGCTTACTCACAAAATGCCGGCGGCTCCAGCGTATTCAGCGAAAATGACATCAAAAACGCGCCGTCTTTCAATCGTGACATTAAAGACGTAGTCCGTGCCAACCCGCTGGCCACTACGCTGGGCGGTACTGATGACCCGCTGACTGTCGCTGGCCAGAACCCGCGTTACAACAGCATCAGCATCGACGGCGTTGGCCTCAACGATGATTTCGGCCTGAACAGCAACGGTTACCCCACCCAGCGTTCACCGATTTCCATGGATGCCATCGAGCAGGTCTCCATCGACGTTAATCCCTTTGATGCCAAATACGGTGGTTTCTCCGGCGCCCGCGTCAACGCTGTAACCAAGTCCGGCACCAACGAATTCCACGGCGGTCTGTTCTATGAGAAGACCTCTGACTCCTGGACTGGCAAGGCCAAAAACCCCTACACCGGCGAAGAAACTGATGTCACCGGCATCAAGAGCGACACCTACGGCTTCAACGTTGGTGGCCCGATCATCAAGGACAAGCTGTTCTTCTTCGTCAACTACGAGAACTACAAAAAACCAACCTCCGTTCTCTGGGGCCCCAAAAACTCTGGCGCCGCCAACGAAACTTACTGGACTGAAGATGCTTACAACCAGGTCCGCGATATCACCCAGCAAAAATACGGTGTGGATATCGGCGACTGGAACAGCAGCCCGGAAGAAACCAACAAGACCATGCTGACCAAGCTGGACTGGAACATCACTGATGACCAGCGTGCCTCCTTCTCTTACCAGCGGGTACGTGGTAACCAAGTACGTAACCAGACCAACAGCACAAAGCCTCTGAGGCCGTCCAGCAACTGGTACAACAACCAGCAGGATCTGGACGCTTACGCTCTGCATTTTTATTCCGACTGGACTAGCGACTTCTCCACCGAGCTGGCCGTGTCTTACAAAGACGTGAAAACGGGTGCCATACCGGGGACCAAAGCCATAGGCACCGTTGTTATCGAAAATATGAGTGCCGTTGATGGTGACAAGGCACAAATCCAGTTTGGCCCGGACGTCTACCGCCACGCCAACGAACTGGAAACCAAGACCTGGAAAGTGGATCTGGACGGTACCTACCTGATCGGCGACCACAAACTGGGCTTTGGTTGGCAATACGAGCGCCTGGATATCTACAACCTGTTCGCCCCGACATCCCTGGGTCAATGGACCTTCAAGGACATCGCCGCTTACCAGGCGGGTGACGCCAGCAGCTTGTCTTACTCCAACGCCTTCACCAACAACGCACAGGACGCTGCAGCCAACTTTGTCATGGGCACCAATGCCTTCTACGTGCAGGACGACTGGACGGTCCGTGACGATGTTGAGCTGAACATGGGCCTGCGTTACAAGCGCATCTTCAACAGTGACAAGCCGAGCTTCAACCAGAACTTCGCTGACCGCTACGGTTTCTCCAACCAGGAAAACTTGGACGGCAAAGGCATCTTTATGCCGCGTATTGGCGTCAAGTGGTACGCCACCGACGACCTGACCGTCCGTGGCGGTATCGGCCGCTTCTCCGGTGGTGCGCCGAACGTCTGGATCTCCAACTCCTACAGCAACGATGGTCTTACCTACGTTGACTATAACAAGGGCGCCGTTGTAGGTGACTACCTGAGCAACGTTGACATCACTCAGGTACCGCAAAACGTCCAGGACACCATGGTTGCCGGTGACGGCAGCGTTGCCGCTGTGGACCCGAGCTTCAAGATCCCGTCCAGTTGGCGCGCCAACGTAGGTTTCGACTACAAGTTCGACATCCCGACACTGGGCAAGGACTTCACTTGGAGCGCCGAATACCTGCGTATCACCAACAAGGATGATCTGAACTGGGTTGACCTGAACCGTGTTGACAGCGGTAAGCGCACCAGCGATGGCCGTATCATCTATAACTTCCGTGACCCCTCTGTTAATGGTCACACCGACATGTTGCTGACCAACGCCGATGCTGACGGTCATTCCAACATCATCACCACCAGCCTGAGCAAGACTTGGGACAACGGCCTGTACATGACCGCCTCTTACGCCCACCAGGATGTGAAAGAAGGCAACGCCGGCACCAGTTCCATTGCCTCGTCCAACTACAAGTACAACGTTATGGTTAACCGTAACGAGACCTTGATGGGCACCGGCAACTACGAGGTTGAGCACAGCTTCAAGCTGAACCTGGGCTATAGCCACGAATTCTTCAAAGGCTACGCCACCAAGTTCAACATGTTCTTCTCACGCCGCTCCGGTCTCCCCTTCAGCTGGGTCCTGGACTCCTATAAGAACAGTGGTGCGCTGGGGGATAACTCCTACATCGCCAAGTACACCAACTACGTGCCCTACATCCCGACAGGTGCTGACGACCCGAACGTCTCTTACGCCGGTGGCATGACCTACGAGAGCTTCATGAAAGACGTAGAAGCGGCTGGTCTGAGCAAATATGCCGGTGGTTACGCACCGAAGAACGCTTCCCGCACGCCTTGGATCAACACCATGGACATCTCAGTCCAGCAGGAGCTGCCCGGTTTCGTAGAAGGCCAAAAAGGCACTGTCTACTTCACCGTACAGAACTTCCTGAACATGCTGAACAAGGATTGGGGCCGCGTTACCGACAGCCAGTACGGTACCAAGAGCCTGGTTAGCGCCAAGTGGGATAGCAACGGCCAGTTGGTGTATTCACCGCTGTACAATGGCTTCGACACCAAGCAAACCTTCGAGACCAACCGTTCTACCTGGTATCTGAAGCTGGGCGTACGCTACAGCTTCTAAACCTGTCGCTTAGCGATATCAAAGCCGGCCTTATGGCCGGCTTTTTCATGCAAAAGAAAAGGCGCCTGAGGCGCCTTTTCTTGTACCGGCATTCCCTACTTCAAGGCAGGCAATAGCGGTGCGATATCACCGTCAATCTCGCTCAGCAAGGGAATGCCGAGGATCCTGGCTACCATGGGGTAGACATCCACGTTATCGAAGGGCTTTATTGTCACCCCTTCCTTGAAGGCGGGGCCTTCTGCCACGAAGAGCGCGCCCATGTCCTTGGTGTAGCTGTAGCCGTGGTTGCCATGGTCGCTGCGCTTGTCCAGGGGCTTGTCGGTAAAGAAACGCGGCGCCTGGGTTTCCAGGATGATGTCGGCGATGCGGGGGCTGCCCACATAATGCCGCTCGGCCAGCTCCTGCAGGCTACGGATAACGAAACGCCCTGCTGCTACAGCCTTGAGTTTTTCCTTCTGCTTGGCAATGGCCAGGGCGTCGGTACCTGGCTTGGCGTAGACCAACAGGCGGGTGGACACATTGACCGCCTTGAAACCCGGGCCCAGGGGCAGCTTGGCGATGTCGATACCCTGGGCAGGGTCTATAGGCGTCATGCCATGGTCGGCCAGCACTATGAGATCCACGGGCCCTCTGACCTCTGTCTTGAGGCGCTCCCGCAATTCCCCGATGATGGCGTCCACCCGGTGCACCGCCTCCCGGGTTTGGGGCGCATTTGGGCCATAGCGATGGCCGGCGCTGTCAACTGCAGAGAAGTAGCCGGCGATGAAGCGGGGTCGCTTATCCTTGGGCAGCTTCAGCCAGTCGATGATCTGGTCCACCCGCTGGTGGTAATCGGCATGTTTGGAATAGTGATAGTAATAGCTGGGCGTCATGCCGCCGTACTGGGCGTCGGACTCGGGCCAGAAGTAGGTGGCGGCCTTGAGACCGTTGAGCTCCGCCAGGTTCCAAAGGGGAATGCCACTCAGCCAGGTGCTGTCCTTGCCGCCGTCCCCCATCTCGTAGCACTCGCCCCTGTCCTTATCGCAGAAGTCGTTGTCCACTATGCCGTGGTGCACTGGGTAGAGGCCGGTAACGATGCTCAAGTGGTTGGGGAAGGTCTTGGTGGGATAGGCGGGGCGCATCTGCTCAGCCCTGGCGCCGTGGCGAGCCATATCGGCAAGGTTGGGGGCGCCGTGCTTCTCTATGTAATCCCAGCGAAAACCGTCCAGGGAGATCATCACAACCGTCTGGCCACTGTCGTGGGTGGGGTGATGGCTGGGAGTAGATTGGCAGCCCGCCAAAACAGCGGCAGCCGTCAGGGATAGCCATAGCTTTTTCATCTAAAGTCCTGTGTTTTGCCAAAAACCCTTTTTTATCAGGCTTCAATGGCAAATACAGGACAAAGCGACGGACGACCTTAGCGCTGGGGTACAGGCACAAAAAAAAGCCCGCTTAGCGGGCTTTTTCCATTGGATGGCATCAGAGGATGCGGTTCTCGTTCCAGAGGGCTTCCTTGGCCTTGCGTTTGGCCTCTTCTTTGGCCATGCGTTTCTTCCTGTTGTCACAGGGATCAGGGCAGTCACAGGCCTTCTTCAGGCCCAACCCGGCAATGCCGCCGCAGGAACCGGAGATGCTCTTCTTCTGGAAGATGTATCCCACCGCCATGGCCAGGATCACCAGCAGGAAAAGGCCGAATGTGTACACAAAAACCATCATCAGTGCCTCGATACCAGGTAGGGCTTGAAGTTGTCAGTGTAACGCTCTTCGAAGCCTGAGTCAGTCTTGACCACCAGGAACACGGCCAGACCCTGATCCTTGGCAAGTTCCAGGCCCTTTTCCGGCCCCAATACGCTGACGGCGGTGGAGAAGCCGTCGGCCACCATGCAGGTGGGCGCTACGACGGTAACGGAAACCAGGCGGTTCTGGATAGGCTTGCCGGTGCGGGCATCGATGAGGTGTGAATAGCGGACGCCGTTTTCCTCGAAATAGTTGCGGTAGTCGCCACTGGTGGCCACCGCCATGTTACCCGGGGTAATGACTTCCTGTACCGCTTCGCCGTTCACGTCGGGCTTCTCTATGGCGATACGCCAAGCCTCGCCCTTGGGCTTACTGCCGTGGACCCGGACTTCACCACCGATCTCCACCACATAGTTGGCGATACCCAGGGACTCCAGGTATTCGCCCACCACGTCCACTCCATAGCCCTTGGCGATGGAGGAGAGGTTGACGTTGATGTCGCCACGGTCTTTCACGAGGGTATTGCCCACCACATGCAGCTTGTCCTGGCCCACCTCGCTCATGCGCTGGGCCAGCTCGGCGTCGGTCGGCACCCGCTCCGGGCGCTTCTCCGGGCCGAAGCTCCAGAGGTTGACCACGGGGCCTATGGTGACGTCGTAGGCCCCTTCGCTGAGCTTACCGATGCGCAGCGCCTCGCCGATCACCTTGGCGGTAGCGGGGCTGACCGGGAAGGGCTGGGTGCTGCTGGATTTGTTGAAACGGGACAGCTCTGAGTCCGGCTGGTAGTGGGACATCTGGTTGTTCACCTGTACCAACCTGGCGTCGATAGCCGCCTTGACGTCTTGTGGCGCCGGCAAGCCGCCACCATCGTAGTAGGAGATGTGGTAGCCGGTGCCCATGGTACGGCCGGCCAGTTTCACTTCGGCCGGCTGCTGTGAACAGGCCACCAATAAAAAGGCTAGCCCGAAGGCCAGCCATTTAATTACTGCTTTGAATTGCATGGGGTATTAACCACCGAAATCGTCGAGCAGGATGTTCTCGTCTTCGACGCCCAGATCCTTGAGCATCTTGATGACGGAGGCGTTCATGATCGGCGGACCACACATGTAGTACTCGCAATCTTCCGGCGCATCGTGGTTCTTGAGATGGTTCTCGAAGACCACGTTATGGATGAAGCCGGTGTAGCCATCCCAGTTGTCCTCGGGTTGAGGATCGGACAGGGCCACGTGCCAGTTGAAGTTGTCGTTCTCCGCTTGCAGCATGTCGAAATCTTCCACGTAGAACATTTCGCGCTTGGAGCGGGCGCCGTACCAGAAGGTGATCTTGCGCTTGGACTTCAGGCGGCGCAGCTGATCGAAGATGTGGCTACGCATGGGGGCCATGCCGGCACCACCGCCGATGAAGACCATCTCGGCTTCGGTTTCCTTGGCGAAGAATTCACCGAAGGGACCGGAGATGGTGACCTTGTCGCCGGGCTTGAGGGACCAGATGTAGGAAGACATCTTGCCGCAAGGCAGGCTCAGGTTGTTGGGCGGCGGAGTGGCGATACGGACGTTGAGCATGATGATGCCCTTCTCGTCCGGGTAGTTGGCCATGGAGTAGGCACGGATGGTGGTGTCATCCACCTTGGACTCCAGGTTGAAGAAGCCGAAACGCTCCCAGTCGGGGCGGTACTGCTCCGGCACATCGAAGTCTTTGTACTTGATGTGGTGCGGCGGCGCCTCGATCTGGATGTAACCACCGGCACGGAAGGGAACGTCTTCGCCTTCGGGGATGCCCAGCTTCAGCTCTTTGATGAAGGTGGCCTTGTTGTCATTGGAGATCACAGTGCATTCCCACTGTTTCACGCCAAAGATTTCCTCGGGCACTTCGATCTTCATGTCCTGCTTAACGGCAACCTGGCAGGACAGGCGGCAGCCTTCTTTGGCTTCACGCTTGTTGATGTGTGACTGTTCGGTGGGCAGGATGTCGCCACCGCCCTCTTCCACGATCACGCGGCACTGGCCACAGGTACCACCGCCACCACAGGCGGAGGAGACGAAGATACCGCTGGAGGCCAGGGCGCCCAGCAGTTTGCCACCGGCAGGCACCTTGATGGCCTTGTCCGGATCGTTGTTAATGGTGATGGTGACGTCACCTTCTGCGACCAATTTGGCGCGGGCAGCCAGGATCAAGGCTACCAGCACCATGACGATCAGGGTGAACATACCTACGCCGAGAATGATTTCCATCGACTTATCCTTTGCGTTTTGGGCACGGCAGAGCCGCGCTTACAACTGAACCCCAGAGAGAGACATAAAGCCAAGCGCCATCAGGCCAGCGGTGATGAACACGCTGCCCAGGCCACGCACGCCTTCCGGCATGTCGGCATACTTGAGCTTCTCGCGGATACCCGCCAGCAGCACTATGGCCAGCATCCAGCCGAAGCCGGAGCCGAAGCCGTAGACCACGGACTCGCCGAAGGTGTACTCGCGCAGTGCCATGAAGGAAACGGCACCGAAGATGGCGCAGTTAACGGTGATCAGCGGCAGGAAGATACCCAGGGCGTTGTACAGTGCCGGGAAGTACTTATCCAGGATCATCTCCAGGATCTGCACTATGGCCGCGATGACGCCGATCCAGGTGATGAAGCTCAGGAAGCTGAGATCCATGCCTTTGACCAGGGCGTCAGGAGCCAGGATGTAATGGGTAACCAGCTGGTTAACCGGTACAGAGATGGTCAGTACCACGGTAACGGCGATACCCAGGCCCATGGCGGTGGAGATCTTCTTGGACACGGCCAGGAAGGTACACATGCCAAGGAAGAAGGACAGCGCCATGTTCTCGATGAAGATCGAGCGGACCAAGAGGCTGATGTAATGTTCCACGGCTATTACTCCTTAGGCTCGACTTGCTCGGGACGCAGGGTCCGCAGCAGCCAGATCAGGCTACCGATGATGAAGAAGGCGCTGGGGGGCAGCAGCAGCAGGCCGTTGGCCTGGTACCAGCCACCGTCCTTGATCAGGGGCAGCACGTGGATACCGAAGACGGTGCCGGAACCGAACAGTTCACGGATGAAACCGACGGTCAGCAGCATGGCGCTGTAGCCAAGGCCGTTACCGATGCCGTCCAGGAAGGACATCAACGGCGGGCTCTTCATGGCGTAGGCTTCGGCGCGGCCCATCACGATGCAGTTGGTGATGATAAGGCCGACGAAGACCGACAGTTCCTTGGACAGCTCATAGGCGTAGGCCCGCAGGATCTGGTCAACCACGATAACCAGGGAAGCGATGATGGCCATCTGGACGATGATCCGCACGCTGTTGGGGATGTGGTTGCGGATCAGCGAGATGAACAGGTTGGAAAAACCGGTGACCAGGGTCAGGGCGATACCCATGACGAAGGCCTTGTCCATACGGCCGGTTACCGCCAGCGCCGAACAGATACCCAGCACCTGCAAGGCGATGGGGTTGTTGGCGAGCAGCGGCCCAAAGAGGACCTTTTTGACTTCTTTGCTGTTAGCCATTGTTCACTTCTCCATTGCGGACCTTAGCCAGGTAGGGACCATAGCCATTGTCGCTCATCCAGAACTGGAAGGTGTGCTGCACGCCATTGCTGGTGAGGGTAGCGCCGGACAGGGCGTCAACCTTGTGCAGATCACCTTTAGGCGCGCCGCCCTTGACGACCTGAATGGCAGGCTTGCCGTTGTCGTCATAAAGCTTCTTGCCTACCCACTTGGCCAGCCAGATGGGGTTCTGCACTTCGCCGCCCAGTCCAGGGGTTTCACCCTGCTCGTAATAGGTCAGGCCGGATACGGTGTCACCGTCGGTCTTGACCGCCACGAAGGCGTACATCATGGACCAGAGGCCGTTGCCGTGGATCGGCAGCACCACAGAGGTCACCTGGCCGGCGTCGTCCTTGGCGAGGTAGACGGAGGCATAGTTGGAACGGCGCTTCAAGGAAGCCACGTCGATGGCCGGATCCAGTTCGGTGTTGAACTTGGGATCCTTGGCAGCCTTACGCTGGTCGAAGCTGGCGGCGTCTTTGCCGTCCACTTCCTTGACGTAGTTGCCGGTCTTGAGCTCAACGATGCGCGGCTCGATGTGCTGCTTGTAGACGGCCAGTACTTCCTTGGCGGACATGCCAGGCTTGAGCAGGCCGGCGGCGCTCAGGATATTTTGCTGCTTGTCCAGCAGCTTGTTCTGTTGCTGGGCAGGCTTGAGGGCCACGGCGGCACCGGAGACCACCACGGAACAAACCAGGCTGATGGCCAGAACAACGCCTATGGTTTTGCCGATGCTTTCGTTAGACATTGCGTGCGAGCCTCCGCTTGATGTTGGCCTGAACGACAAAGTGGTCAAACAAAGGAGCGAAGAGGTTGGCGAACAGAATGGCCAGCATCATGCCTTCCGGGAATGCCGGGTTAACCACACGAATAAGGACAGCCATGGCGCCGATCAGGATGCCGTAAGCCCACTTACCCTTGTCGGTAAAGGAGGCGGACACCGGATCGGTAGCCATGAACATCATGCCGAAGGCGAAACCGCCCAGCACCAGGTGCCAGTACCAAGGCATGGCGAACATGGCGTTGGTGGTGGAACCTACCAGGTTGAAGAAGTAGGCCATGGCCACCATCCCCAGGAAGGTACCCAGCACGATGCGCCAGGAGGCGATGCGCAGGAAGATCAGGGCCAGGCCGCCGATCAAGATGGCCAGGGTGGAGGTCTCACCCATGGAGCCCTGGATGTTGCCATAGAAGGCATCCCACCAGGCACCGTTGAAGGCGTAGTCCATGTGACCAGCCGCAGCTTGGCTCAGGTAGGTGGCGCCGGAGAAGCCATCGACCGCTGTCCAGGCGCTGTCACCGGACATGTAGGCCGGGTAAGCGAAGAACAGGAAGGCACGGCCGGCCAGGGCCGGGTTCAGGAAGTTACGGCCAGTACCGCCGAAGATCTCCTTGCCCAGGACCACACCGAAGGTGATACCCAGGGCAGCCTGCCACAACGGGATGGTGGGAGGCAGGATCAGGGCGAACAGTATGGAGGTCACGAAGAAGCCTTCGTTCACCTCGTGCTTGCGCACGGAGGCGAACAGCACTTCCCAGAAACCACCGACGATGAAGACAGTGGCATAGACCGGCAGGTAGAAGCAGGCGCCGTACCACATCATGCTGCCCCAACCGGAGTTGGCGGAGAGCTCACCGCCCAGGGCGTGGAACAGGGCAACCTGCCAGACGTCGGCCAGGTGGTAACCGGCGGCCAGGGCGTGCTGCGCCTGGTGGCCGATGTTGTACATGCCGTAGAACATGGCCGGGAACACGCTCAGCCACACCAGGATCATGATGCGCTTCAGGTCGATGGCATCACGGACATGGGTATGGCCACGGGTGACCTTGCCGGGAGTGTAGAGGATGGTGGCCACAGCTTCGTAAAGCGCATACCACTTCTCGTATTTGCCCCCTTTCTCGAATTGGGGCTCGAGTTGCTCGATGAAGTTCTTCAGGCCCATCATCAACCTTCCTTCTCGATCTTGGTCAGGCAAGCACGCAGGGCTGAGCCGTAGTCGTATTTACCCGGGCAGACAAAGGTGCAGAGCGCCAGATCTTCTTCATCCAGCTCCAGGGCACCCAGTTGCTGGGCACTGTCGGTGTCACCGCTCAGCAGGTCGCGCAGCAGCAGGGTCGGCAGCACGTCCAGGGGCATCACGCGCTCGTAGTTGCCGATCGGCACCATGGCGCGGGGAGAACCGTTGGTGGTGGTGCTCATGCCGAACAGCTTGCGACCGAAGTGGCCCAGGTAGGCGCGGGTCACGGAGAACTTGTCGGAGCCCGGCGTCAGCCAGCCCAGGAAGTCCTTGCTGCGGCCTTCGGGCAGCACGCTCAGTTGCACGTGGTAACGGCCCATGTAGCCATGCACACCGTGGGCTTCGGAACCGCTCAGCACGGAACCGGAGATGATACGGTTCTCGCCGTCGCTCAGTTCACCGGCGGTCAGCTCGCTGGTGCTGGCACCCACCAGGGTACGCACCAGGCGAGGCTGCTTGACGCTGGGACCGGCCAGGGAGATGACGCGGCTGCTGTCCAGCTTGCCTTCCACGAACAGCTTGCCGACGGCGATGACGTCCTGGTAACCCAGGTGCCAGACCACACGGCTCAGGGAAGCGCCGAACAACTGGTGGATTTGCGTACCGACCAAGCCAGCGGGGTGCGGACCGGTAACATCTTCAACCTGGACGTTGGCGGCTTTCACCTGGACATCGCTGCCGGCTGCTTTGCAGACGAACAGTTTGCCACCCAGGCGGGACAGCACGGCCAGGCCGTTGTTGAAGGCGTCGATCTGCTCTTTGATCACCACGGCCGGATCAGCTGCCAGGGGGTTGGTATCCAGGGCTGAAACGAAGATGGCAGCGGGGGTGCTGTCGATGGCGGGGATCTTGGAGTAGGGACGGGTACGCAGGGCGGTCCAGAGACCGGACTCGACCAGTTGGTCCACCACGACCTGGCGGTCTAGGCTGGCCAACTGGGCCGCGTCGTATTGCTGGAAGCTGACTTCGTCGTCGCCATCGAGCTCGATGACAACAGACTGCAGCACACGCTTCTCGCCGCGGTTGATGGCCACCACCTTGCCGGCGGCGGGGGCAGTGAATTTCACGCCCGGGTTTTTCTTATCATCGAAAATGATCTGGCCTTTCTTGACGAGATCACCTTCCCGGACGTGCATGGTCGGCCGCATGCCGATGTACTCTTCGCCCAGGACGGCAACTGTCTTGATGGCTGGACCATCGTGGATCACTTGCTCGGGCGTTCCGCTGATGGGAACGTCAAGTCCTTTCTTGATGGTTATCATACGCACTTTGCACAACAGTTAAGGGAATTCTGTAGGCTGACCGCCACCCCGAAATGCTTACCTATCCAGGCGGCGAGAAAAGCGTTTGTCTGCCGGGGCTTAGCCCAGCTTCTTATTACAAGCCGCGTATTTTAGCACCCCTTCAAGGGCCGTTACCATGGCTATTGCGCCCCCTTTGGCAGATTTCCAGGTGGTGCTGGCAATACCGGACATGAATAAGGCGGCATAATGCCGCCTCTACAACAGGTCTGCCCAGTCTAGCCCAACTTTGAGCCGCCGAGGCAAGCCGGGGACGCCGGCACCTGGCCGTAGTATTGCTCCCACTCGGCTTCGGTGTAGGTGTGGAGCGCCAGGGCATGGACGGGCCCGGCCAGTTCGTCCGCCAACACCTGGTTGACGGCCCTGTGGCGGCTGACCAGCCGCTGCCCTTCGAACTCAGCAGAGACAATCACCACCTTGAAATGGGTTTCGGCATCCTTGGGCACGGCGTGCATATGGGATTCGTTGGTCACGGCCAGGTGGGCCGGCTGGAAGCTGACGTGCAGTTTATCCTCGATATGGCGCTGTACGGACATGGCTCTAC
Source organism: Gallaecimonas kandeliae (assembly GCF_030450055.1). NCBI lineage: Bacteria > Pseudomonadati > Pseudomonadota > Gammaproteobacteria > Enterobacterales > Gallaecimonadaceae > Gallaecimonas > Gallaecimonas kandeliae. The sequence goes on from NZ_CP118480.1 coordinate 2,977,677, forward strand.
TCCTGAAATAAGGACGCGCTTTTTACGTCTTCAATGACCGATGTTCAAGGCCCTGACCTGACGAAAGGTCAGGCTGATGCGCCCGTCGGCCACCTTGGCCCTGCTGGGCAGGCCGTGCTGCCACTGCTGCTGCAGGCCTGGCCCCATCAGCAACAGGCTGCCGCTCGGCAAGGACACCTTGAAAGAAGGGCCGCCGCCACGGGGCCTGAAGGCCAGCTCCCTTTCCGCTCCCAGGCTCAGCATGGCGATCACAGGCCCCAATTCCGGCTCGTCATCGCTGTGCCAGCCCATGTGATCCTGCCCGTCCCGGTAATGGTTGGCCAGCACCGAGTTGAATGGCTGACCGAAAAAGCCGGACAGCTGCACCGCCAGATCCTTGAGCAAAGGGTGCCAGGGGCCAGGGCTGAAGGCCTGGGACGAATAAGTATAGTGGGCCTCAGGGTCCCCGACCCAGGATTGGCGGCGGGGTATGGGATGGCTCTTGCCGAAGACGGTGAGCTCCGGCTGGGTCCAGCGAAGCTCTAGCAGTAGCTGCTCAAAGAGGGCCTGGGCTTCACCTGCCGTCATCACCGCCGGCCAGAGCGCCAACTGATCGGGCGGCAAGCGCTGCTGTACCGACAGGCCCATTGTGTCAAAATGGAGCTTTATGCCGTCTGGAAACCGGTCGTGTCCGCCCTTACCCAACATCTTCCCCTCTTGCAGCGCTATCCCCCCCAGCTTGAAGACAACCTCCAGGCCTGGGACAGCGCCGACGAATACCTGCTGCAGAGCCTGGTGCCGAGCCAGTTGGACAGGTCCCGCCCCGTGCTGGTGCTGGGAGACGGCTTCGGCGCCTTGAGCTGCGCCCTGTCCAGCTTCAAGCTGACCTCTGTGACCGACTCCTTCGTCAGCCGCAAGGCGATCGAGCAGAACCTCGAACGCCTCGGCCTGCCCGGCGTGGACATTGTCCCTCCCCAGGCCCCCTGGCCTCAAGAGCCACAGCTGGTGTTGGCCAAAATACCCAAGCAGCTCTCGCTGCTCGAATACTGGCTGGCCAAGCTCAAGCCTCTGCTCGGCCCCGACACCCAGGTTTGGTTCGCCGGTCGGGACAGGGACATACCGGAGCGGGCCGAAGCCCTGCTCGGCAAATACCTGGGCCCGACCGAGCGGCTGCTGGGCTGGAAAAAGGCCCGCGCCTTCTTCAGCCATAGTGACGGCAAGGCGCCGCTGCCCATGCCCGCCCCGCTGCGCTGGCCTCTGGAAGGCACCGCCTTCACGCTCACCAACCATGCCAATGTCTTCTCCCGCCAGAGCCTGGATATCGGCGCCCGGCTGATGCTGGCCAACCTGCCGGAAGGGCGCTTCGACCGCGTCATAGACCTCGGCTGCGGCAACGGCGTCCTGGCCCTGGCAATGGCCAACCGCTATCCGGAAGCTCATTACAGCCTGGTGGACGAGTCCTATCTGGCCGTGGCCTCGGCCGAGGAAAACATGGCCCACAACCTGCCCCAGGTCGATGCCCACTGCCTGGCCAACGACTGCCTGAGCGGCTTTCCATCCGTCAGCGCCGACCTGGTGCTCTGCAATCCCCCCTTTCACCAACAGCAGGCGGTGACCGACCACGTGGCCTGGCAGATGATGAAGGACGCCCAGCGGGTGCTGCGCCCCGGCGGCGAGCTCTGGCTCGTCGGCAACAGGCACCTTGGTTATCATCTTAAATTGAAAAGACTTTTTGGCGGCTGCCAAGTGGTAGCCTCGGATCGCAAGTTCGTGATCCTCAAGGCCGTAAAAAGGAGAAGTAAATGAGAGCCCTTTGTTTGTCGGCACTGCTGCTGTTGGCCGGCTGTGCCACTACCCCCACCACCAGTTGGCTGGACCCCTCGGCCCCGGCCGTCACCCAGGCCAGCAGCCTGGTGCCGGTGCGTTTCGATTTCCAGGACAACAGGAACAGCCAGGCTGTCATCCAGTTGGCCAAGAGCAGCTTGACCAACGATCCCGGCCTGGACCAACGCCTCAGCCAGTCCCTGCGTGAAGGCCTGACCGCCAAGGGCTACAGCATCCAGCCCGCCACGGGTCCCCGCCTGTCGGTGCGGCTACTGACCCTGCAAGCCGTGGTGGAGGAAGGGTTGGTCAGCCACAAGAGCCAGCAGCAGGTGGTGATGGAAGTCTATGCCGAACGCGACGGCCAGACCCTGACCAAACGCTTCACCAGTACCGGCAGCTTCGAGGCGCCACTGGGGCCGGACATCGGCCGCCTCGAGGAAGAACTCAACCGCCTGCTGGAAAAGACCATGACCGCCCTGGTCAACGACCCCGAGATCACCCGCCTGTTCGCGGCCTGACCATCACAACAAGAGGAAGAATCCCATGACCCGTATTCTCGGCGCCCTGCTCCTGCTGGTGACCGGCCTGGCCCAGGCCGCCATCAAGACCGACGATCTGCAACCGGACAACCTCTTCCCCCATGTCAGCATGGAAACCAATTTCGGCACCATAGTGGTGGAGCTGGATCGCACCCGCGCCCCCATCACGGTGAACAACTTCCTGCGCTACGTGGTGGACGGTACTTATGACAACACCCTCTTCCACCGCGTCATGAAGGACTTCGTGGTCCAAGGCGGCGGCTTCGACCTCAAGTTCAACCCACGCAAGACCCGCGAGCCCATCGTCAACGAATCCGGCAACGGCCTGTCCAACGCCCTCGGCACCATCGCCATGGCCAGGGAAGACGATCCCCACAGCGCCACCAGCCAGTTCTACTTCAATGTCGCCAACAACGACCGCCTCGATCCCTCACCGCGCCGTTGGGGCTATGCCGTGTTCGGCGAAGTGATCGAAGGCCTGGACGTGCTGGAGAAGATCGAGACGGTGCCCACCGAATACAACAGCGCCGTTGGTGACAACAATGTGCCCACGGCACCTGTGATCCTGAAAAAAGCCAAATTGCTGCCCGCACAGTGACGGCGTGCAAAACGCTGCGTTCCAGCCCCGATGGCCGTCGGGGCTGAGCCTATACTCTACTTCATGACCAAGACCTCTTCCCCACAACATCAGGACAGCGTCAGCGATTTCCTGGAAGCCCAGATCCCGGCCCTGCTGGAGATGGCCGAGTCTGTCCTCGCCTACGGCCTGGACGCAGAGCAGCTGCAGGCCCGGCTTTGGGATCTGCTCGAAAGCTGGCAGGCCCTGGGCAAAGGCCCTGAAACCCCGCCCAGCCAGGAAGAAAAAGCCTTCTGGAACCTGGTGGGGCTGATGAACCGCCACCCGCCCTATCACCTGCGGGGCAACTGGGCCATCCGCCACCACCTGGAAACCGCCATCGACTACCTGCGCGGCGACACTGAACTGGAGCCAGACGGCCTGGCCCTGAGGCCTTGAAAGGTTTGCCTTGGGCGGCAGGGGCGTTTACCTTGCTGACCCATAGGTTTACAAAAAGCCAGGCTATCACTTGACCCAATCCCCCTGGTGGCGCCCCTTCCTTAGCCGCCGCATGCTGCTCTGTATCCTCACCGGCTTCGCCTCAGGCTTGCCGCTGTTTTTCCTCTTTCAACTGGTGCCCGGTTGGCTGCGGGACCAGCAGGTGGACCTCGGCACCATAGGCCTCTTATCCCTGGTGCAGTTTCCCTATACCTGGAAGTTCCTCTGGGCCCCCTTGATGGACAGGTTCGAGTTGCCGCTGTTGGGCCTGCGCCGAGGCTGGATGCTGCTGACCCAACTGGGCCTGCTGCTGGCCCTGGCGTCCTTTGCCCTCATCGACCCCAGGCAGGGCCTGGGCCTGGTGGTAGCAGCGGCGGTACTGGTAGCCGTGTTTTCCGCTTCCCAGGACATCGTCATCGACGCCTTTCGCCGGGAGATCCTGGCCGACAGCGAGCTGGGCCTGGGCAACGCCATTCACATCAACGCCTATCGCCTGGCCGGCCTGGTGCCAGGCTCCCTGTCGCTGATCCTGGCCGACCACCTGCCCTGGTCCTCGGTGTTCCTGATCACCGCCGCCTTCATGGGGGTCGGACTGCTACTGACCGCCATCGCCGAAGAGCCTGTCCACGCTCACCATCCCCACAACCTGCGCCAGGCGGTGCTGGAGCCCTTCGAGGAGTTCTTCAGCCGCCAGGGCGCCAGGCAGGCGTTGCTGGTACTGGCCTTCATGGTGCTCTACAAGCTGGGGGACAATATGGCGGTGGCCCTGCAGACCCCTTTCTACCTGGACATGGGCTACAGCAAGTCGGAAATAGGGCTGGTGGCAAAACACGCCGCCCTCTGGCCGGTGCTGATCGGCAGCCTGGTAGGGGGCGCCATCATGCTGCGCATCGGCATCAACAGATCCCTGTGGGTCTTCGGCCTGGTGCAGGCGCTCAGCATCTTCGGCTATGCCCTGCTCTCCTCCCTGGCGCCAGAACAGCGCAACCTCTGGTGGCTGGGGGCCGTGGTGGCCTGCGAATACTTCGGGGTGGGCCTAGGGGCCGCGGCCCTGACGGCCTTTATCGCCCGTGAGGCCAGCCGCACCTACCTCGCCACCCAGTTGGCCCTGCTCACGGCCCTGACCGCCGTGCCCAGGGTGCTGGCCAACGCCGGTACCGGCTACATGGTGGAGGCCATGGGCTGGCCCCATTTCTTCCTGCTTTGTGCCGTCGTTGCCCTGCCCGGCCTGCTGCTGCTGCCCTGGGTAGCCCCCTGGGCCAGGCGTGACGATGATACCGTTCACCCTTGAGCAAGGACGGGGGCTCTAGTTTACAATGACGCGACCCTTTGAACCTGGAGTGCCGATGCAGGCCGTGCTGAATTCGACCCGAACCTACCAAATACTGTTGGCCCTGGCCGTGCTGGCCACGGCTTTCCTTGCCTTCACCAAGGCCAGCTACCCCCAGCCAGGCGGTGACAAGAGCATGCACATCCTGGCCTTCTTTACCCTGAGCCTGCTGACCTACGGCGCCTGGCGCCGGCCGCTCTGGCCCCAGTGGCTGGCCCTGGCCGGCTACGGCGCCCTCATCGAGCTGGTGCAATGGTTCCTGCCCTACCGGGAGTCCAGCATCCATGACTGGTACGCCGACGTGGTCGGTATCACCCTGGCCTACGGCCTGCTGGCCCTGGTTAAATGGCGACGATCGGCGTCCTAGGTGACGGCGCCATAGGGCGGCTGGTAGCCGGCCGCCTGCGCCGCCAGGACCAGCAGGTCATCCTCAAAGGCCGCAGCGGCCTGGCACCGAGCGCCGACCTCTGGCTCATCTGCACCAAGAGCCATCAGGCATTGGCGGCCGTCCAGGCCCTGGCACCGGCCCCAGAGCTGCCCCTGGTGCTGCTTTGCAACGGCCTTGGCCCCCACGAGCAGCTGGCAGAGGCTTTTCCCAACCCCCTCTTTCTTGCCACCACCACTTATGGCGCCCGCCGCCAGGGCGAGCAGGTGGTGATGACGGGCCACGGCCAATGCTGGTATGGCCATTTCAAGGGCAGCAAAGCCGCACTGCCGCTGGTGCATAGCGTCTTGAACCTCGCCATGCCCCCCGCAACCTGCTTTGCCGATGTCCTCAAGCCCCTCTGGCGCAAGCTCGCCATCAACGCCGTCATCAACCCCCTCACAGCCCGTGACCAGGTGACCAACGGCGCCCTGCTGGAGGAGGACTACAGGGTCGAGATCCATACCCTGGTCCACGAGATGCAGCCGGTGCTGGCCGCCGAAGGAGTGGTGCTTGGCAAAGAGGAACTGCTGGCCGCCGTGCTGGCGGTAGCCAAAGCCACCGCCGCCAACCACTCCTCCATGTTGGAGGACCGGCGCCTCGGCAGAAAAACCGAGATCGACGCCATCAGCGGCTATCTTTGTGAAAAAGCAGAAGAACATGGCCTGTTGGTGCCCTCCCACCGGCAGCTTTGGCAGGAAATAAGGGAACTGAACCAATGAAGAGTGCCTGGATCCTTTGCGCCCAGGGCTCGGAAGAGCTGGAAGTGGTCGGGGTGGCCAACGTGCTGCGCCGGGCCGGGATCCACACCCAATTGGTCAGCCTGGAGCCGGGGTTGGAAGTGCAGTGCGCCCGCAAGGTCCATCTGCTGGCCGACCGCCACTGGCAGGACGGCCTGCCGACGCCGGATGTGATGGTGTTGCCCGGCGGCCTTGAAGGCACTGAGCGCCAGGCCAACCACCAGGGGCTACGCGACGCTTTGCGGCTGCACCAGGCCGAAGGAAAATGGCTGGCCGCCATGGACACGGCGCCGGTGCTCACCCTGCAAGCCCAAGATCTCTTGCCCGAAGGGGCCCAGTTGACGGCACATCCCGGCTTCCACGACCGCCTGCCGGCGAATGGCCGCCAGCCCGACGCCCTGGTGGTCATGGATCACCAGCATAAGCTCATCACCAGCCAGGGCCCAGGCACGGCCCTGCTGTTCGCCCTGGCCATAGTGGAAGTGCTGGTGGGGGAAGAGGCGGCCCAGCGGATCGCCGCTCCCCTGGTGATCCCTTAAAGAGGCCGACGCTGGCAAAAAAGGCGCCCATGGGCGCCTTTTTTCAATGGGGCCTGTAGACCCGCACGTTGCTGAACCCCTGCTCCTGCAGGTACAGGGCCTGGAGCTTGCTCATCACCCCTTTGGCGCAATAGAGGAAGTAGAGCCTGTCCTTGGGCAGGTCGCCGAACTGGGTGGCCAGCTTGTAGAAAGGCAGCGCCTTCACTTCGATGCCGTCCACCTCCAGGGGCGATTCTTCCTCCTCGTCGGGGGCGCGGATATCCAGGATCACCCCGTCGCTGGGCACCTCGGCCACCGCCTCCACTTCCACCACCTTTTCCTGGGCTTCGGTGGCGATGTCGCGGATGTCCATGACCTTGGCGTTCTCCAGGGCCAGGTCCAGCACCGCCATGTCGAAATCCAGCTCTGTGGCTTCCACCTTGCGGATGTCGGCCCTGACGTTGGGGCTCTTGGAGATGACGCCGCAGAACTCTGGCATGGTCTCGGCGATCTCGAAGGTGCCGATGTCACGGGCACAGTCGACGATCTCCTGTTTGTCCATGAAGATCAGCGGCCGCAGGATCAAGGTGTCGACGCTGCGGTCGATGATGGTGAGGTTGGTGAGGGTCTGGCTGGACACCTGGCCAACGGCTTCCCCCGTCACCAGGGCCTGGATGTTCATGCGCTCGGCCACCTTGGCGGCAGCACGCATCATCATGCGCTTGAGCACCACCCCCATGAGGCCGTCTTCCACCTTTTCGAGGATCTCCGCCACCACCGCTTCGAAAGGCACTGTGACGAACTTGACCCTGTGGGAGGCGCCGAAGCGGTCCCAGAGATGGTAGGCCATCTGCTTGGTGCCGATCTCGTGGGCACTGCCGCCCAGGTTGAAGAAGCAGTAGTGGGTGCGGGAGCCACGGCGTATGGCCTGGTAGCTGGCCACACCCGAATCGAAGCCGCCGGAGATGAGGGTCAGCAGATCTTCCTGGGTCTTGATGGGGAAGCCCCCCAGGCCCTTGTGGCGGCCAGCCACCAGATAGAACCTGTCGCCTTCGATCTCGATGTTGAGGGTCAGGTCCGGGTTCTTGAGGCGCACCCCGCCGGTGGGGTTGTTCTGGTTGAGGCCACCGCCGACATAGCGCTCCACTTCGATGGAGCTGAACTCATGCTTGCCGCTGCGCTTGACCCGCACGCAGAAGGTCTTGCAGGCCAGGCTGGCGCCCCAGGCCTGCTGGGCCACTTCATAGATGTCGTGAAGGGTCTGGAAGGGATACTCGGCCACTTCCAGCACATGGGAGACGCCAGGGGTGCAACAGAGTTTGTCGATGACGGCGGCCTTGTCGGCGCCGTCCGGGACCCGCACTTCCAGCTTGTCCCAGAAGCGGTCGACCTTGGCTTCCTCTTCCACCCGGCGCAGCGCCACCCTGATGTTGGACTCGAGCAGCTTGATGAAGCGCAGCCTGACCGACTTGCTCTTGATGGTGATTTCCGGATGGAGCTTGATGATGAACTTCACGACATAACCCTGAGTGGCGCCAAAAGCGTGCGGATTATACCCGCCAGCGGCGGTACTTTCACCCAAAGCGAAAGTACCGCCTCGGCCGTCAGGGCCGGCCGGCCGGGATCTCGTCCGTTATCTTGGGCTTACCCTGGTTGATGGCGATCTCGACGCGGCGGTTCATGCGCCTGTGGGCCTCGGTGTCGTTGGGCACCAACGGCTGGGAGTCGGCAAAGCCGCGCACCACCAGGCGCTTGGGATCCAGGCCCTGTACCATCAGCAGCTCGTGGGTCACGGCCAGGGCCCGCTGCACCGACAGGTCCCAGTTGGAACTGTAGAGCTCGGAATGGACCTTGAGGTCGTCGGTATGGCCTGAAACGGTGATCTCCCCCGGCACGTCCTTGAGCAGTTCCCCCACCTGCTGGATGATGGGCTTGAACTTGGGCTGCAGGAAGGCCGAGCCCGAGGGGAAGGAGCCCTTCTCACGGATGCGGATGACGATCTGCTGGCCGAGGGACTCCAGCTCTATGGCCCCGTCTTGGATCTGGGCATTGAGCGCCTGGGCCATGTTGCGGGCCAGCTCGTTCATCTGGTCCTGCTGTTCCTGGGGATTCTCGGCGCTATGTTTGGAGCCCTTGGTGGACGACTCGCCGCCAACCCTTTTATCCCGCTGCTTGCTCTCGCCGCCGACGTACTGGCTTTCCCCTTTCTGGAACTCCAGGCTCTGCTCCGTCATCTCCATGGTCTGCTGCTGGACAGTCTCTATGGGGGTCGGCTCGGGACGGCCAGGGCTGAACTCCTGGGCGATGACGGAAGTCCCCTTGGGGATGTCCTTGACCTCGACGCGGTTCTGGACGCCGAAGGCGTTTTTCATGGAGCCGGCTATCTGCTTGAACTTAAGCACATCCATCTCGGAGAAGGACAGCAGCAGCACGAAGAAACACATCAGCAGCGACATCAGGTCGGCAAAGGTGCCCATCCAGGGCGGCAGGCCGGGCGGCGGGCACTTGCACTTGGGTGCGTCACTCATCCCTTATTCGTCCGTGGTCTTGACCTGGCGCTTGGACTCGGCCAGGTAGTTCTTGAGCATGTTCTCGATGACCCTGGGATTGAGGCCGGCCTGGATACCCAGCACGGCATCCAGGATCAGGCGGCGGTTGAGCATTTCCTCGTTCATGCGCAGCCCCAGCTTGTCGGCGATGGGGATGGCCACCATGTTGGCGATGACGGCGCCGTAGAGGGTGGTCAGCAAGGCCACGGCCATGGCCGGGCCTATGGCCTTGGGATCGTCCATGTTCTTGAGCATGGCCACCAGGCCGACCAGGGTGCCTATCATGCCCATGGCGGGGGCCACGTCGGCGATGGCCTTGAAGATGCTGATGCCGCGCTCGTGGCGCTCCGTGGTTTCGTTGATGTCCTTATTGAGGTTTTCACGCACCACGTCCACGTCATGGCCGTCCACCAGCAGGTCTATCCCCTTACGGAAGAAGGCGTTCTTGACCTCGGCTTCTTCCAGGGCCAGGAAGCCACCCTTACGGGCTGCGTCGGCCATTTCCACGGCCTTGTCGATCAGCTCTTCCGGCTTGTCCAGTTTGAACATGAAGGCCTTGACGGCGATCTTGGCGGCGCCGAAGAACTGGCCCATGTTGAACTTCATCAACACCACGCACAGCGAGCCTGCCACGACGATGAGCACTGAGGGAGTGTCATAGAAGGCGTTGAGGTCGCCCCCCAACATCATGGCCATGAGGACGAAGGCGAAGGCGCCGATAATTCCGATGAGTGTCGCCAGATCCAAAAGACTTCTCCCAAAACTTTACGCTTACAGCAATACGTTATAGCGTGACGGCAGCTATTTTTGCGTGCCAGCTTGTGCAGGACAAGGGCTGATGTTTGCGTTCAAGCCAGCATGACAGTAATTTGTGCGCCCACACCTTCATCGACCGCAAGCGGCCAGGACTTAAGGGTAGAAGATGGCAAAAAAGCAGCCTGACAATATGAGCTTCGAAGAGAGCCTCCAGGAATTGGAAGCCGTAGTGCTGCAACTGGAGCAAGGCGAACTGAGCCTGGACGAGGCCCTCAAGCAGTTCGAGCGGGGCGTGGCCCTGAGCCGGGCCAGCGAGCAGAAGCTCAAGGCCGCAGAGCAAAAAGTGCAGATGCTGCTGGAAGACGGCAAGACCCTGGCCCCTTTCAACGAGCCCGAACAATGAGCCTGGCCCAGTTCCAGGCAGCCTGCCGCCAGCGTATCGACGCTTACCTGAAAACCTTGCTGGACACCCAGCCGGATCTGGAGCCCAGGCTCAAGGCGGCCATGAACCATGGCCTGCTGCTGGGCGGCAAGCGCATGCGTCCCTTCCTGGTCTACGGTGCCGGTCAGATGCTGGGCCTGCCCCTGGAAAAGCTCGATCCATTGGCAGGGGCCGTGGAGTGCATCCACGCCTACTCGCTTATCCACGACGACCTGCCGGCCATGGACGACGACGCCCTGCGCCGCGGCCAACCGACAGTGCACGTGGCCTTTGACGAAGCCACCGCCATCCTCGCCGGCGACGCCCTGCAGGCCCTGGCCTTCGGCGAGCTGGCCAAGGCCGAGGTCGCGACTGTGGCCGGCTTCAAGGCCCTGCTGGCGCTGCTGGCCCAGGCCGCCGGCTATCCCGGTATGGTAGGGGGCCAAGCCATGGACATGGCCGCCACTGACCAGCCAACCAGCCTCGAGCAACTGGAGCGGATCCACGCCCACAAGACAGGGGCCCTGATCCGCGCCAGCCTGCTAATGCCGGCGCTGATGGCCGACATCCCCCAGCAGCAGTACCAGTTGCTGAGCGATTTTGCCGACAAGTTGGGGCTGGCCTTCCAAGTCCAGGACGATATCCTCGACGTCACCGCCGACACCGCCACCCTCGGCAAGACCCAGGGCAAGGACCAGCGGGACAACAAAGCCACCTATCCTGCCCTGATGGGGCTCGCCGCCGCCCAGGAGTTCGCCCAGTCCCTTGTGGACGAAGCGCTGTCCTGCCTGGCGTCCTTGCCCTACAATAGCGATCATTTGGCCGCCCTCGCCCGCTTTGTTATCAGCCGAGAGCGCTAACGACGCCAGCACAGATGATGAGCACCGATAAGAACTCCTATCCCCTTTTGAGCGGCATCTCCTCCCCCGAGGCCTTGCGCAAACTTCCCCAGGACCAGCTGCCACAGGTGGCTGACGAGCTGCGCCGCTACCTGCTGGAATCCGTCAGCCAGTCTTCAGGCCATTTGGCCTCCGGCCTCGGTGCCGTGGAGCTGACGGTGGCCTTGCATTACATCTACCAGACCCCTTTCGACCGCTTGATCTGGGACGTGGGCCACCAGGCCTACCCCCACAAGATCCTCACCGGCCGCCGGGACCAGATGGGCAGCATCCGCCAGAAGAACGGCCTGCATCCCTTCCCCTGGCGTGAAGAAAGCGAGTACGACGTGCTGTCGGTCGGCCATTCCTCCACCTCCATCTCCGCCGGCCTCGCCATGGCCATAGCGGCGGAGCGTGAAGGCGAAGGCCGCAAGGTGGTGTCCGTCATAGGTGACGGCGCCATGACCGCCGGCATGGTGTTCGAGGCCATGAACCACGCAGGGGATCTCGGCACCGACATGGTGGTGGTGCTCAACGACAACGAGATGTCCATCTCCGAGAACGTCGGCGCCCTGAACAAGCACCTGGCCAGGCTGCTCTCCGGCAGCCTCTACACCTCCATCCGCGAAGGCGGCAAGAAGGTGCTGTCCGGCCTGCCGCCCATCAAGGAGCTGGCCAAGCGCGCCGAGGAACACCTCAAGGGCATGGTGGTGCCCGGTACCCTCTTCGAAGAGCTGGGCTTCAACTACATAGGCCCCATCGATGGCCATGACGTCAACGCCCTGGTGGACTGCCTGCGCAACATGCGCAACCTCAAGGGTCCCCAGCTGCTGCACGTGATGACCAAGAAGGGCAAGGGCTACGAGCCGGCCGAGAAGGACCCCATCGGCTACCATGGTGTGCCCAAGTTCGACCCGGCCCAGACCAGCCTGCCCAAGTCCAAGGGCGGCAGCCCCAGCTTCTCGCAGATCTTCGGCGACTGGCTCTGCGACATGGCCGCCCGAGATCCCAAGCTGATGGCCATCACCCCGGCCATGCGCGAAGGCTCCGGCATGGTGCGCTTCAGCCAGGAATACCCCAAACAGTACTTCGACGTGGCCATCGCCGAACAACATGCGGTGACCTTCGCCGCCGGTTTCGCCATCGAAGGCTACAAGCCGGTGGTGGCCATCTATTCGAGCTTCCTGCAGCGGGCCTACGACCAGCTGATCCACGATGTGGCGCTGATGAAGCTGCCGGTGCTGTTCGCCATCGACCGCGCCGGCATCGTCGGTGCCGACGGCCCCACCCACCAGGGTGCCTTCGACTTGAGCTTCCTGCGCTGTATCCCCAACATGGTGGTGATGACCCCCTCAGACGAGGATCAATGCCGGCAGATGCTCTACACCGGCTACCAGTGGGACGGTCCAGCCGCCGTCCGTTACCCCCGCGGCAGCGGTACCGGCATAGCGCCCCAGGCCGAGATGCGGGCCCTGCCCATCGGCAAGGGCGAACAGGTCAGGAAAGGCAACAAGGTCGCCATTTTGGCCTTCGGCACCCTGCTTGCCGAGGCACGCCAGGCCGCAGAAGCCCTGGACGCCAGCCTCTGCGACATGCGTTTCGTCAAGCCTTTGGACGAGGACTTGATCCAAGACATGGCCGCCCAGCATGAGCTGTTGGTAACCTTGGAAGAAAATGCCGTCATGGGCGGCGCCGGTTCGGCTGTCGCCGAATTCCTCAACAGCCAGGGCATCAACAAGCCGCTGTTGCAGTTGGGGCTGCCGGACGAATTCATCAAACATGGCACCCAGGCGGAGATCCTGGCTGAGCTGAGGCTGGATGCCGCCGGTATCACAGGCCGCATCAAAGCACGGCTTGAATGACGGAAGGGCTCGAAAGAGCCCTTTCTTTTTACCTTCGCCAAGGCCAATAAGAAAATGCGAAGCCGTTACCCTCTGATCCGTTTAGCACTCAAGCTTTCTCCCATCCTTGCCACCACGGCCTTGATAGGCGCAGCCCTGGTACTGTTGGCCTACCCCCTAGGGTTGCACTTGCTGATCCGCCCCTTGTTGACAGGGCCTGGGACTCACCCCCTAACGGCAGCGGCGACCCTGGCCCTGGCCCTGGCCACCTTGCTGCGGAACAACCGGCTGGGCACGGCGCTGGCCGCCATGGTGCTGGCCCTGATGCTGCTGAGGCTGTTCCTGGCCGAGCCGAGCGGCCCCTGGCTGGCGGCACTGACTCCCTTTCCACAAGCCCTGGCCAAACTCAACGCCCTGGGCCACAGCGTCGCCCTTGGCGAGTTAACGGCCCTGAGCCTGGCCGCCAGCGCCGCCGCCCTGCTGTGCTACCAGGCCTTTCGCCTGACATTGTCACAGCTGCTGGCGGCCTTTAGCCTGGCCGTTCCCCAAGTCGCCATCGTCGGCTATGCCCTGGGACTCAACCGCTTTCACGGCGAGACCTCCCTGACCACAGTGTCCATGGTCATCCCTCTGGCCATGGCCATACTGCTGTGCAGCGCCCACAGAGGTGGTCTGCGGGCCCTGCTCAGCCCCAGGGTGGGCGGCAGGGTGGCCAGGCTGCAACTGCTGCTGGGCTTTTCCATTCCCTTCCTGACCGGGTTCCTGCTGGTCAATACCGTCCAACATTCCCCGGACCTTTCACTCGGCATACTGATAGTGACCGTCAGCCAGGCGACAGTGGTGCTGATCACCGTTTCGGCCATCCTCTATGATCAGGTGGACCTCGGCCGCCGCCGCTACCAGCGGCAATTGGAACTGCTGGCCACCAAGGACGCCCTGACCCTGACCTACAACCGCTACGCCCTGGAACGCCGCGCCGATCAGGAGCTGGCCCGTTTCCATCGCCACGGCCCTCCCTTGTCGGCCCTGCTGGTGGATATCGATCATTTCAAGGTCATCAACGACACCTATGGCCACGGGGTCGGCGACTTGGTGCTGCAGCGACTGGCCGCCCTGATGCGCAGCCACTGCCGCTGTCAGGACATGGTGGCCCGCTGGGGAGGCGAGGAATTCGTGCTGCTGCTGCCCGATACCGCTCTCGAGGCCGCCGCCCAGGCCGCGGAAAAGCTGCGGCGCCTGATCGCCGAAACCGACTTCTCGGAGCAAGGCGTAGGCCTGCCCGTCCATATCTCCATAGGCTGCGCCCAGTTGATGGCCAACGAGAGCTTCTCGGACCAACTGCGCCGCGCCGACGCCGCCCTCTACAGCGCCAAGCGCCAGGGACGCAACCAGGTGGTATGCGCCGAGCCGTCCCGCCCTTCCTTGAGGCAGGCTTGAAACGGAAAAGCCTATCTTTCCAATAATGAAAAGGGGCCTTCAAGGCCCCTTTTCATTATTGATTGCGACTCATCATTCTCAGTCGCTTTGTAGTGGTCTACTAATCCCGGACACCGATTTAGGTGGTAGAGTCACCACCGCAAAAGAGGTGTTCCATGAAACGGCAACGACGTACCTTCACTCCCGAGTTCAAGCTTGAAGCCGCCAAGCTGGTGCTGGACCAGGGCTATGCCATCAGCCAGGCCAGCCAGTCGCTGGATGTCGGCGAAACCGCCCTGCGGCGCTGGGTTGAACAGCTTCAGGCCGAGCGCAGCGGGCGAACCCCTACCAGCAAGGCACTGACTCCGGAGCAACAGAAAATCCAGGAGCTGGAAGCGCGCATCAACCGCCTGGAACGCGAGAAGGCCATTTTAAAAAAGGCTACCGCTCTCTTAATGTCGGACGAGTTCGAACGTACGCGCTGATAGACCGGTTAAGGGAGCAAGAGCCGGTCGACAGGATCTGCGCATTGTTCGAGGTCGCCACGTCCAGCTATTACGAGCACCGGCTACGGGGGCGGCGCATCGACGCCCGGCGCCTGCACCTGCGTAGCGAGGTCAACCGGTTGTTCAGTCACAGCCGCAGCGCGGCTGGCAGCCGGACCCTCAAGGATATGCTCCGCGCCGAGGGCATCGAGATAGGGCGTTTCCTGGTGCGGCGCTTGATGAAGGAAGCGGGACTGGTCTGCAAGCAGCCCGGCAACCACCGCTACCGGCAAGCGACCATTGAGCGACCTGATATCCCCAACCAGTTGGCGCGCTCATTCCAGGTCGATACGCCCAACCAGGTCTGGTGTGGCGATATCACCTACATCTGGGCGAGCAGCCGCTGGTGCTACCTGGCGGTGGTTCTGGCTCTCTTTACCCGCCGCGTGGTGGGCTGGGCGCTCTCTGAGCAGCCTGACGCTGAACTGACAGTCAAGGCGCTGCAGATGGCCTACGAGCAACGAGGCTGCCCCAAGGGCGTGATGTTCCATTCGGACCAAGGCAGCCAATACGCCAACCGACTGTTCCGGCAACGGCTGTGGCGTTACCGGATGAGCCAGAGCATGAGCCGGCGCGGTAACTGTTGGGACAATGCGCCGATGGAAAGGCTGTTCCGCAGTCTGAAATCTGAATGGATACCGGCCATGGGTTATCCCAGCCAGGCCCTAGCCAGCCGGGACATCAGCGCCTATCTGATGGGCTACTACAACTGGCAACGGCCACATCAACACAATGACGGATTGCCTCCGGCAAAAGCCGAGGCAAAACTTAATTTACTGTACGGAAATTGTTGACCACTACAGATCACCACCTCCATAGGAGGTGGTTTAAGGCTGAAAACAAAAAAGCGGCGCCGAAGCGCCGCTTGAAATAGCCATTCCAACTTGCCTTAGAAGGCGTAGTTGGCGCCCAAGAAGTAGGCTCGGCCCAGGGTATCGTAGTAACCGGCACCGTCGTAGGTGTAGGGGTTACGCGGCGGCGCCTTGTCAAAGGCATTCTTCACGCCGAAACGCAATTCCAAATGCTCATCGAAAGCATAACGACCGGTGAAATCCCACACGGTGCTGGAGGGGATGTCGTTATAGTTGTTGCTTTCAATAGTGCTCTTCCGATTACCAACAGCGTGGTGACGGTAATCAGCCACGGCGTTGACGGTCCATTTGTCGTAGGTCCAGATGGCGCTGAAACGTCCCTTCAAACGGGGATTTGTGTATTCGCCCACATCGACTTCCAGATCGGACGCGAAGCCGGTGGGGTTGGTACGCCAATCGTCCACATAGGTGGCAAGCAGGTTGATGCGGAAGTTGCCAGCAGATTCTGTGGAGAAACCGTAGTCGCCCTCAATGTCCACCCCCTTGGTCTTGAAGGTCGCGACGTTGATGGGGCTCTGCACGAAGCTGGTGATGTCACCTGTATTAGGATCACGGGTGAAGCGTGAACAATAGGGGTTGTCCAGGCTAGCGGAATCGTAGCAGTACTTAACAGCAGTGCCGACATCAATGTAGTTGATGGCGTTCTTGATGTCGAAGCTCCAGTAGTCCGCAGTCAGGGTCAAGCCTTCGACGAAGCTGGGGGTATAGACGAAGCCCACTGTGTAGTCGTCGGAGGTCTCTTCCTTCAGATCAGCATTACCAGCGTTGAAGCCAGGATGGTTGGCGTGATACCAGTCATCGGTGGCTTTCCAGCCGTCGGGCAGGCCGGCTGCATGACAGTTAGATGCGCGATACTGACTGGCCTCAGGTGCATTGATGTTGTCCACGTCACAGACATCGGTAATAGACTCAAAGGTCTGGCCCGGCGGGTCATACAGTTCAGAGATGTTGGGAGCACGTACGGACTTGGACTTGGTGGCACGCAGCTTCAGATCATTGGTCACAGACCAATTCAAGCCCAGCTTCCAGGCATCGTTGTTGCCAACAGAGGTGTAGTCCATGTAACGGTAGGCCAGATCCAGGTTCACTTCCTTGGCAAGGAAGACATCGGCAAGAACCGGTACGGAGAACTCGACCGCAGCCTCGCTGACTTCATAGGCACCGTAGGACTTGGCGGAAGTGTTGCCGAAGATGAGGCCATTGATCATGTTGTCATCGGGAGTAGTCCTGGACTGCTCTCGGCGCCACTCACCAGAGATGGCGGTACTCAAAGCGCCCGCAGGCAGTTCGAAGAGATCACCGCTGACCACGAAACCGGCATTCTTCTGCTCAGTCTTGGCGACGCGGTGGGCGTCGGTGCTGACCCAGTCGATAGCCTCCTGGCTGGCCTGGCCTTGACCCAGCAGGTTCAAAGGCACACAGCCGTTAGACTGGTCGCGACAGACGATATTACCGTTGGCATCCTTGATGGAATCAAAGGCCTGGTAATAACGATCGGCAAAGATCTCACCTGTCCAATGGGTCTTCTCTTTCAGATGACCTTCTTGATAGAAAACGGAGTAGCTCCAGTCACCGATGTAACCTTCCAGACCCACCAAGGCACGGAAGGTATCACGGTTCTGGTTGTACTTACGATTACCAAACTCGGTATCGATACGGTACATGCCCACAACACCGCCATCGGCGTCGATGATGTTACGGGCATCATCACTCAGGAAAGCGTTATCGGACCAGATCGGTACCCCTTGATGGAATACGGGAGAGCTTTCACCGTAGGACTTGTAGTTAGAGTAGGTCAGCTCGGTAAAGAGCTTCATATCGTCATTGATCTGGTAATCGGCGTTCAGGTTGTATACCTGGCGCTTCAGAGGCGTACGGATAACGTTGTAATTGACCGGATCATAACCTTCACAAGCACCAGTACAATAGTTTCCGTTAGTACCTGGGCCGGGGATAAGGCCATCACCGTAGTCGAAAGGCTTGAGATTACCGTTGGTATCCCAAGTGTACTGGTTATCCGAGGTGAAGAAGGTACCGGCCTCGTTAATCCAGCTCAGGGGCTTACGTCCTGTGTAGCTGATCTTGGTAGGTTCGCCATCATTGGGGCCAGTATTGGCGGAGTTGTAGATACTGCCTACAGGATTACGAGTAAAGTCGCGATCGGCGTATTTGATCTGTTTGGCTTCGGCATAGACGGCACTCATCATGACACTGCCTTTGCCCTGCAGGAAATCGGTGCCATAGGCCAGGGAGTACTGGGACTCAGCACCACCTTTCTGCTCAGGCTGGGTGTAGGAGGCGTCCAACTCCAAGCCGTCAGTCTTCTTACGGGTGATGATGTTGACCACACCGGCAACAGCGTCAGAACCGTAAACGGCAGAGGCACCACCTGTGATGATCTCGACGCGCTCAATCATGGTGGTGGGAAGGTTATTGAGGTCGACGGCGGTATCACCGGCAGAACCAGCAACGTAACGGCGTCCGTTAACCAGTACCAGGGTACGGGCAGTGCCCAGGCCGCGCAGGTCAGTCTGGTTCAGGCCGTTGGCGAAGATAGTGTTGTTGGAAGTCTCGGGAGAAATACCAACAGTAGATTGAGGCAGCTTGTTCAGCAGATCAGCGACGTTGGTGATCCCCATGTCCTGGATCACGTCACCGCTGATCACAGTGAGAGGAGTCGGGGATAACGCACCTTGGCGTTTGATCCTGGAACCTGTCACTTCAATTCGTTCGGTCTTAGTGTCGTCCTGCTTGGCAGCAGCATTGTCAGCAGCATGGGCTACAACAGGCATCGCATAGGCAGCCATGACCCCAAGGGCCATAGCCGTTCGGACGGCAAGATTCAGCTTATTGGCTTTCACGTCTCATCTCCCTGAAAGAAGTTTTTATTTTTTCTCCGCTACATTAGCGAGGAGGATTGGCACCCCGCGCATACGTTACAAAAATGAAACGGCAATGTGAAGAAGAGAAAAAAGATGCCTCACCGATAGCTTCATGAAGCGTCCACCAACTGACGCACAATCAACATAAAAATCCCAAACAAACAACGCGTTACAAAAATCAGGCACATCTGTAACAAATTGTATCAAAAGGATGAAGTGAAAAGGATACGCTTAACTTCGTCGACAGATATGGTCTCTTCATCTCAGATTAAATTTAGCCAGCACTAATATCAAAAGACCTAAACAAATGCTCCATAGCAACTTATCAACCAGAATGCTCCCACTAGTGCCGACCACAACTCTCTGGCTTCTCTTTTAAAAGGTACTCATGCTGGCATAAGCGACGGTTGGCTCTGTTTACCATGGGTGTCCAACTACCCCTGCTTAATGGTCTACACAGCATGAAGGGGTTCCCCCCAACCGACTGTGCAAGACTGTCAGCAACAGCGTGACCATGACTGACTGTGGTTCATTGTATTCCTGAAGTTAGAACGACTGAGGCTAGAAACGAAAAAGCGGCGCAGGTGCGCCGCTTGAAATAGCCGTTTCCAACGGCCTTAGAAGGCGTAGTTGGCGCCCAAGAAGTAGGCTCGGCCCAGGGTATCGTAGTAACCAGCGCCGTCGTAGGTATAGGGATTACGCGGCGGCGCTTTGTCGAAGGCATTCTTCACGCCAAAACGCAGCTGAAGCTTGTTGCTCAGATCATAACGACCGGTGAAGTCCCAAACGGTTTGCGATGGGATGTGGTTGTAGTCAATATTCTCTACCGTATAGTTGTTATCACCGACAGCGTGGTGACGATAGCTGGCAACGGCGTTGAGAGTCAGCTTGTCGTAGCTCCAAGTAGTAGTGAAGCGCCCTTTCCAACGGGGGTTGGTGTACTCGCCCACATCGATTTGGATATCGGATGCAAAACCAGTGGGGTTGTAGCGCCAGTCATCCAGGTAGGTGGCCAGCAGATTGAAGCGCAGGTCACCCATGCCTTTCAGGCTGATGCTGTAGTCTCCCTCGAGATCCACACCCTTGGCCTTGTAGGTCGCGACGTTGATCGGGCTTTGCACGAAGCTGATGATATCGCCAGTACTGGGATCACGGGTGAAACGCGAGCAGTATTGGTTATCCAGACTCTCAGAGTCGTAGCAGTACTTCACAGCGGTTTTGACATCGATGTAGTTGATGGCGTTCTTAATATCGAAGCTCCAGAAGTCCGCCGTCAGAGTAAGGCCCTGTACATAGCTGGGGGTATAGACAAAGCCCAGGGTGTAGTCGTTGGAGGTTTCTTCCTTCAGGTCAGGGTTACCGGCGTTGAAACCGGGCCTGTTGCCCTGGAACCACTCGGGCGTGGGCTTCCAACCTTCGGGCAAACCAGCAGCATGGCAGTTGGTCGCACGATTAGGGCTGGCTCCGCTTTCGTTGATGAAATCGGCATCGCAGACATCCTTGAAAGATACGAAGGTTTGCCCCTGGGGATCAAAAAGTTCGCCGATGTTGGGAGCACGGACCGACTTGGACTTGGTGGCACGAAGCTTCAGGTCGTCATTGACGGCCCAGTTCAGGCCCAACTTCCAGGCATTGTTGCTACCAACGGTAGTGTAATCCATGTAGCGATAGGCCATGTCCAGGTTCAGCTCTTTAACCAGGAAGGCATCGGCCAGCAGCGGGACACTGAATTCAGCGGCCAGTTCACTTACTTCGTAAGCACCATAGGACTTGGAAGAAGTGTTGCCGAATATCAGCCCATTGATCATGTTGTTATCGGGAGTGGTACGGGACTGCTCGCGGCGCCATTCGCCGGAAATGGCGGTGCTCAGGTAACCGGCGGGCAGTTCATAGAGGTCCCCGCTGACCACAAAGCCGGCATTCTTCTGCTCAGTCTTTGCAACACGATGCGCATCGGTACTGACCCAATCGATGGCTTCCTGGCTGGCTTGGCCCTGGCCCAGCAGGTCCAGAGGCACACAGCCGTCAGACTGGTCGCGACAAACGATGTTGCCGTTGGCGTCCTTGATGGCATCGAAGGCTTGGTAGTAACGATCGGCGAAGATCTCACCGGTCCAATGGGTCTTCTCTTCCAGATGCCCTTCCTGATAGAAGGCAGAGTAGCTCCAATCACCGATATAACCTTCAACGCCGATCAGCGCACGGAGAGTGTCACGGTTCTGGTTGTATTTGCGGTTACCAAACTCGGTGTCCATGCGGGCCATGGAAACCTTGCCGCCTGCCGCAGAGATAATGTCGCTGGCTTCCTGGCTTAGGAAGGCGTTATCCGCCAGCAGCGACACACCGCGGTGAAAAACAGGTGAGCTTTCGCCGTATGACTTGTAGTGGGAGTAAGTCAACTCGGTAAAGACTTTCAAATCGTCGTTGATTTGATAGTCGGCGTTGACGTTATAGACCTGACGCTTGAGAGGGGTGCGGATCACACCGTAGTTAACCGGGTCATAGCCATCACAGGCACCGCTACAATAGTTGTGGTTTGTGCCGGCATCACCGATAACCTTGTCCAGAGAGCCATTGCCATAATCGAACAGTTTCAGGTTACCGCTCTTGTCCCAAGTATAACGGTTACCGCCAGCATTGATAACGCCAGCCTCATTGAGCCAATTAAGCGGTTTGCGGCCTTCATACCGGATCTGCTTGGAGATACCGTCTGAGTTGTTAGTATTGGCAGGGTTATATACGTAGCCAACAGGGTCACGCGTAAAGTCGCGATCGGTATATTTTATCTGCTTGGCTTCGGCGAGAACGGCACTCATCATGACGTTGCCTTTGCCCTGCAGGAAATCTGTACCGTAAGCAAATGAATACTGGGACTCGGCACCACCACTTTGCTCGGGCTGGGTGTAAGAGGCGTCAAACTCCAGACCATCGGTCCGCTTGCGGGTGATGATGTTCACGACACCAGCAACAGCGTCAGAGCCATAGACGGCTGAAGCACCACCGGTAATGATTTCCACCCGCTCAATCATGGTGGTCGGGATGTTGTTCAAGTCGACGGCGGTATCGCCTGCCGAGCCTGCCACATAACGGCGGCCGTTAACCAACACCAGAGTACGGGAAGTGCCCAAACCACGCAGATCGGTCTGGTTCAGGCCGTTGGCGAAAATGGTGTTGTTGGAAGTTTCAGGCGAGATCCCTACGGTGGACTGGGGCAGCTTATTGAGCAGGTCGGCAGCGTTGGTGACCCCCATGTCTTGAATGACATCACCAGTGATGACGGTCAGCGGGGTTGGGGAGAGCGCCCCCATACGCTTGATCCTGGAGCCCGTGACTTCAATACGCTCTGTTTTTTCATCATCTTTGGCTACTTTGCCATCGGCTGCGCTGGCCATGCTGGGCACGGAATAAGCAGCCATCACTCCCAAAGTCATGGCTGTACGAATAGCCATATTCAACTTACTCGCTTTCACGTCTCATCTCCCTGATGAATTTTATATTTTTATTTACATTTAATACACAAACACCCGAGGGCATAGTGCAATGAAAGAAACTACAAAAATGAGACAGGGCTGTAAATAACCTTGAAAATAAAATGATAAAAAAGAGGAAACTAAAAAATACAAATAATAAGCACTCACTCACACCATGAAGGCCATTTTCAAGAGAAAGCCATTCATTAATTGGCCAACACCATTGCGACGAACAGCTGAAAATATGGCATGAGAAAATTTTAACAACACAATTCCAACAAGAATAAATAACAAAAAATTAAAATTTAGACAAAGGTAATTTTTTGTGATGAGTAAATCCTCACTCACGCATTTAAAATAGCTGAGCAAAAAACATTCTCTGACTTTGAATGAGGATTAAAGAAGAGCCAGCAGCCCCTGCAGGCAGGCGAAGGCGAGGAGGCCGGCCAGGACGTCGTCCATCATGATGCCGAAACCGCCGTGTAGTTTGCGGTCAGCCCAGCCGATGGGCCAGGGCTTGAGGATGTCGAAGAAGCGGAACAGGGCAAAGCCCGCCAGCACCCAGTACCACTGGGTCGGGGCCAGGAAGAGGGTGATCAGCATGCCGGCCACTTCGTCCCAGACGATGGCGCCGTGATCATGGACTCCCATGTCGTGGCTGGCCCTGGCGCAGATGGCGATGCCGCCCAGGACGGCGGCCAGGGTCAGGGCTAGGTAGGCCGGCCAAGGCAGCAGGGCAAGCAGGTAGAAGAGCGGTATGGCGGCCAGGCTGCCGAAGGTGCCGGGGGCCTTGGGGGCAAGGCCTGAGCCGAACCCCAGGGCCAGGAAATGCCAGGGATTCTTCAGGGACAGTTTCTTAAGGGGATCCGTCATCAACTGGCCCAGCTGTGCTCGTAGCCCTGGGCTTCGAGGACCACGGGCTGGCCGTGGTTGAGGTAGCTTATCCCTTCGCCACCTCTCAGCTGGCCGATACAGCTGTGCTTGACGCCACTGTGGGCCAGGGCCGTATCCAGGCCGCCCTTCTGGGCTTCGGGTACGGTAAAGAGCAACTCGTAATCGTCTCCTGCTTCCAGGGCATAGCGCCAGGCCGACTCCAGGGAAACTGTCCCCAGCAGCGCCTGGCTCATGGGCAGCTTGTCCAGGAAGAGGTTGGCGCCACAATGGGAGGCCTTGAGCACATGGCCCAGATCCGAGGCCAGGCCGTCGGAAAGGTCTATGGCGCTGGAAGCGATACCGCGCAGCGCCTGGCCTGCGAGCAGCCTGGGGGTGGGATAGCAGTGACGGTTGATGAGGTATTCGCGGTGATCGGCGCTGGCCTGCTCGCGCCCTTCCAGCAAGGCAAGGCCAAGGCCGGCATCCCCGAGGGTACCTGTCACATAAAGCCAGTCACCGGGTTTGGCGCCGCCGCGGGTCAGCTGTTTTCCCACAGGCACCTTGCCCTGGGCTGTGATGGTAATGGAGAGGGGGCCACGGGTGGTGTCGCCCCCTACCAAGGTCACGCCGTAATATTCGCAGACTTCGATGACGGCTCCGGCAAACTCCTTGAGCCAGGCATCATCGGCCTTGGGCAAGGTCAGGGCCAGGGACAACCAGGCCGGCTCGGCGCCCATGGCAGCCAGGTCGGAGAGGTTCACTGCCACCGCCTTGTGGCCTATGGCCCGTGGGGCCATGTCCGGCAGGAAATGGACGCCGCTGACCAGGGTGTCGGTGGTCACCGCCAGCAGGGTGTTCTCGGGCACGCTCAAGAGGGCACAGTCGTCCCCTATGCCCAGTACCACGTCCTTGCGCTGGTGGCCCTTTCCCTTGAAGTAGTTGTCGATTAGCGAAAATTCACGGCTTGCCATCAATAAAAAGCCAGCATTGCTGCTGGCCCTCCTCTGGGTTCCGTTCGGGCTATTTGCCGTGCTGGTCCCGGATAAACTTGTCCAGTACGCCGTTGACGAACTTGTGGCTGTCTTCGGCAGCAAAGGTCTTGGCCAATTCGATGGCCTCGTTCAGCGCCACCTTGTAAGGGACATCCTTACGGCGGGTGAGTTCATAGAGGCCAAGACGAAGTGCGGCTTTTTCCACCAGATCAACGTCATCCAGGGGGCGACTGACGTAGTTGGTGAGAATGGTGTCCAGCTCGTCGGTGTGGGTAGCCACGCCGACGATGAGGTCGCGGAAGTAGTCCACGTCCACTTCGTTCATGTCCTGCTCGGTCAGGAACTGATGCTCCACCTCGGCGATGGGATCCTTGGTCATCTGCCACTGGTACAGGGCTTGCAGCGCCAGGCGGCGCGCCTTACGACGGAATGCGGGTTTCATCAGCCCTCCAGCTCATCAAGGACGTTGACCATCTCCAGGGCGGATAGGGCCGCTTCGGCGCCCTTGTTGCCAGCCTTGGTGCCGGCCCGCTCTATGGCCTGCTCGATGGTGTCGGTGGTCAGCACACCGAAGGCCACGGGAATGTCGAAATCCATGGCCACGGACGCCAGGCCCTTGTTGCACTCGGCGCAGACGTACTCGAAATGGGGAGTACCGCCACGGATCACGGCGCCAAGGGAGATGATGGCGTCGTACTTCTTGCTGGCCGCCACCTTCTTGGCCGCCAGGGGCAGCTCAACGGCGCCCGGCACCCGCACTATGGTGATGTGCTCTTCCGGCACCTGGCCGTGGCGTTTCAGTGCATCGATGGCGCCGTCCACCAGGGAATCGACGATAAAGCTGTTAAAACGGGATACCACCAGCGCAAACTTGTGCTTGGGGGCCGCAAAACCGCCTTCAATGATCTTCATAGCTGACTCTTGACCCGAGAAAAACGGCGCTATGGTAGCACAGCGCCTGACATTGGCCTACAGATTCGACCAGGGCACGCGACCTGGGCCGTCCCCACTCGAAGCACCTTATTCGGCGACGTATTCCACCACTTCCAGCCCGAAACCGCCGAGGGCGTGGTAGCGCTTGTCGCTGCTGGACAGCAGTCGCATCTTGCCCACCCCCAGATCGGCCAGGATCTGTGACCCCACACCCACCCGGCGGCTGGTGCCGGACCATTGGGCCGGCGCCGGTTCCTGGCCACAGTCCTGGGCGGCGAAATGCAGCAGTTTGCGGACCAGGTCGCTGTCGCTCTCCTCCGAGCCCAGCAGCACCAGCACCCCGCCTTCGCGGCCGATGCGCTCCATGGCCTTGTACAAAGGCCAGCTGCGGCTGACGCTGCGATCGGAGAGCAACAGGTCGGTGAGGCGGTTGTGCAGATGCACCCGCACCAGGGTCGGGTTCTCGACGCTGACCTCGCCTTTTCTCAGGGCAAAATGCAGGCGGCCGTCGATGGTGTCGCGGTAGGTGAAGAGGTCGAAGTCGCCATAGAGGGTCGGCAGTTTGCACTGGGTGATGCGCTCTATGGTGGTCTCGTGCAGGGAGCGGTACTCGATGAGGTCGGCGATGGTGCCGACCTTGATGCCGTGCTTCTCGCCGAACACTTCCAGCTGCGGGCGGCGGGCCATGGTGCCGTCCTCGTTGAGGATCTCCACTATGACGCCGGAAGGCTCGAAGCCCGCCAGCCGGGCCAGGTCACAGCCGGCTTCGGTGTGGCCGGCGCGGGTCAGGACGCCACCGTCCTGGGCCATGATCGGGAATATATGCCCCGGCTGCACCACGTCGGCGGCCACGGCGTTTTTGGCCACGGCGGCCTGCACCGTACGGGCCCGGTCGGCGGCACTGATGCCGGTGGTGACCCCTTCGGCCGCCTCTATGGAGACGGTGAAGGCCGTGCCGAACTGGGCGTTGTTGTCCTTGGCCATCAGCGGCAGGTTGAGGCGCTGGCAGCGGTCACGGGTCATGGTCAGGCAGATAAGGCCGCGGCCATGGGTGGCCATGAAGTTGATGATCTCGGGGGTGACCTTTTCGGCGGCGACGATGAGATCCCCTTCGTTCTCTCTGTCCTCATCGTCCATGAGGATGACCATCTTACCGGCGCGGATGTCTTCGATGATGTCTTTGATGGGTGACAGGGCCATGCTCAGTCCTTATTTCATAAAGCCGCTTCGGGCCAACAGATCCAGTGTAACGGCTCCCTGGGAAGCCTCGCTCGGCGCCAGCAGGCGCTCGACGTAACGGGCCAGCAGATCCACCTCCAGGTTGACCAGGCTACCGGCCCGCCAATCCTTGATCGTGGTCTCGCCCTGGGTGTGGGGCACTATGGTGAGCTTGAAACGGGCCCCTTCGACGTCGTTGACGGTGAGGCTGATGCCGTCCAACGTCACGGAGCCTTTCTCGGCGATGTAACGGGCCAGTTCCGAAGGGGCCTTGAGCCAGAACTCGATGGCCCGGCCGGCCTCAACCCGGCTCTCCACTGTCGCCACACCGTCCACATGGCCAGACACCAGATGACCGCCAAGGCGGGTGCTGGGCAGCAGCGCCTTTTCCAGGTTCACAGGGCTACCGGCCTTGAGTTTGGCAAAGCCGGTACGCTTCAAAGTCTCTCCGGAGACGTCGGCACTGTAGCCGTCGCCATGCAACTGGGTGACGGTCAAGCAGACGCCGTTGGTGGCGATGGAATCCCCCAGCTTGACGTCCGAGAGATCCAGCTTGCCGCCGTGGATGCGCACTGTGACGTCGCCCCCCACGGGCTTGATGGCCAGCACCTTGCCCACGGCTTCGATAATACCGGTAAACATCACACCTCCAGGGTCAGGCGCAGGTCTTCACCCACCATGCGGCAATCTTTGATTTTAAACCTCGGCGCCTGGCCCATCTCGGTAAAGAGCGGCAGGTCCACCAGGCCGCGGCTGAGGCTGCCCATCAAGGTCGGCGCCAGGTAGAGCACCAGTTCGTCTACCAGCCCTTCGGCCAGGAAGGCGCCGGCCAGCTCGGCCCCTGCCTCCACCAGCACTGAATTGACGGGCAAGGCCTTCAGCAAGGCTTTGAGGAAGCCCTCTTCCGGCAGCTTGTGCTTTTCCACGTGGTCGGGGAAATCCCTGTGGTCGTTGTGATGGCTGACCACCCAGGTAGGGCCAGGCACCTGGAAGAAGCCGTTGTCGGAGCCCAGGCGCTGGCGCCTGTCCAGCACCACCCGCAGCGGCTGGCGTATCTCGTCCAGAGGATAGGGATCGGGAAACTGCGCAGGGCGCACGTTCAGGGACGGCTCGTCGCTGAGCACTGTGCCGGCACCGGTGATGATGGCGCCGCTCAGAGCCCGTAGTCGCTGCACGTCGGCCCGGGCATCCACGCCCGTTATCCACTTGGACTGGCCGTTTTTCAGGGCGGTGCGGCCGTCGAGGCTGGCCGCCAACTTCAAACGCACGAAGGGCAGGCCCGACTCCATCTTCTTGATAAAACCGGGGTTGAGGGCGCGGGCGTCGCTCTCCAGCAGGCCCTGCTCCGTCTCGATACCGGCCGCCTCGAGAATGGCCAGCCCCTTGCCGGCCACCCTGGGATTGGGGTCGACCATGGCCGCTATCACCTTGGCGACGCCAGCCTTGACCAGGGCCTCGGCACAGGGCGGAGTCCGGCCGTGGTGGGCGCAGGGCTCCAGAGTCACGTAGGCGGTGGCGCCACTGGCCTTTTCCCCGGCCATGGCCAGGGCATGGACCTCGGCATGGGGGCTGCCGGCCTGCCGGTGCCAGCCCTCTCCCACCAGCTCACCGTCCTTGACCAGGACGCAGCCGACGGCGGGGTTGGGTTCTGTGCTATAACGGCCCTTGGCCGCCAGCGCGATGGCGCGGGCCATCCATTGGGTATCTGTCATTGAGAACACGGCCTAGTCCTCCAGGCGGGCTATGGCCTCGCCGAAATCCTTGATGTCTTCGAAGCTGCGGTAGACGGAGGCGAAACGGATATAGGCCACCTTGTCCAGGCCCTTCAGGGCCTCCATCACCAGTTCACCGAGCATGGCAGATTTCACCTCCCGCTCGCCGGTGGCGCGCAGGGTGCTCTGGATCTTGTTGATGGCCAGCTCCACCTTCTCGGCACTGACGGGCCGCTTTTCCAGGGCCCGCATGATGCCGGCCCTCAGCTTGGCCTCGTCGAATGGCTCGCGGACGCCGTCGCGCTTGATGATGCGGGGCATCACCAGTTCGGCCGTCTCGAAGGTGGTAAAGCGCTCGTGGCAGTGGAGGCATTCGCGGCGGCGGCGCACCTGGTGGCCGTCCGCCACCAACCGGGAATCGATGACCTTGGTGTCTTCGGCGCTACAGAAAGGGCAATGCATTGGGCCTCCCAAAGAAAACTGGCCGCTTGCGCGGCCAGTGAAGGATACCC
Source organism: Gallaecimonas kandeliae (assembly GCF_030450055.1). Taxonomy (NCBI): domain Bacteria; kingdom Pseudomonadati; phylum Pseudomonadota; class Gammaproteobacteria; order Enterobacterales; family Gallaecimonadaceae; genus Gallaecimonas; species Gallaecimonas kandeliae. The sequence continues at coordinate 3,005,955 of NZ_CP118480.1, forward strand.
GAATCGGTGCTTTTTATTAACCGTAAACGGGGAAGCGGCGGCAAAGATCAAGGACTTGGCTCTTGACGCGCTCGACCACGGACTCGTCGCCCATGTTGTCCAACACGTCGCAGATCCAGCCGGCCAACTCGCTCACCTCAGCCACACCGAAACCGCGGCTGGTAACGGCCGGGGTACCCAGGCGCAGACCTGAGGTGACGAAGGGGGAGCGAGGGTCGTTGGGCACTGAGTTCTTGTTGACGGTGATGTAGGCGCGGCCGAGGGCGGCGTCCGCATCCTTACCGGTGATGTCCTTGTCGATGAGGTCGACCAGGAACAGGTGGTTCTCGGTGCCGCCGGAGACAATCTTGTAGCCGCGGTCCTGCATCACCTTGACCATGGCCTTGGCATTGTCCAGCACGCGCTGCTGGTAGGTCTTGAACTCGGGGTCCAGGGCTTCCTTGAAGGCCACGGCCTTGGCGGCGATGACGTGCATCAGGGGGCCACCCTGGCTGCCGGGGAAGACGGCGGAGTTCAGTTTCTTGTAGATGTCCTCGTCGCCACAGGCAGAGAGGATCAGGCCACCACGGGGACCGGCCAGGGTCTTGTGGGTGGTGGTGGTGACCACGTGGGCGTGGGGCAGCGGATTGGGGTAGAGGCCGGCGGCGATGAGGCCTGCGACGTGGGCCATGTCCACGAACAGGTAGGCGCCCACTTCGTCGGCTATTTCACGGAACTTGGACCAGTCGATGACCTGGGAGTAGGCGGAGAAGCCGGCGATGATCATCTTCGGCTTGTGCTCCACGGCCATGCGGCGCACTTCTTCGTAGTCGATGAGGCCGGTCTCTTCGTTGATACCGTACTGCACGGCGTGGTAGTTGCGGCCGGAGAAGTTCGGCGCGGCGCCGTGGGTCAGGTGGCCACCGTGGGCCAGGCTCATGCCCAGCACTGTGTCGCCGGGCTTGACCAGGGCCAGGAAGACGGCGTTGTTGGCCTGGGAGCCGGAATGGGGCTGAACGTTGGCGTAGTCGGCACCGAACAGGGCCTTGGCACGTTCAATGGCCAGGTCTTCGGCGATGTCCACATACTCACAGCCGCCGTAGTAGCGCTTGTGGGGATAGCCTTCGGCGTACTTGTTGGTGAGCTGGGAGCCCTGGGCTGCCATCACCCGCTTGGAGGTGTAGTTCTCGGAGGCGATAAGCTCGACGTGCTCTTCCTGGCGGCGCACTTCCTGCTGCATGGCTTCCCAGAGGTCGGGATCGAATTGGGCGATGGAAAGTTTTGAGTCCAGCATGGTTTCTCCCGGGCAAGTTACCCGTCAGTTCATCAACAAGGAAAAAGTGGCCGCTATTTTAGCCCGAGACGCAATCGGTTTCCTATCCCGGATCGCTGGCAAGGCCCATCCGATGGGATACAATAGCGCCGTTCAATACCTCAATAGAGAGAGGCCTATGGCCCAGTACATCTACACCATGAGCCGGGTGAGTAAGGTCGTACCACCCAAAAAATACATCCTGAAGGACATTTCCCTGTCCTTCTTCCCTGGCGCCAAGATAGGCGTGCTGGGCCTCAACGGCGCCGGTAAGTCTACGCTGCTGCGCATCATGGCCGGGGTCGACAAAGAGATCGACGGCGAAGCCCGGCCCCAGCCCGGCATCAACGTCGGCTACCTGCCCCAGGAACCGCAACTGGATCCCAGCAAGACGGTGCGCGGCAACGTCGAGGAAGCGGTACAGGACGTCATCGACGCCATGCGCCAGCTGGACGAAGTCTACGCCGCCTACGCCGAGCCGGATGCCGACTTCGACAAGCTGGCCAAGAAGCAGGGCGAGCTGGAGAATCTGATCCAGGCCAAAGACGGCCACAACCTCGACAACACCCTGGAGCGCGCCGCCGAGGCCCTGCGCCTGCCGCCCTGGGACGCCGACGTGACCAAGCTGTCCGGTGGTGAGCGCCGCCGCGTAGCCCTGTGCCGCCTGCTGCTGTCCCGCCCCGACATGCTGCTGCTGGACGAACCCACCAACCACCTGGACGCCGAGTCCGTGGCCTGGCTGGAGCGCTTCCTGCACGACTACAACGGCACCGTCGTGGCCATCACCCACGACCGTTACTTCCTCGACAACGTCGCCGGCTGGATCCTCGAGCTGGACCGCGGCGAGGGCATTCCCTGGGAAGGCAACTACTCTTCCTGGCTGGAACAGAAAGAAAAACGCCTGGAGCAGGAAGAGAAGTCCGAAGCCGCCCGCCAGAAGTCCATCCAGAAAGAACTGGAGTGGGTGCGCCAGAACCCCAAAGGGCGCCAGGCCAAGTCCAAGGCCCGTATGGCCCGCTTCGAAGAACTGCAAAACCAGGACTTCCAGAAGCGCAACGAGACCAACGAGCTGTTCATTCCCCCTGGCCCGCGCCTGGGTGACAAGGTGCTGGAAGTTTCCAACCTGCGTAAGAGCTACGGCGACCGGGTGCTGATCGACGACCTGTCCTTCACTGTGCCCAAGGGCGCCATCGTCGGCATCATAGGCCCCAACGGCGCCGGTAAGTCCACCCTGTTCCGCATGATCCAGGGCATGGAACAGCCCGACAGCGGTTCCATAGTGCTGGGCGAGACAGTGCAGGTGGCCGCCGTGGACCAGTTCCGCGATAAGATGGACGGCAGCAAGACCGTCTGGGAAGAAGTCTCGGGCGGCCAGGACATCCTGAAAGTTGGCAACATCGAGATCCCCAGCCGCGCCTATGTGGGCCGCTTCAACTTCCGCGGCAACGACCAGCAGAAGCGGGTCGGCGAACTGTCCGGCGGTGAGCGTGGCCGCCTGCACCTGGCCAAGCTGCTGCAATCCGGCGGCAACTTCCTGCTGCTGGACGAACCCACCAACGATCTCGACATCGAGACCCTGCGCGCCCTGGAGAACGCCCTGTTGGACTTCCCCGGCTGCGCCATGGTCATTTCGCACGACCGTTGGTTCCTGGACCGTGTGGCCACCCACATCCTGGACTACCGGGACGAGGGTCAGGTGAACTTCTATGAAGGCAGCTACACCGACTACGAAGAGTACATGAAGGCCAAGTTCGGCGCCCAGGCCATGGAGCCGCACCGCATCAAGTACAAGAAGTTGGGTTAAGCCCGCAGAAAGCTAAATGAGATGCCGCCTTCAGGCGGCATTTTTATTGGTCGCTTCTATACTTAGGCAACCTCTAACGGATAGAAGCCATGGTTGAGCGAAGTCGTTTCATCCAATTCGTTGGCAACACCCCAGTGCGCCTTTGCAAAGGTGAACGCTGCTGGGAATTTTCCCTCCTTGACCTGTCGCTGCAGGGGGCCGTCATGACCGGCTCTCTTCCCTCGGAGTTGCGTATCGGCGATCACGCCAGCCTCAGCCTGCGCCTGCCGGAAGGCGATGCCTTCATCCTGATGCAGGCGCAGATACGTTTTATCAGGGAAACTTGCCTGGGCGTGGAATGCTTGAGTATTTGCCCCGATTCATCCGGTCACCTCAAACGGATGGCGGCGCTGTACCTGGGCTCCACCAACTGGCTGTACAGGGACTGCTTTACCCTATGGGAGGACCAATGGTAACGACAACAGAACGTCGCGATTTCAATCGCGTCCCCTTCCAACACGACGCAGACCTCTACCTCGGTTCCCACTGCTGGCATACCGACATATTGGATCTGTCCTTGAAAGGGGCGCTGGTGAAAAGGCCCGAGGAGTGGCCGGCCAATATCGGCGAGCTGTGCAAGCTGATACTGCCGCTGGATGCGGGCGGTGACCACATAGAGATGCACTGCACCCTGGTGGGCACCAGCGAGGGGCGCCTGCACCTCCTGGTCAACGAAATGGACGTGACCTCCGCCAGCCGCCTGCGCCGGCTGATGGAACTGAACCTGGGTACGCCCGAACTGCTGGAGCGCAACCTCGGCAAGCTGATCGACACCCATCATTAAAAGACAGGCGAAAACGTCGCGAGCGAAGCAGAGACAAGGCAAAAGCCCCCAAGAAAGCGCAGCTTACACTCAGTAAGTGAGCACTTCGAGGGGGCTTTTAACGCCGTATTCGGCGAGCACAGCAGTTTTCAGAGCAAGGCTTCCAGCGCTTCAGAGAGCTTACTGACCCCCACCACTTCCATGCCCTTGGGCAAGGCCTTGGGCACATTGGCCTTGGGCACTATGGCGCGGGTGAAGCCGTGCTTGGCCGCCTCGTTGAGGCGCTCCGAGCCGCTGGGCACGGGGCGGATCTCCCCGGACAGCCCCACCTCCCCGAAGATCACCATGTCCCGCGGCAGGGTACGGTTGCGAAAACTGGACACCATGGCCAGCAGCATGGCCAAGTCGGCGCTGGTCTCGGCCACCCGCACGCCCCCCACCACGTTGACGAAGACGTCCTGGTCCGCCATCTGCACGCCGCCGTGGCGGTGCATCACCGCCAGCAGCATGGCCAGGCGGTTCTGTTCCAGGCCCACCGCCACCCGGCGCGGGTTGGCGAGGGGCGAGCCGTCCACCAAGGCCTGCAATTCCACCAGCAACGGCCGGGTGCCCTCCCAGACCACCATGACGATGGAACCCGGCGCCTGTTCTTCGGCCCGCTGCAGGAAGATGGCAGAGGGATTGGAGACTTCCTTGAGGCCCTGGCCTGTCATGGCGAAGACCCCAAGCTCGTTGACGGCCCCGAAGCGGTTCTTGTGGCCGCGCAGGGTGCGAAAACGCGAGTCGCTGTCCCCTTCCAGCAGGATGGAGCAGTCGATGCAGTGCTCCAGCACCTTGGGGCCGGCCAGCATGCCGTCCTTGGTGACATGGCCGACCATGACGATGGCCACACCGTTTTGCTTGGCGAAACGGGTGAGGTAGGCCGCCGATTCACGCACCTGGGACACCGAACCCGGAGCCGACTGGATGTCGGCCATGTGCATCACCTGGATGGAGTCGATGACCATCACCTTGGGCTTTTCCTGCTCGGCGATGGCGAGAATGGCCTCGATGCTGGTCTCGGCCAGCATCCGCAGCTTGCCGGTGGGCAGCCCCAGGCGGTGGGCCCGCATGGCCACCTGCTGCAGGGATTCTTCCCCCGTCACGTAGAGGGTCGGCATCTGTTCGGCCAGGAAGCACATGGTCTGCAGCAGCAAGGTGGACTTGCCAGCCCCAGGGTGGCCGCCGATCAGCACCGCCGAACCCGGCACTATGCCGCCCCCCAGCACCCTGTCCAGCTCGCCGAAGCCACTGTGGATCCGGGGCAGATCGCTGAGATCGACGTCCGCCAATGTGGTGACCTTGGCGCCGGTGGTGCCGGCATAGCCGCTACGGCCGTCGCGGCTCGAAGGCGCCGCCGCCAGCCTCACCTCGCTGATGGTGTTCCAAGCCCCACACTCACTGCATTGCCCCTGCCAGCGGGGGAAGTCAGCCCCACAATCGCTGCACACATAAGCGCTTTTGCGTTTTGCCATGCCAAGCCTCGTGACATCATTGTTAACGGTCTACTCGACAGCCCTTATACGGCGCCACATAATGTGGCGTAACGCCTTGTCCAGTGAATAGCCCGTGTTTGAGATCCGCTCTGAATTCAAGGATGTGTCAAAGCATCCCATCATCAGCCAGCTGCGTGCTCTGGTCGGAGAACCAGAGTTCCAATCCCTTTTTGACCAGCTGACCCAGGGCGAAGACAACAACACCCGCTTCCTGCTGCGCATGGAGCTGCGGCGCGTGGCGGCTCCCTGCCAGCGGGTCATAGACTTGCGGCTCAAAGGCATCAAACGTTGCCAACTGGTGGAATACAAGGGCCAGACCCATTACCTGGACGAAGGCGCCAGGCGCATTTTCGAAGCGGGCCTCAAGGAGTTTTCCGGCCGTTATACCATGGGCATCTATGAGGACATAGAGGCTTACGCCCAATCGGTGCGCCAGGAGCGCCAGCTAAGCGGCGAGGAAGAGGAAGAAGAGAACAACTGGCTGGAGCTGGTGCGCTTCGGCAGCCTGCTGACCCGCGACAGTGAAAGGATGCACTTCGCCACCCCCGTCATCATCCGCCAGGGGGGCTCGGTGGAACTGACCGGCTCCACCACCGACATCTCGGCCAGCGGCACCCAGGTGCAGCTGTCGGACCAGGCCTACATCAACCCAGAGGCGGATCTGGAGCTCATCTTTCCCAAGCTGACCGACGCCAACCGCCGCCCCTGGCCGCCCCTGCAATATGCCCTGATCTCACAGCAGGAAAACCGGGTCAGGCTGCGCCTGAAAGAGACGGATCCCCATATCAAAGGGCTGCTGCAGGCCCTTATCGAACACCACCAGCGCCGCTACAAACTGGATATCCGCCATATCCAGGAAACGACCCGTTCCCGGGGCTTCGAACAGATGCTGCTCAGCCACAGCCCCACCCTGCCGGTGTTCTTCGACCAGGACGGCGAGGCCCGCTACTGCCTGACCACCCAGCACAACCAACAGCTGCAGCACCAGCTCTTCCAGCAGGAGCAGAGCCTGTTGCCGGCGTTGCTGCCTCCCCAACGGATACTGGCGCTGATGGCCAGGGAAGAGGGCAAAAGAGAGACCTATCTGCTCTGCTTCGAGCACCACCAGCAGGGCAAGGTGTTCCATTTCGCCACCGACCTGGAGGAACTGGCCACCAAGGGCATGCTGCTGAGCTTCCTGCGTTTCGCCGTTCGCAAACCCGGCTGGCGGGCCTACAAGGTCAACCTCTACCCCACCCATTTACGCGATCTGTCGGCCCTGGACCAGGATCCCAATGCCGCCGGCAACGAGCTGCAATTGGCCGACGCGACACTGGCCCCCCTGCCACCCGAGCTGCAGCAGCTGGGCAGCGTGGCCCTGCTGCGGGACGTGACCCAGGCCTGGCTCACCGAGGCCTGCCGGGCCCTGCCTGACGTGGGGCAGGATCCCAATGCCCTGACGGCCTTTCGCATCAATTTCAGCCCAGGGGTCCAGCGCATCGCCATGCGTTTCAACGATATGCGCATTGAACCCCGCTACCGTTACAAGACCCAGGTGCAGTTGCTGTTCGAGGGCAAGGAGTTGGAGGCGGAGCTCAGCGATTTCTCCACCCAGGGCCTCTGCCTGACCCTGGCCAATCCCCAGGAACAACTGCCGGCCGAACTGGACGTGGCCCTGCCCAAGCTGCAGAAGCTGTCCAGCCGTTTCGACCTGATGCAGCTCCCCTACCGGCTGGTGCATCAGGAACAGATGACGGGCCGGGTGCATCTGATGATCCAGAACACCAGCCAGGCCCACCCGGCCAAGCGCTTCTTCAGCCAGCTGATCAACGCCAATGAAGGGCGGCTGCAACCCTTGGACGAAGACGAGAACAGCTTCGCCATCGCCAGGGCCCTGCGCCAGAACATCGTCGCCTCTGCCCTGCCCAGCTGCCTCTTCGTGCAGAAGCACAACGGCAAGATCAAACCCAACTGGCTGGGGGTGCCGGTCAGTTCACTGCCCCTGCCCCGGCTGCTGTCGCGGATGAGCCAGATGAGCGACGGCCATATTGCCCTGGAAAGCCTGATGAGCCAGCTGCAGTTCCGCCAGCTGATCCAGGACTGGAAAAACAGCAACAGGCGGGATCAGAGCCTGCTGGTGGCCCTGGATGCGAGGGGGTTGCCGGTAGTGAGCCGGCTGCAGGACCAGCTGCCGGGCAATGAGACGCTGCGCTTTTTGGAGCAGGCCAGAGACAAGGGCCATTGGGCGGTCTGGCTGTTGGAATTTGCCCGCACCCCCAAACCGGACCTGCACTTTATCCAGGAAGACCTCAACTACATAGGCCGCCAGGCCCTGCACAGGGCCAAGCGCCTGGAGCAGGATCTCTGGGGCACCCTGGCCATGGTGGAGGTCACCGACATCACGGCCCTGGCCAGCGCCATGCTGGATCTACCCAACAGCCCCTGAGCGACTCAGCGCCGCAGCCAGGCCAACACCAGAGGATAAAGCTCTGTAGCCGCATCCTCCCCCACCAGCATGTTGAGGTGGTCGTAGTTGCGGCGAAAACCCCCTGACCTACCAAGCAAGGTCAGCTCGCCCTGCGCTTTCATCTCTTGCTGGAAAAGGGCCACATCCTTAGGGTTGCCCAGGGTCTTGTCACCCTTGCCGGCCAACAGCCAGGTCCTGGGCCAGTCGACCCCGGCGGCCGCCTTGCCATAATCGAAGCCGTCCTGGGGGTCCACCCAGGGGCCTTTGTTCACCCAGGCAATGGAATGGGCCAGGGAGCCGGCCGTCTCGTCGTCCGCCCCTATCTTCTTGGCCCTGGCCGGCAGGTAACCGTGCTTGGCCACCCAGCGTGGCGCCAGGCGCTTCCAGACCAGCTCCACCTTCAAGAGCCGTTCCAGGCTCCAACTGCGGATGCTGCGCTTGGAGCCGAAGAAGGTCAGGCTCTCCACCCCGTCAGCCAATGCAGGGAAGCGGGCCAGGGTGGAGGCCATCAGCACACCGCCCCAGGAATGGGCCAACCAGTGCACCTTGGCACCGCCATGGCGCCCTTGGATAAAGGCCTGCAGGGCGGGGATGTCGTCGCGGATGCTCTCCAGCTGGCCATGACCGGCGTCCCGGCCGATACGGGGCTCGCTGAGGCCACGGCCGCGCAGATCCGCCACGTAGACGCAGAAGCCTGCCTCGGCCAGGAAAGGCCCCAGCCCCTTGCCGCTGTCCGAATAGAAGGTCCGGCCGTTGCTGATGGCGCCGTGCAGCATCAACACCGGCTGGCCCGCTTCAGGCCCCTGGCGGCGCAGGTGCAGCCGGTGGCCCTGAACCGGTACGAACAGCGACTCAGTCATGCACGCTTTCCAGCAGGGCCAGCACGGCGTGCATATCATGGCGCACTATGGCGCCTTTGGCCGCCAGCCTGACCTTGGGCTTGCCGTGGTAGGCGATGCCGAGGCCCGCCTCGGCCAGCATCTTGAGATCGTTGGCGCCGTCCCCCAGGGCCAGCACCTGGTCCCGCTTGAAGCCGGCCTGGTCCCGCAGCCTCTTCAGCATCTCCAGCTTGTACTGGCCGTCCACTATCTGGCCCAGCACCCGGCCGGTGAGCTTGCCGTCGATCACCTCCAGGACATTGGCCTCGGCCCAGTCCAGGGCCAGCTGTTCCTGTACCCTGTGGGCGAAGAAGGTAAAACCGCCCGACACCAGCGCCGTCTGCCAGCCGGCCTGCTGCAGCCGTGCCACCAGGCCCCTGATCCCCGGGGTGTGGCGGATGTTCTCGGCCACCTTCTCCAGCACCTCGGCCGGGGTGCCTTCGAGCCGGGCCACCCGCTCCACCAAACTCTGGGCAAAGTCCAATTCGCCGCGCATGGCCCTGGCCGTCACCTCAGCCACGGCCGCGCCGCAGCCCGCCAGCTCCGCTATCTCGTCGATGCATTCCCCCTCGATGGCGGTGGAATCCATGTCCATGATCAGCAGCCCCGGCTCCTCCAAGGAGGGGAAAGGCCCCGCCATCAGCTCGGCACCCAAGGCCTGGGCACGCTCGAGGTAGAGCCCCTTGTCCGGTTCGGTCTCGAAGGCCAGTTCGAAAACATCCCCCTGGCGCCAACGCAGCTCGCTCCAGGGCAGTTCCGCCAGCAGCTGCGCCAACTGGCCGAAGGCCAGGTCGGGAGCATAGAGGCGGTACTGGTGGTTAGCGGCCCTCGCCAGGCGCCGACCTTTGACCAGGGGCCAACCGGTGCGGGTCAGGGCCTTGGAAGCGGCCAACACTGGACCCTGCTCGGACGGGAAGAAAAGCCGCTCATCGGCGGGCAGGGCCTGCACCACCAGGGACAGGGGCAGGTCGGCGGGAAGCTGGAAAAAAGCCTGGTTGGTCAATGCGCTGTTCCAAAAGGGGATCCTGCGGCTATCATAGCGCCATGACAAAAAAGGCAACACCCACTTTCCCCGGCCGCCGCCACCGCTGGTTGCGGCTGGTGGCCCTGACCCTGGCCCTGGTGCTGCTGGGGGCCTTGCTCTGGCGCTGGCAGAACCTGGCCCAGGCCGGCCTCAAGGTGGAGCGCCAGCAGATCAGCGTCATGGCCAGGGCCCTGACCTCCCAGGCCGCCTACGCGGCCGGCCAGCTGATGAGCAACGGCGAAGACAAGGCGTTGCAGGGCCTGGCCGAACGCCTGGCCAAGGAGCCCCAGCTGCTGGACGCCGCCATCTATGACGCCACCGGCGCCGTGCTGGCCCGCAGCGGCTCCGACAAGCCAGTGCTGAACCTCTTGGAAAAAGCCGACGAGAACCGCCTCATTCCCTACGTCTCCGAGATCCAGGGCGCCGGCCAGGTGCTTGGCTACCTGCGCATCACCCTGTCCGAAGACAAAGTGGTGCATGACGCCCGCAGTTACCGCCAGAAGGTGGCCAAGAGCCTGAGACTGATGCTGCTGATGGCCATCGTCATGGGCTTCCTGCTGGCCGTGGTGGTGCGGCGATAAGGTATCGGCAATAAAAAAGGCGCCTTGCGGCGCCTTTTTCAATGGCTCAAGGCTCAGGCCTTGTCGCCCAGCAGCACGGACTCCAGGGCCACTTCAATCATGTCGTTGAAGGTGAGCTGGCGCTCTTCGGCCGTGGTCACTTCACCGGTGCGGATATGGTCGGAGACGGTGACGATGCAGACCGCCTTGGCACCGAACTCGGCCGCTACCCCGTAGAGGCCGGCCGCTTCCATTTCCACGCCCAGCACGCCGTGCTTTTCCATGACGTCGAACATGGAGAAGTCGGGGTTGTAGAAGAGATCGGCGGAGAAGATGTTGCCAACCCGCACCGGCACGCCCTTGGCGGCAGCGGCGTCGGCGGCGTTGCGCACCAGCTCGAAGTCGGCGATGGCGGCGAAGTCGTGGTCACGAAAACGCATGCGGTTGACCTTGGAGTCGGTGCAGGCGCCCATGCCGATGATGACGTCGCGGACCTTGACCTCGGTGCTGATGGCACCACAGGAACCGACACGGATCAGCTTCTTGACGCCGTACTCGGTGATCAGCTCCTTGGCGTAGATGGACACTGAGGGGATGCCCATACCGTGGCCCATCACGGAGATGCGGCGGCCCTTGTAGGTGCCGGTGAAGCCCAGCATGTTGCGGACATTGTTCACTTCCACGACGTCGTCCAGGAAGGTCTCGGCGATGTACTTGGCGCGCAGGGGGTCACCCGGCATCAGTACCACGTCGGCAAAATCACCGGGGTTGGCGTTAATGTGCGGCGTAGCCATAGGTTTTCCTTATCTTTCTCAAAAGCGGTTTATCGTTATCAGTCTATGAAGCCCTGGCCATGGTCCATGGGCGGCAAGCCAAAAAAAGCCGCCAGGGACTGGCCGATATCGGCAAAGGTAGAGCGTCTGCCCAGGCTGCCGGCGTGAACGCCGGCGCCATAGGCCAGCACGGGGATGTGCTCGCGGGTGTGGTCAGAGCCGGGCCAACTGGGATCGCAGCCGTGATCGGCGGTGAGGATCACCAGATCCTCCTCCCCCATCCTGGCCAGCAGCTCCGGCAGGCGGCCGTCGAAGTACTCCAGGGCCTCGGCATAGCCGGGGATGTCCCGCCTGTGGCCGAAGCTGGAGTCAAAATCCACGAAGTTGGTGAACACCAGGCTCTTATCGCCTGCCTGGTCCAGTTCGGCTAGGGTGGCGTCGAAGAGGGCCTCGAGGCCAGTGGCCTTGACCTTCTTGCTGATGCCGCTGTGGGCATAGATGTCGGCAATCTTGCCCACCGACACCACCTGGCCGCCGGCGTCCACCAGCTTGTTGAGCAATGTCGGGCTGGGGGGCTCGACGGCGTAGTCGCGGCGGTTGCCGGTTCGCTCGAAGCCGGTCGCCACAGAGCCAACGAAGGGGCGGGCTATGACCCGGCCAATGTTGTAGGGCTCCAGCAGTTCACGGGCCAGCTCGCAGAGCCGGTAAAGGCGCTCCAGGCCGAAGCTTTCCTCGTGGGCCGCTATCTGGAACACGGAATCGGCGGAGGTGTAGAAGATGGGCTTGCCCGTCTTCATGTGCTCTTCGCCCAGTAGCTCGAGGATGGTGGTGCCTGAGGCGTGACAGTTGCCGAGGAAACCTGGCAGCTCGGCCCCTTGCACCAGGGCGTCGAGCAGTTCGGCCGGGAAGCTGTTTTCCTTGTCGCTGAAATAGCCCCAGTCGAAGAGCACGGGTACGCCGGCGATCTCCCAGTGGCCGGACGGGGTGTCCTTGCCGGAAGAGAGCTCCTCGGCGTGGCCATAGGCGCCCGTTACCTCGGCCGGCAGCTCGATGCCGGCGGCAACGGCGCCTGTGCTCTCGGCATGGGCGTGGAAGAGTCCGAGCCTGCCCAGGTTGGGCAACTGCAGGGGCTTGCCCTGCTCGGCGCGGTACTTGGCGATGGCGCCCAGGGTGTCGGCACCGACGTCGCCGAAACGATCGGCGTCAGAGGTGGCGCCGATACCGAAGGAGTCCAGTACCAGGATCAAGGCTCTTTTCATTTCAGCACCTCGTAGACAACGGGAGTGGGCTGGTAGTCGCCAAGTTCGATGGCGCCCTGGATGGCGGCTTCGGCCGCGTCCAGGTCGGCCGGGCTTCGGCCGTGGATGACGGCGAGCGGCCTGTCGGTGCCCTGCCCCAGTTGGATGAGATCGGTGAGGCCGACGCTGTGGTCAATCTTGTCCTCGGCGCGGCGGGGGGCGCCGCCGAGGCCCACCACGGTCAGGCCCAGGGCCCGGGTGTCCATGGCAGCGACTGTCCCCTGAGCCTTGGCGTAGACGGCCCGGCTAAGGGGCGCCTTGGGCAGGTAGAGCTCGCTCTTTTCCATAAAGTCGGTGGGGCCGCCAAGGCCGGCCACCATCTTGGCGAAGCGCTCGGCGGCGGCGCCGCTGGCCAAAGCCTGGTCAAGCCTCGCCTGGGCCTCGCTGTCATCCTGGGCAAGGCCGCCTAATTTGAGCATCTCCGCGCCGAGGCTCATCACCACCTGGTGCAGGCGGGGGTTATGGCCCTCGCCCTTGAGGTAGCGCACCGTCTCGCCGATCTCCACGGCATTGCCGGCGCTCGAGGCCAGCACCTGGTTCATGTCCGTCAAGAGGGCATGGGTACGGGTGCCGGCACCATTGGCCACATCGACGATGGAGCGGGCCAGGGCCTTGGAGTCTTCATAGGTCGGCATGAAGGCGCCGCTGCCCACCTTGACGTCCATCACCAGGGCGTCCAGGCCGCAGGCCAGTTTCTTGGAGAGGATGGACGCCGTGATGAGGGCGATGGACTCGACCGTAGCGGTGATGTCACGGGTGGCGTAGAAGCGTTTGTCGGCCGGGGCCAGGCTGCCGGTCTGGCCTATGATGGCGATGCCGCAGTCCTTGACCAGGCGCCTGAAGGTGGCGTCGTCCGGGGTGACGTTGTAGCCCGGTATGGCTTCCAGCTTGTCCAGGGTGCCACCGGTATGGCCGAGGCCACGGCCGGAGATCATGGGCACATAGCCGCCACAGGCGGCCACCAGGGGCCCGAGCACCAGGGACACCAGATCCCCCACGCCGCCGGTGGAATGCTTGTCCACCACAGGGCCCGGCAGATCCAGGTCGCCCCAGCTCAGCACCTGGCCGGAGTCGCGCATGGCGCCGGTCAGGGCCACCCGCTCGTCCAGGTTCATGTCGTTGAAATAGATGGCCATGGCCAGCGCGGCTATCTGCCCCTCGCTGACCATATTGTCCCTGATGCCGTCGACGAAGAAACGGATCTCTTCACCGGACAAAGGCAGGCCATCCCGCTTTTTGCGGATGATTTCCTGCGCCAGCATCAGTAGCCCCCTTGTTGCTCCGCGGTCTCGACACCCAGGGTGTTCAACAGGTTGCCCAGCAGGCTGGAGGCACCAAAACGGAAATGGGCCGGGCTCAGCCAGCCCTGGCCCATGATGCGCTCGGCCAGCTCGAGGTACTGGGCGGCATCGGTGGCATTGCGGACGCCGCCGGCGGGCTTGAAGCCGATGTCCTTGCCGCTGTCCTTGATGGCGGTCAGCATGATTTCGCTCGCTTCCAGGGTGGCGTTGACGGCCACCTTGCCGGTGGAAGTCTTGATGAAGTCGGCACCGGCGGCGATGGACAGATCGGAGGCCTTACGGATAAGGGCCGGCTCCTTGAGCTCGCCGCTCTCGATGATGACCTTGAGCAGCACATCGCCGCAGGCGGCCTTACAGGCCTTGACCAGTTCGAAGCCGACTTCCTCGTTACCGGCCATCAGGGCGCGGTAGGGGAAGACCACGTCCACCTCGTCGGCACCGTAGGCAACGGCGGCGCGGGTCTCGGCAACCGCTACTTCGATGTCGTCTCCGCCCAGGGGGAAATTGGTGACGGTGGCAATCTTGACCTTGCCTTCCACGCCCAGCTCGCGCAGCGCCTTGCGGGCGGCGGGAATGAAGCGGGGGTAGATGCAGATGGCGGCCGTGTTGCCCACAGGGGTGACGGCGTCATGGCAGAGGGCCACGACCTTGGCGTCGGTGTCGTTGTCGTTGAGGGTGGTGAGATCCATCAGACCCAGCGCCTGCTGGGCAGCATTCTTGATATCAATCATGGGGTGTCCCCTTTGTGGTTGCATCCAGGCTGTTGCGGGGGTCGACCGAAGCCAAAAAGAGGCCGACAAAACCCAAGCCGGGGCACAAGATGCCAAAGCTCGACCTGCAGTTGCAGGTCACGGGGGCGGACTTGGTTCCGTGAAGATTGTAGACAGGTTGCGGAAAATCCATTTTCCCTCGCCAGGATCTGTTTTTTTATCTGCCCCTGAGGGCGCCGTGAGTATGCCAGAATGACCATTGAAGTGGTACTTTCCACACCAAGACCTGGACCAAAAACCGGAACCTGATCATGTTGAAACGATTCGCTGAGGCCGCCCTGCTGCTTGGCCTGGCAAGTACGGCCCATGCCGCCGAGGTGGCCAGGGTCAAGCTGCCAAACGGTGCCCTGGTGAGCCTCAAGGACGACTTCACCTGGGAATATGTGCTGATGGCCGAAAAGGACAAGGGCCTGGCCCCGGCCGTCCTGGCCAAACCCGAGCTGCTGGGCGCCACGGCCAAGGACGGGGTCAAGGTCCGCCTGGCCCACCACCGCTGGGACGGCGAGCGCCTGGGCCTGACTTTCGGCCTTGAAAATCAGAACACCGAGAACGTGGTGAAGGTGCTGGCCGAGGTCAGTTTCTACGGCGATGACGGCAAGCTGCTCAAGCAGCAGGAGCTCACCCTCTGGCAGGCCGAATACCGGCTGCCGGACAGCTACCTGCGCCAGGGCCAGGACAGGGACAGCCGCGAGCTCTGGGTGGAGGGCATCAGCCCCACCCAGTGGCAGAAGGGACTCTTGGCCCTCAAGGTCAAGAAGCTGGAATTCCGCTGATAAAAAAGCCCTCCAATCGGAGGGCTTTTTCTTCGGCTCAACTTAGAACTTGTAGTTGATGCTGAAGTAATGACCGAAGCCGGTGGTGTCCTGACGAACGCCGGTCAGGTCAGAGGCGTCGGTGAAGAAGGCCATCTGGTTGTAGTACTTCAGGCCGTAACCGATGGCGTAGCGGTCAGTGTGGTAGTAGATACCGTTGAACCACTCGGTGCTGGTCTTGCTGCGGCCAGGCTGGCTGCCCACTTCGTTGGCGCCGAATTTGTAGTCCAGGTAGCCCTGGTAGCTGATGAAGGAGCCGTCGGCGAAGGTCTTGACCGGCTTGAACCAGTTGGTGGACAGCATGTAACCGTCCCACTTCTTCTCGTCCTTGCCGCCGAAGTTTTCACGGACATAGCGGGCGTAAAGATTCAGGCCCATCTTGCCGAACCAGGGCACCTGCACGTCGGAACCCAGACCTATGTAGTGCTCCCAGAGGCCGCCGAAGGCGCCGTGGTCACCGATGTTGGTGACGGTGGCGATGTACAGCTCCTTGACGGGGCCGAAGGACAGGTCTTTGCCGGTCATGGCGTCCAGGGAGAAGCGAGGAGCCAGCTTGGCGAAGAAGTTGTCGCCGTTGTGCAGGGAGTCGCTGCTGCTGTTCAGGACGTCGAAGAAGTCCACATAGCCGTACATGTCGACGATGCCGGAGCGACCACCGAACTCCATTTCCAGGTAGGTATCTTTTTTATTCTGGAAAGGCAGGCGGTTGTCTTCGCTATGCATCAGGTTGAAGGTCATCCACTTGTAGTCACTCTTGTGGATGCCACCGGAGAAGTCAGTCGCGTTGGCGCTTGTGCTCAGGGCGCCGACGGCCAGGGCCGCGGCAGCAAGCTGCATTTTCAGTTTCATGGGAATCATCCTGTGAACAGCATTTTTTAGTTTATGGTCCGGCAGAGCCGGTAATGAAGCCGGCGGGGATTACAATGAAATCCGAAGGGTAGTTCAAGGGCTTTTGTAAGGAAAGGTGACGCAGATTGTATAAGGGATTGAAGAGGGAGTAAGCATTAACTTTGAGGTAAAAAAAAGAGGGGCAAGGCCCCCTCTTTTTGTAACATTTTAAAGACTTCTTAATGAGCGGCCAGGGCCAGGAACAGGCCAGCCAGGGTGGCGCTCATCAGGTTGGACAGGGAGCCTGCCAGTACCGCCTTGATACCCATCCGGGCGATGTCGTGGCGACGAGTCGGGGCCATGCCGCCCAGGCCGCCCAGCAGGATGGCGATGGAGGACAGGTTGGCGAAGCCGCACAGGGCGAAGGTGATGATCGCCTGGGTGTGAGCGGACAGCTCCTTGGCCTTGCCCACGAAGTCGATGTAGGCAACGAACTCGTTCACCACCAGCTTCTGGCCGATGAAGGAACCGGCGGTGACGGCTTCATGCCAGGGCACACCGATCAGGAAGGCCAGGGGGGCGAACAGGTAGCCCAGGATCATCTGCAGGGACAGGTCGGGCATGCCGAACCAGCCGCCGATGCCGCCCAGCAGGATGTTCAGCAGAGCGATCAGGCCGATGAAGGCCAGCAGCATGGCGCCTACGTTCAGGGCCAGGTGCAGACCGGCGCCAGCACCGGAAGCGGCGGCGTCGATGACGTTGGCCGGCTGGTCTTCGCTGTCGTCGATGACCTGCTCCAGGTTCTGGTTGGGGGTCTCGGTCTCAGGCTTGATGATCTTGGCCATCAGCAGGCCGCCGGGGGCAGCCATGAAGGACGCGGCGATCAGGTACTTGAGCTCAACACCCAGGGAGGCGTAGCCCGCCAGTACGGAGCCGGCCACAGAGGCCAAACCGCCGACCATGATGGCGAACAGCTCGGACTGGGTCATCTTGGCGATGAAGGGGCGCACCACCAGGGGAGCCTCGGTCTGGCCCACGAAGATGTTGGCGGTGGCGGACAGGGACTCGGGGCGGGAAGTGCCCAGGGCCTTCTGCAGGGCACCACCGATGATGTTGATCACCCACTGCATGACGCCCAGGTAGTAAAGGACGGCGATCAGGGAAGAGAAGAAGACGATGATCGGCAGTACACGCAGGGCGAATACGAAACCGCCGCCGCCGAAGACTTCAAACATCTTGCCGGAAACCAGGCCGCCGAACAGGAAGCTGATGCCCTGCTGTGAAGCGTTGATCACGGCCTGTACGCCGTTGGATACGGACTGCAGCACGTCTTGGCCGAAAGGCACATAAAGTACGAAAGCCGCGAAAGCCGCCTGTATGGCAAAAGCGCCAGACACGGTGCGGATGTTGATCGCCTTGCGGTTGTCGGACAACAGCACAGCGATGGCGAGCAGGGTTACGATCCCCACCAGACCCATCAGGATATTCATGAAGCCACCATTCCTCAGAGTTTGTTTTTTGTCTGCCTGTTACTGACGAACAGGTCGGCGCGCATTATAGCGAAAGGCTTCCATAAGCCCAGCCTCAAAGAAACGTTTTTCTTGACGCCTGTCCCGTTTCATCGCTGAGAAACAGCTGCTTAGTGTTGGTGGTAAGTACTTGCCCCAATAGACTTGGCTCCATTTCCAGCAGTTCCGCTAACAACTTGTGAATATGGCGTAAATGGATTGGGCTGTTAAAAGGCCCAGGCAGCCCCTGTGGCAACATGCTGGGGGCGTCGGTTTCCAGCAGCAGCTTCTCCACCGCCACCGCCTTGAGAGCGGCCCTGGTCTTGTGGGCGCTGTCCCTGGTGATGACGCCGCCTACTCCCAAGTAAAAGCCCAGCTTCACGAATTCACAGGCCTGTTCGGCACTACCGGAGAAGGCGTGGATCACCCCTCGCAGGCCTTTGAAAGATCGGAGGATCGGCAGCAGTTTGGCGTGGGTGCCGACGCTGTGCAGTATCACCGGCTTGCCGAGCTCCAGGGCCAGGGCCAGCTGCTGTTCCAGCCACCACTGCTGCTCGGCCAAATCCGGCCCCTTGTGCTTGTCGAGCCCCGCCTCCCCTATGGCCACCAGCTCATCGGCATGGACCCGAGCGAAGTCCCGCAGCCGCACTATGGCGCCCCTGTCGGCCGGCAGGTGCCAGGGGTGGAAACCGGCCGCCGGCCAGATGCCGGGGTAACGGCGGGCCAGCGTCAGGGGCCTGTCCAGGTGCTCGAGGCTCACCCCCGGCACCACCAGGGCGCCTATGCTGGCGGCGCGGCAGGCATCCAGCAGCGGTGCCAAGGGCTTGAGCTCGTCGAAATCCAGGTGGCAGTGGCTGTCGATCAGCATAAAAAAAGCCCCGCGACGGCGGGGCTTCTCCTTTAGTGTTCCCGGGTCTTATGGAAGATGATATCCGGGTAACGCTCCTGGGTCAGGTTCAAGTTGACCATGGTGGGCGCTATGTAGGTGAGGTTGTCGCCGCCGTCCAGGGCCAGGTTCAGGGAACACTTGCGCTCGAAGTCGGCCAGTTTCTTGGCGTCGCCACATTCCACCCAGCGGGCAGTAGCCACGTTGATGGGCTCGTAGATGGCCTCGACGTTGTACTCGGCCTTGAGGCGAGCCACCACCACGTCGAACTGCAGCACGCCCACGGCGCCAACGATGAGATCGTTGTTGTCGATGGGGCGGAACACCTGCACTGCGCCTTCTTCGGAGAGCTGCACCAGGCCCTTGAGCAGCTGCTTCTGCTTGAGGGGATCCTTCAAACGGATGCGACGGAAGAGTTCGGGGGCAAAGTTGGGGATGCCGGTGAACTTCATCTTCTCACCCTGGGTGAAGGTGTCACCGATCTGGATGGTGCCGTGGTTGTGCAGGCCTATGATGTCACCGGCCCAGGCCTCTTCCACGGCGGCGCGGTCTCCGGCCATGAAGGTCAGGGCGTCGGCGATGTTGACGTCCTTGCCGAGACGCACGTGATGCATCTTCATGCCCTTCTGGTACTTGCCGGAGACGATACGCAGGAAGGCCACCCGGTCACGGTGCTTGGGATCCATGTTCGCCTGGATCTTGAACACGAAGCCACTGAAGGCCTCGTCGCTGGCGGTGACGGTGCGGGTATCGCTCTCGCGTGCTTGGGGCGCAGGGGCCCAGGCGGTGAGGCCGTCCAGCATGTGGTCGACACCGAAGTTGCCCAGGGCCGTACCCCAGAACACCGGGGTCAGCTCGCCCTTGAGGAAGGCGTCCAGGTCGAACTCGTTGGAGGCGCCCTGCACCAGCTCCAGCTCGTCGCGCAGATCCTGGGCATCGCCGCCCAGCAAGGCGTCCAGCTCGGGGTTGTCCAGGCCCTTGATCACTCGGCGTTCCTGGATGGTGTGGCCTTGGCCAGACTTGTAGAGAATGATCTCGTCGTTGGCGATATGGTAAACGCCCTTGAAGCCCTTGCCGCAGCCGATGGGCCAGGTGATGGGGGCACAGCGGATCTTCAGCACGTTCTCCACTTCGTCCATCAGCTCCATGGGGTCACGGATCTCGCGGTCCATCTTGTTCATGAAGGTGAGGATGGGGGTATCGCGCAGCCGGGTGACTTCCATCAGCTTTATGGTCCTGTCTTCGACACCCTTGGCGGAGTCGATGACCATCAGGCAGGAGTCCACCGCCGTCAGGGTGCGGTAGGTATCTTCGGAGAAGTCTTCGTGGCCGGGGGTGTCCAGCAGGTTCACCAGGCAGTCGTCATAGGGAAACTGCATCACGGAGGTGGTGACTGAGATGCCCCGCTCTTTTTCCATTTCCATCCAGTCGGATTTGGCGTGCTGGCCCGAGCCGCGGCCCTTGACGGTACCGGCTTTCTGGATGGCCTGCCCGAACAGCAGCACCTTCTCGGTGATGGTGGTCTTACCCGCATCGGGGTGACTGATAATGGCGAAGGTACGGCGCTTGGCGACCTCGGCAGGGATGGACATGGGCTGCTCACCAACTGAAAAACGTAGCGGCGGATTATACCCTGTCCAGCTCCAAGCGCATAACCAGGGCGTCTTCCCTTTCGCTGCCCGCCGGGTAGTAGTGTTTGCGGCGGCCCACTTCCTCGAATCCAAAACGCTGGTAGAGGGCGATGGCGGGGGCATTGCCGGCACGCACCTCAAGGAAAAGGGCGCTGTCGCCGGCGGCCCTGGCTTCATCGACAAGGTCCTTCATCAGCACCTTGCCCAGGCCCAGGCCCCGCTGTTCGGGCAAGACGCAGATGTTGAAGAGGGTGGACTCGTCCAGTACCCGCTGGCAGATGGAAAAGCCCACCGGCTCGTCCTCCAGCCAGAGCAGCCGCACCCGGTAGCCCTCACCGAAACAGCCTGCCAGTTGAGCCTCGGACCAGGGGTATAGCTGGCTGGCCTCGATGCGATGGATAAAGGGCAGATCAGCTGGGCTGGCGGTGCTGAGCATCATAGGCGTCATAGAGTTGCTGCCAAAGTGCGCGCTTGTGCTGGGCTGAACCCAGGCAGAGGTGGGGAGCCAAGTCGATATCCCCCCCTTGACCCCAATGCAGGCCGGCCGCTTCTTCCACCAGTGCCAAACCCAAAGCCTTGGCCACGGCCTGGCAGAAGGGGCGGGTCTCGGCGTCCAGGGCAAAGCTCACCCCCAGCACGGGTTCGCGCTGCGCGGCTTTGGGCACGAAATGGGTCAGGCCAAGGGCCTTGAGGTAATCCAATGTCGCCACTCCTGGGGAAAGGGCTCCAGTATAAGAGCTTGTGGCGGCAGGGGGAAAGGTTGGGGAGGGGTGGGCCCCCTCCCCGGGCCTTCAAGCGACGACTTCGCACTGGTAGTGGAGAGCCTTGGGCAGTTCCTTGCCTCTGTGCTGGATCTCGATGCTGAATTCGGCCTTGCTTAGTTCGCTTTCGCTGAGATCAGAGAGGTCGAAGAAGGCCTCGACACCGATGTGGGTCTGGCAGTTCTTGCAGTACTTGACGTTCCAGCGGCTGAGCACCGACTGGTGCCCCAGGTAATGACGCTCGCCGTCTATGGTGGCATAGGCGCTGATCACGAAGGAGCCGTTGAAGAGGCTGCGGTCTATGCCGGAAACCCTCAGCTTGCGGCTGGGCGCTACCGCTTCGGTGGCAAAGAGGCGCTGGCCGCCGGCCAGGGAACCGGGGCTATAGGTAACCCCCAGTTGGGTCTCGATATTGATGCAATCCCTGGAGGTGAAGTTGACCCCTGGCGCCTTGAGGAAGGGATAGAGGGGGGTGTCCATGGTCAGTTCCTCACCCATTTCCTGGCCCACGGCCGGGCCCTGGCCACCGGCCGACAGGGTATTGGCGCTGGTGCCGGCAAAGCCCGCGATGATGTCGAACTGGTCCTTAAAGCCGTTCTGTACCTGCCAGAGCCAGAACATGCGGTCCACGTTGCAGTGGTGGAAGAAGAAGATGGGATCCAGGCCGGCGGTATTGTTCTCCCCCATATCGCCGTTGGCACCCGGGATCTGGCCGGACTCCCCTTGATTGGGCACGTCGAAGCCCCCCACCGCCAGGTGAACGTCGTTGTGGGGTTGCTCCAGAGGCACCACCAGGCCGGCGTTGGCCTTGTTCCAGGCCGCCCCCGATGTGGTGTTGGAGAAGGCGGTGTAGTTGGGCGCCTTCAGGCAGGTTTCGAACTGCCAGTAGACGCCGCCCTTTTGCGGATTGGGATCCGTATTGGTGACATCATCCCCCTTGAGCCAGGCCATGACATTCTGGTTGAGCAGCTCGGTGTTTTTCACCGGGTCGGGGAAATCCGAGTTATGGGCCCGGGTTGCTTCCCTGGCCTCGGGAGTCCCCACCAGGCCAGAGAGGGGATAACGCACCGTCTCGTAACCGGCCGGCTTGGTATAGAGATTATCGTCCCCCTGGACGGCGTCGTTGACCGCCTTCTGCAGCACATAGGAACGCAACGGGTTATCGACCTTCTGGCCGTCCAGCTCGAATTGCTGGTCGGTGAGAACGGCGGGGATACCCAGCTTGAGGGTCTGTTCGCTGGTCTCGTCCCAGTAAGGCAGGGTCACACCAGGCACTATGGACTGCAAGGCCTTTTCGATACGCCAGATATAGACGCGGTGCCAGGTGGGAAAGAGCACGTTGCCGTGATTACAGTAACCGCCCCAGTAGGACGGGTCAGTGGCCCCTTGACCTGCGAAGGGCTCACCGTGATAGCCCCCTATGACAAAGAAGGAGTTGAGGTCATCGGGCGGCAAGGCCTTGATCCCCATCCAGGCCCTGATCAGGTTCTCCAGGGGCTTTTTGTTGCCGGCATCATATTGCTGTTGCAGTTCACGTACCGAGTAGCGGGTGCTGAGCTGTGACATAACCAGATCCTTGTTGTTGAGTAACAGGTTGCCAGGCGCCAGATAAGCTTTACCGACGTACTGGCCAAAGCAGGCCAATGAAGAGCTACGATGTTGGAGCGGAGACTAGCCCATTGGGAGGTGGAGTTTGGATTGGGAGGGCCAGGAACAACTGCGGCACCAAGGCTGTCGAGATGAACACATCGAGTAATGTCTTGCATCCCTGTTCCTTCATGGACCACCTCCTGTGATCAGGGTTGTTGCCCTTTAGCCCATGTCAGGAAAGAGCAGAAGGTTTTAAAGGTAGACGACAAGAAAACGCTCAACAAGCAACTAAAAGTCAATTTCCTTGCTTGACGCTGGGGCGCTGCAACGACGACCTTGATCGACGGAAGGAAAAGGAGTGGGGTTATCACTGGTCTAAACCAGCTTCAAGACGGCGTTGGGGAGGGCAAATCTACCATCCTGGAAGCGGCAGCTATCCCCAAAAAAGCAAAACCCCGCTCCGAAGAGCAGGGTTTTCTTTTATCTGGCAGGGGCGGAGGGACACGAGGGTCCGGCCGCCGGTCCACAACGGCTCGCGAAACGAGGCTGTTGGGGTCTAAAAAGCAAAAAACCCGCTCCGAAGAGCAGGGTTTTCTTTTATCTGGCAGGGGCGGAGGGACTCGAGGGTCCGGCCACCGGCCCACAACGGCTCGCCAAGCGAGGCTGTTGGGGGCTAGAAAGCAAAAACCCCACTCCGAAGAGCAGGGTTTTCTTTTATCTGGCAGGGGCGGAGGGACTCGAACCCCCAACACCCGGTTTTGGAGACCGGTGCTCTACCAATTGAACTACGCCCCTGTAAAGCGGAGCCATTATAGCTACTGGGGCTTACAGGTAAAGACCTTTGAAACCGAAAACTGACTGATTGCTTTCTTTTTATACGGCAATCAGGAAGGGGCTTCCCTCGCGCAGTACTGTCTCATGGGCGGCATTGAGTGCAGCCCAATCCAACCCCAGTGCCTGGGCTGTTTTTTGAGGCCAGATCTCAGGAGCCTCTTTCAGCGGCCCCGGCAGGGCCAACAGCCAGTTGCTCAGATAGAGGATGGCGGCTTCCGAGGAAAACCGCTCCGCCGCCAGGGGAGCAAATTGTTGCCTAAGCCCCGCTACTACGATCTCCGGGAACTGCCAACGGTATGCCAGCTCGGCACCGATGTCGGCCGTTGTAAAACCCAATACGGCCTGCTCGGCCTCAGCCCGTCCCTGCCGTAAAGCCAGGGCCCTGGCATCATCGGCCTTGTTCGGTAAGGTCAGCACCAGGATCAGTAGGCCCAGGTCGTGGAGCATGCCACAGGTGAAGTGCTGTTCAGCAGGCAAGCCCGCCGCGACCGCCAGGAAACGGCAGACCTCCGCGGTCATAAAGCTGTTCTTCCAGAAAGCCTGGATATCAATGCCTTCTACAGACTTGGTAGCAAAGGTCAGGCCTGACGCTATGACCAGTGTCCGCAACCTGTCCAGGCCAAGGCGAATGGCCGCCTCCCTGACAGAGGAAATTTCCCTTACCCCACCGAAGCGGCTGGAATTGGCCAATCTCAGCACTTTGGCCGACAGCACAGGGTCCTGTTCCAAATCCGTCACGATGCGGTTCAAGTCAGGGTCAGGCTGTTCGAAAGTGGCGATCAGATCCTGTACCACCTCAGGTATATGGGGGAGCAAATGAGGTTTTGAAAAGCAATCCTGGAGCTGCATACGGGTCTACCCCTTGTTATAGATTTTCGATGATTACAGTCTAGCTTCTCACAAGCTCGGCCATTTACCTTATCGAAAGCTTAACAGTCAGCATCGAATCCCAAGCACGACCTGGGAGCAGGTGAATACGAGACCTGGATGGCCGAGCCGGGTAACTGGCCAGGGATGGTTTTCTACAACGGGACTGATTAGCAGAGCAATACAAGAGATGAGAGCCAGAGCCACTGATGAAGCCTGGCGGTGGCCAGGGCCGCGCAGAGCGCGACCCGCTCGTTGCGGGCCCAAGCAAAGCCGTTTGCTTGGGCTGTTATCCGCGCTCGCCCTGCTCTCCCAAGGTGTTGAAGCTGCATCACATGGCGACAAGCGCGTCGGGAACCGGCGCTTGGACGTGCGTCAGCACGGTCCGAAGGACGGTTGGCAGGGAGGCCAACCGCCATGCCACACGCGTAGCGCGGTGGCCGTGATGTGGGAGTGAGTCACCGCCGGGCGTAGCCCAAAATGCAAAAACCCCCGGCCTTTCGGTCGGGGGTTTTGCGTTTCGTGTTAGGTGCCTGGCGGTGACCTACTCTCACATGGCGAATGCCACACTACCATCGGCGCGGCTGCGTTTCACTTCTGAGTTCGGAATGGGTTCAGGTGGTTCCACAGCGCTATTGCCGCCAGGCGAATTCATTTAAGTCCGCCCTTGCGGGCCAACTTATTCAATTCGGATTAGCTGATAACAATGCTTTGAGTTTCTCGCCTTCTTTGGCGTCCTACAAAACCCTTTGGGTGTTGTATGGTTAAGCCGCACGGGCAATTAGTACTGGTTAGCTCAACGTATCACTACGCTTACACACCCAGCCTATCAACGTCGTAGTCTTCAACGACCCTTTAGGAGACTCGAAGTCTCAGGGATGACTCATCTCAGGGCTCGCTTCCCGCTTAGATGCTTTCAGCGGTTATCGATTCCGAACTTAGCTACCGGGCAGTGCCACTGGCGTGACAACCCGAACACCAGAGGTTCGTTCACTCCGGTCCTCTCGTACTAGGAGCAACTCCCTTCAATCATCCAACGCCCACGGCAGATAGGGACCGAACTGTCTCACGACGTTCTGAACCCAGCTCGCGTACCACTTTAAATGGCGAACAGCCATACCCTTGGGACCGACTTCAGCCCCAGGATGTGATGAGCCGACATCGAGGTGCCAAACACCGCCGTCGATATGAACTCTTGGGCGGTATCAGCCTGTTATCCCCGGAGTACCTTTTATCCGTTGAGCGATGGCCCTTCCATTCAGAACCACCGGATCACTATGACCTACTTTCGTACCTGCTCGACGTGTCAGTCTCGCAGTTAAGCTGGCTTATGCCATTGCACTAACCTCCTGATGTCCGACCAGGATTAGCCAACCTTCGTGCTCCTCCGTTACTCTTTGGGAGGAGACCGCCCCAGTCAAACTACCCACCAGACACTGTCCTCAACCCGGATAACGGGTCTAAGTTAGAACATCAAACATACCAGGGTGGTATTTCAAGGTTGGCTCCACCAGAACTGGCGTCCTGGTTTCATAGCCTCCCACCTATCCTACACAAGTAGGCTCAATGTTCAGTGTCAAGCTGTAGTAAAGGTTCACGGGGTCTTTCCGTCTAGCCGCGGGTACACTGCATCTTCACAGCGAATTCAATTTCACTGAGTCTCGGGTGGAGACAGCGTGGCCATGGTTACACCATTCGTGCAGGTCGGAACTTACCCGACAAGGAATTTCGCTACCTTAGGACCGTTATAGTTACGGCCGCCGTTTACCGGGGCTTCGATCAAGAGCTTCACCTTACGGCTAACCCCATCAATTAACCTTCCGGCACCGGGCAGGTGTCACACCGTATACGTCCTCTTTCGAGTTTGCACAGTGCTGTGTTTTTGATAAACAGTCCCAGCCACCTGGTCACTGCGACTCTCGTCTGCTTACGGAGCAAGTCCTTCACAAACAAGAGCGTACCTTCTCCCGAAGTTACGGTACTATTTTGCCTAGTTCCTTCACCCGAGTTCTCTCAAGCGCCTTGGTATTCTCTACCTGACCACCAGTGTTGGTTTGGGGTACGGTTCCTATGCAACTGAAGCTTAGAGGCTTTTCCTGGAAGCGTGGCATCAACAGCTTCGTCACCGTAGTGACTCGTCTCGTGTCTCGACTTATAGGGACCCGGATTTGCCTAAGTCCCCAGCCTACGCACTTTCACATGGACAACCAACGCCATGCCTGCCTAGCCTTCTCCGTCCCCCCCTCGCATTGCATAGAAGTACAGAAATATTAATCTGTTTCCCATCGACTACGGCTTTCGCCCTCGCCTTAGGAGCCGACTCACCCTGCCCCGATTAACGTTGGAC